>JBGAIS010000269.1:0-3775 GCA_044225355.1 Casimicrobiaceae bacterium | reverse complement strand
CTCAGGCGAGGCGCGGGCTGAGATCGCCGCGGCGGTCGCCAACGTCCGGCTCAATCGCTATCCCGACGGCGGCGGCGACGAGGTGAAGGCCGCGCTGCGGCGCTCGCTCTCGCTGCCTGACGACGTCGCGCTCGTGCTCGGCAACGGCTCCGACGAGATCCTGCAGATGCTCACCGCGGTGGTCGCGAAGCCCGGTGCGGTTGTCCTGGCGCCCGATCCCTCGTTCGTGCTGTACCGGATGCTCGCGGACCTGTCGAACCTGCGCTTCGTCGGCGTGCCGCTGCGCGAGGACCTGACGCTCGACGTCGACGCCATGCTCGCGGCCATCGAGAGCGAGCGTCCGGCGCTCGTGTGGCTCGCCTACCCCAACAACCCGACGGGCACGCTGTTCCCGGTGCGGGACGTGGAGCGCATCCTCGAGGCGGCGCCTGGCATCGTCGCGGTCGACGAGGCTTACTACGCGTTCGCGGACGCCTCGTTCCTGCCGCGCGCGCTCGAGTTCGCCAACCTCGTCGTCGTGCGCACGCTGTCGAAGGTCGGCATGGCGGGCGTCAGGCTGGGTTACGCCGCGGCGCATCCCGCGTGGATCGCCGAGATCGACAAGGTGCGCCCGCCGTACAACGTGAGCTCGCTCACGCAGGCGGTGGTGCCGGTGCTCCTGCGGCATTCCGCGCTCCTGGAGGAGCAGGCCGCGGCCATCCGGCGCGAGCGAGCGCGCATGGCCGCGGCGCTCGCGGCGCTCCGGCGCGTCACGGTGTTCCCGTCGCACGCCAATTTCCTGCTCGCGCGCGTGCCCGACGCCCCGAAGTGGTTCGCGACGCTTCGCGAGGCCGGCATCCTGGTCAAGAACGTCGACGGCTGGCATCCGCGGCTTGCCGGGTGCTTGCGCATCACTATCGGTACCCCGGCCGAGAACAATGCCGTCCTGGAGGCGCTCTCCCGCTTCGCCTGAAAATGGGGTCAGACCCCATTTCCCGAATCCCGCCGCCCAAAAATGGGGTCAGACCCCATTTCCGGGTTTGGCCGCAATGGGGTCTGACCCCATTTGCTTGGTGTATAAAGGTTCCATGAACGCTCCCGCCGAACTGCCGCGGCGCGCCTCGCGCATCGAGCGCAAGACCGCCGAGACCGAGATCGCGGTCGAGATCGACCTCGAGGGAACCGGTCGCGCGGACCTCGCGACCGGCGTGCCGTTCCTCGACCACATGCTGGACCAGGTCGCGCGGCACGGCATGGTCGACCTCACCGTCCGCGCCAAGGGCGACCTGCACATCGACGCCCACCACACGGTCGAGGACATCGGCATCACGCTCGGGCAGGCGTTCAAGGCGGCGGTCGGCGACAAGAAGGGCGTCGTCCGCTACGGCCATGCCTACGTCCCGCTCGACGAGGCGCTGTCGCGCGTCGTGATCGACCTCTCCGGCCGCCCGGGCCTCGAATTCCACGTCCCGTTCACGCGCGCCATGATCGGCACCTTCGACGTGGACCTCGCCCATGAATTCTTCCAGGGCTTCGTCAACCACGCTCAGGTGACGCTGCACGTCGACAACCTGCGCGGCGACAACGCCCATCACCAGTGCGAGACGGTGTTCAAGGCCTTCGGGCGCGCGCTGCGGATGGCCTGCTCGCGCGACCCTCGCGCAGGCGCGGCGATCCCGTCGACCAAGGGAAGCCTCTGAGCGGGACGATGGACCGGTAGCCGGACCAGGCAGTCGCTCTTCGACCACCGCCTCGCCGGCCCGGCACCGGACCGCATCCCTCTCCCGCCGCCGCGCCGCCTTTGCTTCCGTCACCGCCCGCTACCGTTACCTGCTCCCCAAGATGATCGTCGTCATCGACTACGGCATGGGCAACCTTCGCTCCGTCGCGAAGGCCCTGGTGCACGTGGCGCCGGAGCGCGAGGTCGTGGTGTCGGCCGACCCGGCGGTGATCCGCCGCGCGGAGCGCGTGGTGCTGCCCGGCCAGAGCGCCATGCCGGACTGCATGAAGGGCCTCCTCGACAGCGGCCTCGTCGAGACGGTGCGCGACGTGCTGCGCGATCGCCCGTTCCTCGGCATCTGCCTCGGCCTCCAGATGCTCTTCGACGAGAGCGAGGAGGGGCCCACGCGCTGCCTGGGCGCCCTGCCGGGCCGGGTCGTGCGCTTCCGGGGCGAGGCGATGACGCTGCCCTCGGGCGAGCGCCTCAAGGTGCCGCACATGGGCTGGAGCCCGGTCCGTCACGCGCGAGCGCATCCGCTGTGGTCGGGCATCGAAGACGGCGATCGCTTCTACTTCGCGCATAGCTACCATCCCGTGCCCGCCGACCCGCGGCTCACCGCCGGGACCGTCGACTATCCGACGGCGTTTACTTGCGCCATCGCGCGGGCTAATATCTTCGCCACGCAATTCCATCCGGAAAAGAGTCAGCGCGCGGGGCTCACGCTTCTCGCCAACTTCGTCGCCTGGGACGGCAACGCCTGATCCTTCCGGCACCTCATCCTTCGCAGCTTCGTCTTTCGCAGCTTCTCTCCGCGGCCATGCAGATCATTCCCGCGATCGACATCAAGGACGGCCACTGCGTTCGCCTGAGGCAGGGCGACATGCAGGCGGTGACCATCTTCTCCGAAGACCCGGCCGCCATGGCGCAGCACTGGCTCGAGCAGGGACGACGGCATCGGCTTCGTCGTCATCGGCACCGCGGCGGTCAAGAATCCCGGCTTCCTGCACGACGCGTGCTCCGCCTTCCCCGGACACATCCTGGTCGGCCTCGACGCGCGCGAGGGCAAGGTCGCCACCGACGGCTGGTCGAAGATGACGGGCCACGACGTCGTCGACCTCGCGCGCAAGTTCGAGGACTACGGCGTCGAGGGCATCATCTACACCGACATCGGGCGCGACGGCATGCTCACCGGCATCAACATCGAGGCCACGGTGAAGCTCGCGCGCGAGATCAAGGTGCCGGTCATCGCGTCCGGCGGCCTCGCCTCCATCGCCGACGTGCAGCAGCTCGCGAAGCACGAGGCCGACGGCATCATCGGCGCGATTGCCGGCCGCGCGATCTACGAAGGCACGCTCAACTTCAAGGACGCGCTCAAAGCCGCCGCCTCGACCTGAGCATCGCGGCCACGCGGCCGCCTCCACCGCCGGCGCCGCGCTTTCCGATTCCCGCTTTCTGATTCCCGATTCCTGATTCCTGATTCCCGACCCCGCGACCGTGCTCGCCAAGCGCATCATCCCCTGCCTCGACATCGCCGACGGTCGCGTCGTGAAGGGCGTCAACTTCGTGAACCTGCGCGACGCCGGCGACCCGGTCGAGGTCGCGCGCCGCTACGACGAGCAGGGCGCCGACGAGCTCGCCTTCCTCGACATCCGCGCGAGCGTCGAGAAGCGGGGGCTCCTGTACGACATGATCGAGGCCGTCGCCTCGCAGGTGTTCATCCCGCTCACGGTGGGCGGCGGCGTCAACGCGGTGGAGGACATCCGCGCCCTGCTCAACGCCGGCGCCGACAAGGTGAGCATCAACACGTCGGGCGTTCGCAACCCCGCGCTGTTCCGCGAGGCCTCGGCACGCTACGGGGCGCAGTGCATCGTCGCTGCCATCGACGCTAAGCAGGAAGGCCCCGGCAAGTGGCAGGTCTACATCCACGGCGGCCGCACCCCGACGGGCCTCGACGCGATCGAGTGGGCGCGCGAGGTCGCGGCCCTCGGCGCGGGCGAAATCCTCCTCACGAGCATGGACCGCGACGGCGCGCGCACGGGCTTCGACCTCGCCCTCACGCGCGAGGTCGCGGCGGCG
>JBGAIS010000268.1:0-3781 GCA_044225355.1 Casimicrobiaceae bacterium | reverse complement strand
TTCGCGTACGAAGTCTCGCGCTCGCTGGCCGCGTGCGAGGGCGCGCTGCTGGTCGTCGACGCGTCGCAGGGCGTCGAGGCGCAGACCGTGGCCAACTGCTACACGGCCATCGAGCAGGGCGTCGAGGTCGTGCCGGTGCTGAACAAGATCGACCTGCCGTCGGCCGAGCCCGAGCGCGTCATCGACGAGATCGGCGACATCATCGGCATCGACGCCACCGACGCCGTGCGCGCGAGCGCCAAGAACGGCATCGGCATCGACGAGATCCTCGAGGCCGTCATCGCGAAGGTGCCGCCGCCGACGGGCGACCCCGAGGCACCGCTGCGCGCGCTCATCATCGACTCGTGGTTCGACAACTACGTGGGCGTGGTGATGCTCGTGCGCGTCAAGGACGGCACGCTGCGCCCCAAGGAGAAGATCGAGCTCATGGCCACGGGCGCCACGTACCTGTGCGAGCAGGTCGGCGTGTTCACGCCGAAGTCGGTCGCGCGCGACCGGCTGTCCGCGGGAGACGTGGGCTTCATCATCGCGGGCATCAAGGAGATCCACGCCGCCCGCGTGGGCGATACGGTGACGCTCGCGTCCAGGCGGGCCGCGGAGGCGCTGCCCGGGTTCAAGGACGTGAAGCCGCAGGTGTTCGCAGGCCTGTATCCCGTCGAGTCCAACCAGTACGAGGCGCTGCGCGACGCGCTCGACAAGCTGAAGCTCAACGACGCGTCGCTGCACTACGAGCCCGAGGTCTCGCAGGCGCTGGGGTTCGGCTTCCGCTGCGGCTTCCTGGGGCTGCTGCACATGGACATCGTGCAGGAGCGCCTCGAGCGCGAGTACGACATGGACCTCATCACGACGGCTCCTACCGTCATCTACGAGGTCCTGCAGCGCGACGGCACCGTGATCGAGATCGAGAACCCGTCGAAGCTCCCGGACCTCTCCCGCGTCGAGGAAATCCGCGAGCCCATCATCACCGCGACCATCCTGATGCCGCAGGAGTACGTGGGGCCGGTCATCACGCTGTGCACCGAGAAGCGCGGCACGCAGAAGAACATGCAGTACCTGGGCCGGCAGGTCATGCTGACCTACGAGCTGCCGATGGCCGAGGTCGTGATGGACTTCTTCGACAAGCTGAAGTCGGTCTCGCGCGGCTACGCGTCGCTCGATTACGAGTTCAAGGAGTTCCGGGCGGCGGACGTGGTGAAGCTCGACATCCTCATCAACGGCGAGCGTGTCGATGCGCTGTCGGTGATGGTCCACCGCTCGATCTCGATGTACCGCGGGCGCGAGGTCGCGGCGAAGATGCGCTCGCTCATCCCGCGCCAGATGTTCGACGTGGCCGTCCAGGCCTCGATCGGCGCGAACATCATCGCGCGGGAGACGATCAAGGCCATGCGCAAGAACGTCCTCGCGAAGTGCTACGGCGGCGACATCACGCGCAAGAAGAAGCTCCTCGAGAAGCAGAAGGCCGGCAAGAAGCGCATGAAGGCGGTGGGCAGCGTGGAGATCCCGCAAGAGGCGTTCCTCGCGATCCTCCAGGTGGGCGACAAGTAGGCCGCCACATGGACGAAACGCCGGGAGCGCGTGCCGAACGGCGGAAGGCCGGTTGCTCGCGCGTGGCACAATCCCGGCGCATCCCGAACCTCGAGCCCACATGAACTTTGCCCTCATCCTCTTCCTCCTCACGCTCGTCACGGGCGTGCTGTGGGCCGTCGACCGCTTTCACTTCCGTAAGCGCCGCGATCCGGACGCGCCCGATCCCGCGTGGGTGGAATACGCGGCGAGCTTCTTCCCGGTCCTCCTGGTCGTCTTCCTCCTGCGCTCGTTCGTCGCGGAGCCGTTCAAGATTCCGTCGTCGTCCATGCGTCCCACGCTCGAGGTCGGCGACTTCATCCTCGTCAACAAGTTCTCGTACGGCCTGAGGCTTCCGATCGTCGAAAGCAAGGTCGTGCCGCTCGGCGATCCGAAGCGGGGCGACGTCGTCGTCTTCCGCTACCCGGTCAATCCCAGCCAGGATTTCATCAAGCGCGTGGTCGGCGTGGGCGGGGACGTCGTCAAGTACGAGGACAAGAAGCTCACGGTGAACGGCCAGCCGCTGCCGCAGGTGCGTGACGGCACCTACAGCTATCTCGAGAATCTCCAGTTCGAGACGCTCGACCGCTACCTCGAGACCGCGCGCAACGGCGACGAGACGCACTCGTACACGATCGGCATCAACCCGCAGCGGGCACCGGTATACCCCCAGAACGTGCGGCCGTTTCCGGGACGCGACAATTGCGAATACAATGATCGCGGATTCACCTGCAAGGTGCCGCCCGGGCATTACTTCATGATGGGCGACAACCGCGACAACAGCGACGACAGCCGCTACTGGGGCTTCGTCCCCGACGATCACATACGCGGCAAGGCCTTCTTCATCTGGTTCAACTGGGACGACATTTCGAGCTTCGCCTTCAAGCGCATCGGCAGCGGCATACGCTGACGCGCCGGGCGAGCGGGAAGGGACGGCAGATCGGATGAGCGTGAACTTGCAGCGAAAATCGGCTCAGCGCGGACTCACCTTCCTCGGCTTCCTGTTCGTGGCCGCGGTCGTGGTCGTGGTGGCGCTGCTCGCGTTCCGGATGGCGCCTGCCTATATCGAGTGGTACACCATCCAGCGCGCGCTCGAGAATTCCCTGGCGGAGACGAACGACCCGACGCTCGCCAACGTTCGCAGGGCGATGGAGCGCAAGCTCAACGCCGACTACGCCGATGCCGTCGAGGCCAAGGACGTCGACGTCCAGAAGCAGGGCAACAACATCGTCGCTTCCGTAAGCTGGGACAAGAAGCTGCACCTCGTCTACAACGTGAGCCTCTTCCTCGAGTTCAACGCGGTCGCCACGCGCTAGGGCCGATGGCCGAAGGGCTCCCCGCACGCCTGGGCTACGCGTTCCGGCGCCCCGATCTCCTCCGCCAGGCGCTGACCCATCGAAGCTACGGCGCGTCGCATAACGAGCGCCTCGAGTTCGTGGGCGACGCCGTGCTCAACCTCGTCGTCGGCGCGTCCTTGTACGACCGCTTTCCGGCGCTCGCCGAAGGCGACCTCTCGCGCGTCCGCGCATCGCTCGTCAACCAGGAGACGCTCGCCCGCGTCGCGCGCGCCGTGTCGCTCGGCGGCGAGATCCGCCTGGGCGAGGGCGAGCATCGCAGCGGCGGCGCCGAGCGTGCCTCGATCCTGGCCGACGCCATGGAGGCGGTGTTCGGCGCGGTCTTCCTCGACGGCGGGTTCGACGCCGCGCGCAGCGTGGTCGCGACCTGCTACGGCGACGTCCTCGCGCAGGCCGATCCCGCCGCGCTCGGCAAGGACGCGAAGACGCGGCTGCAGGAATGGCTGCAGGCGCGCCGCCTGCCGGTCCCCGAATACGCGGTCGTCGCGACCAGCGGAGATGCTCACGCGCAGACGTTCGAGGTCGAGTGCCGCATTGCGTCGCTCGATCTCGTGTCGCTCGCACAGGGCGCGAGTCGCCGCGGCGCGGAGCAGCAGGCCGCCGAGGCCGCGCTCGCGCGCGTGACGGGAGCGAGCGGTGGTTGAGGACGGCGGCTACCGCTGCGGCCACGTCGCCATCGCCGGCCGGCCGAGCGTCGGCAAGTCGACGCTCATGAACGCGCTCATCGGCGAGAAGCTCTCGATCACCTCGAAGAAGCCGCAGACGACGCGATACCGCATCGTCGGCATCGACACCGACGACGCCGCGCAGATCGTCTACGTCGATACGCCCGGCTTCCAGACGCGGCACCGGTCGCCTCTCAA
>JBGAIS010000267.1:0-3781 GCA_044225355.1 Casimicrobiaceae bacterium | reverse complement strand
TACCATGGGCGAGAGCCGGCCGTGCGAGACCGGCGCGAGGAGGAGACGAGGATGAACGCAGGAACGGCGGCGCCGCGGCGCCGCGCGGGCGCGCTGGCGGTGCACTCGCTGCAGCGCTTCGTGTTCAGCGTGCCCGATCTCGCCGAGGCGGCGAAGTTCTACCGCACCTTCGGCCTCGACGTCCGCGAGGTCGACGGGCGCCTCGACCTCCACACGCACGGCCATCCGCATCGCTGGGCCTCGGTGCATCGCGGCGCGGGCGCCAAGCGGCTCGAGTACGTCACCTTCGGCGCGTACGACGACGATTACGACGGCATCGTGGCGCGCCTGCGATCGCTCGGCGTGCCGCTCGCCCGGCCGCATCCGCTGGCCGACGACGAAGGCACGTGGATCACCGACCCGGAAGGCATCGCCGTGCAGATCGTCCGCGCGGGCAACGTCGCCTCCGACGGCGCCGCGCTGCCGACGCCGCCGGCGCCGGTCCCCGGCATCGGCGCGGCGCCCGCGAGATCGAAGGCGGCCCGGACGCAGCCGCTGTGGCTCTCGCACATCCTGCTCTTCAGCTCGGACGTGCTGCGCTCGGTCGATTTCTATACGAAGGCGCTCGGCATGCGCCTGTCGGACCGCTCGGGCGAGATCATCGCGTTCATGCACGCGGCGCACGGCAGCGACCATCACATGCTCGCGTTCGCGAAGTCCGACGGCCCCGGCCTGCATCACTCGTCGTGGGCGGTGAACGGCATCGACGCCGTCGGCATCGGCATGGACCAGATGGCCGCGGAAGGCTACGCTGACGGCTGGGGCGTCGGCCGCCACGTCATCGGCTCCAATTACTTCCGTTACGTGCGCGACCCGTGGGGAAGCTTCGCCGAATATTCCTCCGGCATCGACTACATTCCCGCGGACGTCGAGTGGAAGGCCGCCGATCACCCGCCCGAGGACTCGTTCTACGTGTGGGGGCCGCCGGTCCCGGATTACTTCATCGTCAATCACGAAACGGCCGCGCGGCGCGAAGCCGCCTGAAGCCGTGCACAAGGGGGAGCCGTGATGAATATCGTCCGCCGCGCCGCGCTCGGCGCCGTCGTCGCGCTCGCGCTCACGGGCGTCGTCGCAGCGCAATCGCCTGCGGGCACGCCCATCAGGATCGGCAGCACGCTGGCGCTCACGGGGCCGCTCGCGTCCACGGGCATCGTCCACCAGCTCGTGGGCGAGATCTACGTCGCCGACCTCAACAAGCGCGGCGGGCTCCTCGGACGGCCGGTCGAGTGGATCGTGAAGGACGACCAGTCGAAGCCCGACCTGGCCCGCACGCTGTACGAGCAGCTCATCACCTCGGACAAGGTCGACCTCCTCATGGGGCCCTACGCCACCGGCGCGATCCTGTCGGCGATGGGCGTGGCGCAGCGCTACAACAAGCTCCTCATCCACCACACGTTCGGGATCCCGAGCCTCGCCAAGTACGACGGCCAGTTCCCCGCGTGGTCGCTCGGGCCCGATCCCGCGAACACCTTCAACAACACGCTCCTCGACGCGCTCGCGGCGCAGCCCAAGCCGCCCAAGACCATAGCCGTGGTCACGAGCAAGTTCCCGTCGATCCACTTCATGGCGCTGGGTGCGCGCGAGGTCGCGAAGAAGCGCGGGCTCAACGAGGTGCTGTTCCTCGAGTGGGAGTTCGGCAACCGCGACTACGGCCCCATCGCCGCGCGCATCAAGGACGCCAACCCGGACTTCCTGTACGTCGGCGCGATCGGCCTCGAGGGCAACCAGCTCCTCGACGCGCTGAAGAAGATCGACTACACGCCCAAGTACCACTTCTACATGTATCCCGCGCCCGGCCCGCTGGTGGTGGCGCCGGAGGCCAGGAACGCGCTCGCGGCGACGATGTTCGAGGAGCACCCGCCGTTCACCAGCAACCCGGGCGCCGCGGCGTTCATCAAGGCCTTCAACGAGCGCGCGGCGAAGGCCGGCATCCCGTACACGAGCGTCGAGACGCAGGCCGCCGCGTCGTTCACGGCATGGCAGCTCCTCGAGGCGGCGGTCACGGCGACGAAAAGCCTGGACGACAAGGTGCTCATCGACTGGCTTAAGAAGAACCGGGTCGACACCATCCAGGGCAAGCTGCGCTTCGACGGGCCGTCGAACTACGGCGACGACCTGATGCGGGTGAAGCAGGTGCAGAACGGCAAGTGGGTGGTCGTGTGGCCGAAGTCGGTGGCGGCGCCCGGCGCGACGCTCGCGGGACCGTAGGCGCGTGGGGCTGCCGAGCGCGACGCTCCTCGCGCAGTCGGTCCTCTCGGGCGTCTTCATCGGCGCCCTTTACGGCCTTCTCGGCCTGGGCCTCAGCCTGTCCTGGGGGCTGCTGCGGCAGATCAACCTCGCGCACTTCGCGCTCGCCTTCCTGGGTGCGTATCTGTGCTACCAGTGGTCCGCCCGCATGGACCCGCTCGCGACGCTCCTCCTCATCGTGCCGCTGTTCGCGGCCTTCGGCGTCGCGATGCAGTGGCTGTTCGCGCGCTTCCGCGTGAGCCCGTTCAACTCGCTCCTCGTCACGTTCGGCGTCACCGTGATCGTCGAGGCCGTCATCCAGGGCATCTGGACGGCCGACTTCCGCAAGCTCGAGTCCGCGTACGGCGCCGCGCGCTTCAAGGTCGGCGCGCTCTACGTGCCGGTGCCGGAGCTCATCACGGTGGTGGCGGCGCTCGCCCTCGCGCTGTCGATCCATGCGGTGCTTCGCTACACGGACCTGGGACGCGCGCTGCGGGCCACCGCGGAGGACGCGCCCATCGCCGCCGCGTTCGGCATCAACCAGAAGGCGCTTGCGCTTGCGCTGTCGGGGCTCTGCGCCGCGCTGGCCGGCGTGGCGGGCGTGTGCATCGCGCTCTCGTACACCCTCGCGCCCTCGCAGATCTACGCATGGATCGGCGTCGTGTTCGCCACGGTGATGCTGGGCGGGCTGGGACGCGCGATGGGACCGCTCGTCGCCGGCGTGGTGATCGGCGTGAGCGAGTCGATCACGATGGCCGTGACGTCGCCCGCGTGGGCGCCGCTCGTGTCGTTCTCGCTCCTCATCGTCGTCCTCCTCGTCAGGCCCGGCGCCGCGCGATAGATGAAGCGCAGGATCGCGGCGATTCTCCTCGCGGGCGGCGCGCTCGCGCTCCTGCCGTGGCTCGGCCTGCCGCTGTTCTACGAGTCGTTCCTGTACCTCGTCTTCCACTGGGTCGTGCTCGCGACGTCGTGGAACATCCTCTCCGGCTACTCGGGCTACTTCTCCTTCGGACACGGCGCGTTCTTCGGCGCGGGGATGTACACGACGGCCGTGCTCGCCGGCAAGCTCGACTGGCCGTTCCTGGCGACGCTGCCCGCGGCCGCGCTCGTGGCGGCGGTGCTCGGGGTGGCGCTCGGCTCGGTGGTGTTTCGCGTCCGGGGCGTGCGCGGCGAGCTCTTCGCGCTCGCGACGCTCGCGTTCACGTTCGTGGTCGGCACCATCGTGCTCAACACGCCCATCGACGGCGGACCGGGCGTTTCGCTGTCGAGCGTCGCGGTGCCGAAGCTCGGCAGGTCGCCGTCGTCGTCGTTCTACCTGCTGGCGCTCGCGCTGGCCGTCGCCGCGGTGCTCGTCGCCTACCTCGTCACGCGCGCCAAGCTCGGCACCGGCCTCTTCGCGATCCACGACGACGAGGACGCGGCCGAAGTCCTCGGCGTCCCCACGCTTCGCTACAAGCTCGTGGCCTTCGCGATCTCGTGCGCGTTCGCGGGCGCCGCGGGAGGATTGCAGGCGCTC
>JBGAIS010000266.1:0-3819 GCA_044225355.1 Casimicrobiaceae bacterium | reverse complement strand
GATGCTCGGCGCTCGGCGCGCTCGCGGGCGACGAGCGCGTGCAGGACCTCGCGCGCGTCGCGAACCGCATCCTGCCGGAGCTACGCACGCACGACCGCTACGGGCATCGCATCGACTGGGTCGAGTTCCATCCCGCGTGGCACGAGCTGATGGCGCTCGCCTGGCGGCACGAGGTGCCGACGCTCGCGTGGACCTCGCGGGATCCACAGCCGCACTACGCGCGCGCGGTGCTCGCGTACTTGTGGAACCAGGTCGAGCACGGCACGGCGTGCCCCACGGGCATGGCGTACGCCGCGTACGCGGGTTTCATGCGCGAGCCCGCGCTCGCGATCTGGGCGCGCAAGGTATGCGGGACGCAGTACGAGTTCAGCCGCCGGGAGGTCGCCGACAAGCCCTCGGTCGTCGTCGGCTACGCGATGACGGAGAAGCAGGGCGGCTCGGACCTCCGCGCCACGCAGACGACGGCCGCGTACTCTCACGCGTCGCAATACCACGGCGCGACGGCGCACTGGTACGAGCTCACGGGCCACAAGTGGTTCTGCTCCGTGCCGCAGTCGGACGGATTCTTCACGCTCGCAAAGACCGGCGACGGCGTCACGTGCTTCTTCCTGCCGCGCACGCTGCCCGACGGCTCGTACAACCGCTTCCTCGTGCAGCGGCTCAAGGACAAGGCGGGCAACCGCTCCAATGCATCGAGCGAGGTGGAGTTGCGCGGCACGCTCGCGATTCGCGTCGGCGAAGAGGGGGGCGGGCTGCGCGAGATCCTCTCCCACTCGCATCTCACGCGCCTCGATTTTGCCGTCGGCTCCGCGGGGCTCATGCGCCAGGCGCTGACGCTCGCGCTCAATCACACCGCGACGCGCGCGGGCTTCGGCGCGCCGCTCGCCGCGCAGCCGATGATGGCGGGCGTGCTCGCCGACATGGCGGTCGAGGTTGAAGCCGCGACGCTCCTCGCGCTTCGCGTGGCGAAGGCCGCCGATCACATGCACGACGACGCGCGCGAGGCCGCATTCGCGCGCGTGGCCACGCCCGTGGCCAAGTTCTTCAATTGCTCGCTTGCGCCTTCGATCGCCAACGAAGCGCTGCAATGCCACGGCGGCAACGGTTTCATCGAGGAGAATCCGATGGCCCGCCTGTACCGGGAGGCGCCGCTCAACAGCGTGTGGGAAGGCACGGCGAACATGATGTGCATGGACGTGCGTCGCGCGCTGCGCAAGGCGCCTTCGTGCCGAGACGCGCTCGCCGCCGAATTCCGCGACGTGCGGGGCGCCTGCCGCGAGCTCGACGCGTATGTCGCGATGGTCGAGCGCCTCCTGGACGAGCTGGCCGGCGACGAGTTCCTCGGGCGCCCGGCCACGGAAGCCATCGCACGCGCGCTGCAAGGCGTCGAGCTCGTGCGCCACTCGACGAGCGAGGTGGTGGATGCCTTCGTCGCGACGCGGCTCGCCGCGTCCGGCCATGCGCGCGGAAGCCTCTACGGCGCGGTGCGATCGGGCGTCACCAAGGCTTCGGCTGACGCCATCGTCGAGCGCGCGCACGTCGCGCGCCGCTGAATGCGAAGCGCTACGCGCCGTAGATGCCCGGCGTGGAGCCTTCGATGGCCACTGCGCCCGCGGCCTTCGCATAGAATGCCGCCGGGCCGACGCCTCCGATGATCGCGTAGGCGTAGCCTTGCGCGCGCTGCGCGTGCAGCGCCGCCAGGAGCAGCGCGCGGCCCACGCCCATGCCCCGCGCGCGTGGCGCCACGCCCTCCGGACCGAAGAAGTTGCGCGCCGTGACGTCGTGGCACGCGAAGCCCGCAATGCCGCTCGCGTCCTCCGCGATGAAGCACGTCGCGGGCACGCGCGCGAACGCGGTCTCGACCTCCGCGCCGCAGCGGGGGAAATGCGCGGCGACGAAATCGAGCACGTCGCGCTTGCGCGGCGCGATCGGACGCGATACCGAGAAGCCTCGCCCCCGGGCCGACACGATGGCCTCGTCGAGGCTCGGCAGCGCGTACAGCCTGACGAGCATGTCGTGCATCAGGACGGCCCGCCGTCGTGGCGCGAATCCGCCATGCCGCGCTCGATGGGCGCGCGCGTGTCCGTCATCGATGTCACGACGGCGTGGCCGTGCGTGGCGTAGACGATGCCCGCCGCGATCGCGACGAGCCCCGCCAGGAATCGCTTCCATTGCTCCATGTCGATGCGGCGCCTCGCTACTCGGCCTTGATGCCCGCGGCACGGATGAGCGTCGCCCATTGTGCCGACTCCTTCGCGAGCCACGCCTCGAACTGCTCGGGCGTCTCCTCGGTGCGTTCGATGCCCATGCGCGCCCACTGCTCCTGCATCTCCTTCGTCTTGACGATCGCCACGACCTCGCCGTTGATCTTGCTCACGATGTCGCGAGGCGTTCCCGCGGGGGCGAAGAGGCCCTGGCCCGCGATGGACTCGAATCCCAC
The DNA here is from genome assembly GCA_044225355.1 of Casimicrobiaceae bacterium. Lineage (GTDB taxonomy): Bacteria > Pseudomonadota > Gammaproteobacteria > Burkholderiales > Casimicrobiaceae > VBCG01. Next base: position 1,379 of record JBGAIS010000266.1, on the reverse strand, counting down.
GATGCCGGCCTCGGCCACGGTGGGCACCTGGGGCAGGAGGGGGTTGCGCTTGCTCGACGTCACCGCGATGGCCTTGACCTTGCCGGTGTCGATCAGCGGCTTCGACGCGGGCCCGCTCGCGAACGTGAGGTCGACCTGGCCGCCCACGACGTCGTTCACCGCCGGGCCTGCGCCCTTGTACGGCACGTGGACGATCTTCGTTCCCGCGGCATTGTTGAGGCGCTCGAGCGTCAGGTGATTCGACGAGCCGGTGCCGGGCGATGCCATGTTGAGCTTGCCCGGCGCCGCCTTCTCCGCCGCGATGATCTCGGAGAGCGAATTGAAGCGCGAGCTCGCCGGCGCGATCATGATGAGGCCGAACGTCGCGAGGTTGGCGACCGGGACGAGGTCCTTCGCCTGGTAAGGCAACGTCGCATAGAGCCACGGGAACGTCATCACCACCGACACGTCGGCCAGGAGCAGGGTGTAGCCGTCGGGCGGCGACTTCGCGACGTAGTCGGCGCCGATCGTGCCGCCCGCGCCGGGCTTGTTCTCGACGATGACGGGCTGCTTCAACCGCTCGCCCAGCTCCTTGCCCACGAGGCGCGCTAAGATGTCGGACGCGCCTCCGGGCGCGAACGGAACGATGATGCGGATGGGCTTCGATGGCCACGCGGCTTGCGCGTGCGCCGCTCCGGGCGCCGCCATCGCAAGGACCGCGAGCAGCGGGATGAGCACGGTTACGATCCTTCGACCGATCATGGCATTCCCCCTCGTCGATGCGCGCCTCTGGCGGGCGCGCGATCCGGCGATGTTACGCCTTCGGAGCAAGGATCGGTGACGGTCACCAGGGAGAGCGAGGCACGATGAAAGGCAACCGGATGCGCGCGGGCGTGGAGCGCGGCGAGCTGCAGATCGGCACGTGGGTCAACATCTCTCGCAATCCCGCGATCCTGCCGCTGCTCAAGGCCGCGGGACTCGACTTCGCGCGGGTGGACATGGAGCACTCGTCCCCGTCGATGGAGACCATCGCCGACATGGCGCTCCTCGCGCGCGCCATCGACTTCCCCATCGCGGTGCGGCCCCCCAAGGCCAACCGCGAGTGGATCACGCGCCTCCTCGACGTCGGCGTCTGGAACCTGCATTGCCCGCAGGTCGAGAGCGCCGCGCACGCCCGCGAGATCGTCGCGGCGTCGCGCTATGCGCCGATGGGCTTGCGCGGCAACGGCGGCCTCGGGCCGTCCACCGATTTCGAGACCGCCGGCACGGTCGCGGAGCGCCGCGCCTTCGCCAATCGCGAGGTGTTCGTCACCGCGATGTTCGAGACCGCGGCGGCGTTCGCCGACCTGGACGAGATCGCCGCGATGGACGGCATCGACGCGCTCACCATCGGCCCCGCC
>JBGAIS010000265.1:0-4057 GCA_044225355.1 Casimicrobiaceae bacterium | reverse complement strand
GGCGTCACCGACGTCGCGCCACTCGATCTCGGCATCCTGCCGGCGCGCAAGCCAGCGAGCGATCGGAAGCGGATAGACGTGGCGCGTGGTCGATCCGGCGATGCCGGAATCGTCGGCCCGTGCCCGCTCGGCGTGCGGCAGCGCGATCACGCGCCGGGAGATCGAGCGCAGGAGGCGCTGCGCGGCGCGTCGCACCGCGAGCGCGGCGGGGTAGGCGCAGAGGAAGAGACGAGCGTCGTGAAGGCGGCAGGTCTCGCGCCACGTGCGAAGCCGCAGCGCCGCGACCTGCCGCAGGAGCGCGCGCTGCTCGCGGACCGCCTCCGCGCCGCGCGCGGCGCGCAGGGCGTGAAGGCGGTCCGCCGGGCTTATTTGAGGACCCTTTGCCCCGCGATGTTGCCGCGGAACTTGCACGAGGCGTCGCTGCCCGTGTACGTGCCGACGATGCCACCCTGCTCGGACATGAGTCCCGAGAACTTGATGAGCCCGGCGGTGCCCGGGCACGTGTAGTGGGCGTCGACCGAGCCGATCTGCCCCTGCTGCGTGTACACGCCGTAGCTCACCTGGCACGTCGGGAACTGCATCACGATGCCGTAATCGTCGTGCGTGATCGTGAACGGGCCGGTGTCGGTCGTGACGAGGCCGTTGCGCGATTCGTTGCGGCAATCGTAAGTGATGTCCTGGGTGGAGCCGATGTACGAGCCCTCGATCGAATTGGTCGCGAAGGTGAGGCGCGTGACCTCCTTGGTGCTCGCGAGGCCGTCGATCGTGTAGGTGAGGACGCCGAAGGCGTCGCTTCCGAAGTCGATCGTCATGGTGCCGACCTGCCGGTAGACGAGCTGGTCGGGGTTGTAGGGCGAACCGAGCGGCGAGCCCGTGGTCTGGTTCAGCACACCCGTGTAGCGGGGCACGTTGTTCGGGCCGATGGAGTCGAGCTTCAACGTCGCCGTGAACCACGCGGGCTGGCCGCCCTTGTCGTAGATGAAGAGGGCGCCGAACAGCACGTCGGCCTGCTGGTTGATCGACAGGCCCCAGCCGGGCTCCTGCGCGTTGGACCACATGTCGGTCCGGTTGACGGTGTAGGTGGTCGCGCCGGCGGTCGCGGAAACCGCAATGGCCGAGGCGACGAGGGCGGCGCGCAGGAGCTTCGAGCGTAGGATCATGATGGGTACCCTGATTGTGAAGGAAGTATCCGCAAGCGTGCTGGCCTGGTGGGCCCGCTCGCCGGGCTATCGTACCAGCCGGCCGTGACGGCCTCTCGTACTCGCCGCCGCGTGCCGCGGCGCCGGTGAGCCGCTTGCGAGGCCATGCGACACCCGGGGACTTCACGAGTTCCGCTGGCGGGATCGAGCGGTGCCCGCGACCTGCCGCACGTGCCGCTTTTCGAACCCCATCCATCCACGCGCGGCCGCCCCGAGCGTGTGCCGTCATTGGAATTAATTAAACATTGATATAATATGTGCCGATGACCACCGGCACGACCGGACCCTCGAAGCGGCCCCGGAGCGACGGGCAAGCCCGGCGCCCGCGCCGCGGGGCTGCGGCGCGCGAGCCCGCGCGGCGCGGCTCCGGGCGCCGCCCCGCGGCGAGAGCGGGGCGCCGCGCGGGAGCCCTTCTCGACGCGGCCGTCGCGCTCATCGCCGAACGCGGGGTGACCGGCACCACGTCGTCCGACATCGCCATGCGCGCGGACGTCACGCCGGCGATGGTCCACTACTATTTCCGTAACCGCGAGCTCTTGCTCGACGCCGTCGTCGACGAGCGCCTCTCGCGCTTTCCCCGTCACGTCTTCGGCTCGCCGCTGCCCGGCACCTCCGCCACCGAGCTGGTCGGCGCCATCGTCACCCGCCTGTACGAGGCGGCGACCCTCATGCCGTGGATGCCGCCCATCTGGATCCGCGAGATCGTGAGCGACGGCGGCGCGCTCCGCTCGCGCATGCTGAAGCATTTCCCCGCGACCGCCGTGACGCGCCTCGCCGAGCGCATCGCGCGCGACAAGGCCGCGGGCTTCGTGCCCGCGGGCGTCGAGCCGCGCCTCGCGTTCGTCACCATCGCCGGCGTTGCGATGCTCCCGCTCGCCGTGCGGTCCCTGTGGAATCGCTTGCCGGAGATGTCCGGCCTCGACGTCTCCGCGCTCGAGCAGCACGCGCGCACGGTGCTCACCGCGGGGCTCGCGCCCGCGAGCGAGCGGTAAGGGGAATCGAAGTGCGCGGCTCACCCTTCGCAAGAATTGCGTCGCTGCGGTGGCTCGCAAGGGATCGGGCCCGGGCTCCGCAACCTCGCGTCGCATCCGGAACGAATGGCCGCGGCACTGCGCCGTAGCGCGCTTCCGATGCCTTCGCGACAGCCCACCAGAAAGGAAAGCACGACATGACGACGCATCGCGCGCGGAAGCCGGCGCACGCCGTGCCGGCCGCGCTGGCCGCGGCGCTCTTCGCCGGGTGCTCGCCGGCGCCGCCGCCGGGCTACCAGGGCTACGTCGAGGGCGAGTTCGTGAACGTCGCCTCGCCCATCGCGGGTCGCCTCGATCGTCTCGCCGTGGCGCGCGGCGACGCGGTGGCGCCCGGCGCGCCGTTGTACGCGCTCGAGGCGGTTAGCGAGTCCGCGGCCGTCAAGCAGTCCACCGAGGAAGTGCGCGCGGCGGAGGCGCGCCTCGCGGACCTGAAGCAGGGACGGCGCGTGCCCGAGCAGGACGTGACGCGCGCGCAGCTCGCGCAGGCGCAGGTCGACGAGAAGCGTGCGGCCACGCAGGCCGCGCGCGACGAGGCACAGTTCGCCGTCGGGGGCATCGCGCGTGCCCAGCTCGACGACAGCCGCGCGGCGCTGGCCGGCGCGCAGGCGCGCGTCGCGCAGCTCGGCAGCGAGCTCACGGTCGCGCAGCTGCCGAGCCGCGGCGAGCAGGTCAAGGCGCAGGCCGCGCAGGTCGAGGCCGCGCGCGCGTCGCTAGCGCAGGCGTGGTGGAAGCTCGACCAGAAGTCGGTGCGCGCGACGCAGGCGGGCCGCGTGTACGACACGCTCTATCGCGAGGGCGAGTGGGTGTCCGCGGGCGGTCCCGTGGTGCGCATGCTTCCGCCCGGCAACGTGAAGGTGCGCTTCTTCGTGCCGGAATCGGTCGTAGGCTCGCTCGCGACGGGCCGCGCCGTGTCCATCGCTTGCGACGGCTGCGCGGCGGATGTCGCCGCGAAGATCACGTACGTCTCCAGCCAGGCCGAGTACACGCCGCCCATCATCTACAGCAACGAGACGCGCAGCAAGCTCGTGTTCATGGTGGAAGCGAGGCCCGACGCCGCGGACGCGGTGAAGCTTCACCCCGGCCAGCCGGTGAGCGTACGCCTGCCATGACGTCCAGCGCGCCCGCGCCCCTGCCCGGCGACGACCTCGTGATCGACGTGCACGGGCTCGACAAGTCGTTCGGCACCAAGCACGTGGTGGTGGACCTGTCGATGCAGGTGCGGCGCGGCGAGATCTTCGGCTTCCTGGGCCCCAACGGCAGCGGCAAGACGACGTCCATCCGCCTCATGTGCGGGCTCCTCACGCCCGACGGCGGCTCCGGCACGTGCCTCGGCTACGACATACGCACGCAATCGGGCGAGATCAAGCGCCACGTCGGCTACATGACGCAGCGCTTCTCGTTCTGGGATGACCTCACCATCCGCGAGAACCTCGACTTCGTCGCGCGCGTATACGAGATGCGGGATCGCAAGGCGGCCGTCGACCAGGCCCTCGCGGACCTGGGCCTCGAGAGCCGCCAGCACCAGCTCACGGGTACGCTTTCGGGCGGATGGAAGCAGCGCCTGGCGCTCGCGGCGTGCATGCTCCACCGGCCGCAGCTCCTGCTCCTCGACGAGCCCACGGCCGGCGTCGATCCCAACGCGCGCCGCGAATTCTGGGAGGAGCTCCACCGGCTCGCCGCGAGCGGCATCTCGGTGCTGGTCAGCACGCACTACATGGACGAGGCCGAGCGCTGCCACAAGCTCGCGTACATCGCGTACGGCCGGCTTCTCGCGCAGGGCACGGTGGACGAGGTGGTGAGCGCGCAGGGACTCACGACGTTCGCCGT
>JBGAIS010000264.1:0-3824 GCA_044225355.1 Casimicrobiaceae bacterium | reverse complement strand
CTTGCGCCGCGCGCCGCCGCTCGCGATGGCCGCGCGGGCCCTCTCGATGCCCTCCTGGATGGAGCGCGCCACGCCCGCCGCGTACAGCGCGGTGGCGGCGTTGAGCGTCACGATCTCGCGCGGCGTGCCGTCGACGTCGGCCAGCGCTTCCAGCACCATCTCCTTCGACTCCGCCGCGCCCGTGACCTTGAGGCCGCGATTGGACTTCATCGAAAGCCCGAAGTCCTCGGGATGGATCTCGTACTCGCGAATGACGCCGTCCTTCAGCTCGCCCACCATCGTGGACGCGCCGAGCGAGACCTCGTCCATGCCGTCCTTGCCGTACACGACGAGCACGTGCTCCGCACCCAGCCGCTGCAGCACGCGAACGTGGATGCCGACGAGGTCGGGATGGAACACGCCGATGAGCTGGTTGGGGGCGCCCGCGGGATTGGTGAGAGGTCCCAGGATGTTGAAGATGGTGCGCACGCCGAGCTCGCGGCGAACGGGCGCGGCGTGCTTCATGGCCGCGTGGTGGTTGGGCGCGAACATGAAGCCGATGCCCGTCTCCTGGATGCACGTGGCCACCGCCTGCGGCGAGAGCATGATGTTGGCGCCGAGCGCCTCCAGCACGTCCGCGCTGCCGGACTTCGACGACACGGAGCGATTGCCGTGCTTCGCAACGCGCGCGCCCGCCGCGGCGGCGACGAACATCGCCGCGGTGGAAATGTTGAACGTGTGCGAGGCATCGCCGCCGGTGCCGACAATGTCCACCATGTGCGTGCGATCCGCGACGTCGACCTTGGTCGACAGTTCGCGCATCACCTGCGCCGCGGCCGCGATCTCGCCGATGGTCTCCTTCTTCACGCGGAGCCCGACGGTGAGCGCGGCGATCATCACCGGCGACACCTCGCCGCTCATGATCTGGCGCATGAGCGACAGCATCTCGTCGTGGAAGATCTCGCGATGCTCGATGGTCCGCTGCAGGGCGTCCTGGACGGTGATGGTCATGGCGTGCCGATCAGTTCTGGAGGTCGCGCACGCGGCGGCGCGTCATGTCGACCGTGCAGGCAAGCTGCCCCTGGTCGGCGCCGTTGCCGCTCGCGTACATGGCGCGCACGAAGTCGCACTGCGCCTTGCGGTAGTCCGCGAATCCGCGGATGGACTTGGCGAACGCCGCGGCGGCGCCCGCGCGCCCCGTGGCGGTATCGATGTCGCGTGCCTTCTTGCCGATGTCGCCCTCGATCTTGACGAGCGCGGCCTGCGCCTCGCGGTCGGCGTCGAGGAGGCAGCGGGTGACCATGGCGTGATCGCCCTTGATCATGCATTCCTCGAGCGCGCCCGCCGCGGCCGGAGCCGCGAGCGCGGCCGCGGCGAGCGCGGCGGTGACGGCTGTCACGATCTTCATCGTCGACCCTCCAGGAAATTGCCGAGCATGCGCTTGCCGTGCTCGGTCAGGATCGCCTCCGGGTGGAACTGCACGCCCTCGACGTCGAAGCGACGGTGGCGCACGCCCATGATCTCGCCGTCGTCGGAGGTCGCGGTCACCTCGAGGTCCGCGGGCACGCTCTCTCGCTCGATGGCCAGCGAATGGTACCGCGTGACGGCGAACGGCGACGGGATGCCCGCAAACACGCCGCGATCGTCGTGGCTGACGGGCGAGAGCTTGCCGTGCATCACGCGCTGCGCCCGCACGATGCGCCCGCCGAAGGCCTGCCCGATCGACTGGTGGCCGAGGCACACGCCGAGGATGGGGATCTCGCCCGCGAAACGCTGGATCAGCGGAACCGAGACGCCGGCCTCGGCGGGCGTGCAGGGGCCTGGCGAGACGACGATCTTCTCGGGCTTCATCCGCGCGACTTCGTCGAGCGTGATCGCGTCGTTGCGGAACACGCGCACGTCGGCGCCGAGCTCGCCTAAGTACTGGACGAGGTTGTAGGTGAAGCTGTCGTAGTTGTCGATCATGAGCAGCATGTCGTCACCCGAGGCGTCGTGGATTCGAGGAGGACGCGGCGAAGGCAGCGTGGCCGCGCGCGCGCAGGCGGCAGGCGTCGCAATCGTCGCAGCCGTAGCCCCACGCGTGCAGGCGGGAGCGATCGCCCTGGTAGCACGAATGCGTCTGCGTGCGGACGAGCTCGACCAGCGCCTCGCCGCCCAGGTCGCTTGCGAGGCGCCAGGTGGCGGCCTTGTCGATCCACATGAGCGGCGTGTCGAGCACGAGCCTCGCCTCCATGCCGAGGTTGAGCGCGACCTGGAGCGCCTTCACCGTGTCGTCGCGGCAGTCCGGGTAGCCCGAGAAATCGGTCTCGCACACGCCGCTCACGACGTGGCGCAGGCCGCGCTGGTGCGCGACGATGGCCGCGAACGTGAAGAACACGAGGTTGCGTCCGGGCACGAAGGTCGCCGGCAGGCCGTCGGGGCGGGTGCCGAACGGGAGGTCGGCGGTGAGCGCGCTCGCGCTCACGTGGCCGAGCGTCTCGAGCGGGATCACGGTGTCGGCGCCGAGGCGATCGCCCCACGCGGGCGCCACGTCGACGATCGCGCGTCGAATGGGCTCGCGCAGCTCCATCTCGACGGCGTGCCGCTGCCCGTAGGTGAAGCCGACCGTCTCCACGCGATCGTAGCGCTCGAGCGCCCATGCGAGGCACGTCGTCGAGTCCTGGCCGCCGGAGAAGAGGACGAGCGCGCTCATTCCTGGTCGAGCCCCTGCTGGACCATCTCCGCCGCACGCAGGACCGCGCGCAGCTTGTTGAGCGTCTCCTGCCACTCCCCCTCGGGCGAGCTGTCGTGGACGATGCCGCCGCCCGCCTGCGCGTAGAGCACGCCGTCCTTCAGGACCGCGGTGCGAAGGACGATGGCCGTGTCCATGTCGTCCTGGAAGCTGATGTAGCCCGCCGCACCCGAATAGATGCCGCGACGCGTCGGCTCGAGCTCGTCGATGATCTCCATCGCGCGCACCTTGGGCGCGCCGCTCACGGTGCCGGCGGGGAACGCGGCGCGCAGCACGTCCACGCTCGTGAGGCCGGGCTTCAGCACGCCCTCGACGTTGCTCACGATGTGCATGACGTGCGAGTAGCGCTCGATGATCATGCGATCGGCGACGCGCACCGTGCCGATGCGCGCCACGCGCCCGACGTCGTTGCGCCCGAGGTCGAGGAGCATGACGTGCTCCGCGATCTCCTTCGGGTCGGCCGCGAGCTCGGCGGCCAGCGCCTCGTCGGCCTCGCGCGTCGCGCCGCGCGGCCGCGTGCCCGCGATGGGTCGCAGCGTGACGGCATCGCCCTCCTTGCGCACGAGGATCTCCGGCGACGCGCCCACCACGTGGAAGTCGCCGAAGTCGTAATAGAACATGTAGGGCGACGGATTGAGCGAGCGCAGCGCGCGGTACAGCGAGAGCGGCGACGCGTCGAAGGGCATCGACATGCGCTGCGAGATCACGACCTGCATGATGTCGCCGGCCGCGATGTACTCCCTCGCGCGCGCCACCGCGGCCTTGTAGCCCGCCTCGCCGAACTCGCTCTGCGCGCGGCTGGGGGTGGCGCCCGTCGCGAGCGGAATGGCCACGGGCTCGCGCAGCTTGCGCCGCAGCGCGGCCAGGCGCTCACGCGTTCGCGCATAGGCGTCGGGCTGCGCGGGGTCGGCGTACACGATGAGCGAGATGCGCCCCTTCAGGTTGTCGACGACCGCGAGCTCCTCGGTCAGGAGCAGCAGCAGGTCGGGGACGTCGGCCAGGCCCGGCGTGGGCGGCTTGGCCGTGCGCGCGAGCCTCGTCTCGATGTGGCGGACGACGTCGTAGCCGAAGATGCCCGCGAGGCCCCCGCAAAAGCGCGGAAGCCCGGGCAGCG
>JBGAIS010000018.1:0-33471 GCA_044225355.1 Casimicrobiaceae bacterium | reverse complement strand
CGGGGTGAGGGCGGCGTTGCTGCACGCAGCCCCTCACCCGCCCTGTCGGGCACCCTCTCCCCGCTGCGCGGGGCGAGGGGTTGCTCCGCGACGCTTGCGTCCGCTCCCCCTCTCCCGCGCGCGGGAGAGGGCCGGGGTGAGGGCGGCGTTGCTGCACGCAGCCCCTCACCCGCCCTGTCGGGCACCCTCTCCGCGCTGCGCGGGGCGAGGGAAGGGCACCGCCTGATCCGAACCATGCCCGGCCCGCTCGCCCATCTCACGATCCTCGATCTCACGCGCGTGCTCGCGGGGCCGTGGTGCACGCAGCTCCTGGCCGACATGGGCGCCACCGTCATCAAGGTCGAGCGCCCCGGCACCGGCGACGACACGCGCGCCTGGGGCCCGCCGTACCTGCGCGACGCCGACGGCCGCGACACCTCCGAAGCGGCGTATTACCTCTCCTGCAACCGCGGCAAGCACTCGGTCGCGATCGACTTCACCACGCCCGCGGGCCGCGACCTCGTGCGCGATCTCGCGCGCGGCGCCGACGTGCTCATCGAGAACTACAAGGTCGGCGGCCTCGCGCGCCACGGGCTCGACTACGAGAGCGTTCGCGCCATCAACCCGCGCCTCGTGTACGCGTCGATCACGGGCTTCGGCCAGGATGGACCCTACGCCGATCGCGCGGGCTACGACTTCATCATCCAGGGCATGAGCGGCTTCATGAGCGTGACGGGCGAGCGCGACGACGCGCCCGGCGGCGGTCCGCAAAAGGCGGGCGTCGCCATCACCGATCTCTTCACGGGCATGTACGCATCGGTAGCGATCCTCGCAGCCTTGTCCTCGCGCGATCGCACCGGCGCGGGCCAGCATCTCGACCTCGCACTCCTCGACTCGGCGGTGGCCATGATGGCCGTGATGAACATGAACTTCTTCACCACGGGCACACCGCCCGGCCGCGTGGGCAACGCGCACCAGAACATCGTGCCTTATCAGGTGTTCGCGTGCGCCGATGGCCACCTCATCCTCGCGGTGGGCAATGACGGCCAGTTCGCGCGTTTTTGCGAGACGGCGGGAACGCCGGCGTGGGCGCAGGACCCGCGCTTCGCGAAGAACGCCGACCGCGTGCGCAATCGCGACGTCCTGGTGCCGATGGTCGCGGGCGTGGTCGCGAAGCGCACGCAGCGCGACTGGATCGAGGCGCTCGAGCGCGCGGGCGTTCCCTGCGGCCCGATCAACAAGCTCGACGCCGTGTTCTCCGATCCACAGGTGGTCGCGCGCGGCCTTCGCGTCGACCTCGCGCATCCGCTCGCGGGCACCGTGGCGCAGGTCGGCACGCCGGTGAAGATGTCGGGCACGCCGCTCGATCCCGGGCGCGCGCCGCCGCTCCTCGGCGAGCACACGCTCGACGTGCTGCGCGATCGCCTCGGCCTCGACGAGGACGCCGTTCGCGCGCTCGCCGCCAGCGGCGTGGTGGGGCTGCGATGAGCGATCGCAAGCCGCTCTTCTGGATTCTCTACGCGGTGCTGTCGGCCGCGGCGCTCGCGCTCGCGATCAAGCTCTTCCCGCTCGCCATCCCGATCGTGCACCTCGACATCACGATGACGCGCGAGGCGGCGGTGGCGCAGGCGCGGCTCCTCGCCACGAAGCTCAAGATCGCGCCCGAAGGCGCGCGCGACGCCATCGTCTTCAACCAGGACGGCAAGGCGCAGAACTACGTCGAGCTCGACGGCGGCGGCAAGGAAGCCTTCGCGCGCCTGGTCGAGGGCGACCTCTACGCGCCGTACTGGTGGGACGTGCGTCTCTTCAAGCCGGGCGTGATCGAGGAGGCGACGATCCAGTTCCGCCCGGACGGCCGTGTCAACGGCTTCTCGCGGCGGGTGCCGGAGACGTACGTTCGCGACGAGGCCACCAAGGCGCTCGCTCCCGACGCGGCGCTTGCGCTCGCCCGCGAGCGTGCGGCCGCCGACTGGGGCGTCGATTTCGCGCCCTACGAGCTCCTCGACCAGTCGCAGCAGACGCAACCCTCGGGGCGCGTCGACCATCGCTTCGTGTTCGAGCGTGCCGAGGCGCTTCGCGAGGCGCGCATCCGGCTCGAGCTCGAGGTGAGCGGCGACGAGCTCACCGGCGTGAATCCGTTCGTGCACGTGCCCGAGGCGTTCGCGCGGCGCTTCGAGGAGATGCGCAGCGCCAACAACTCGATCGCGAACGTCGCGTCGATCGTCGCCGGCGTTCTTTACGGGCTGGGCGGCTGCGTGATGGGCACGCTGTGGCTCCTTCGCCGCAAGGGCCTCGCGCTGCGCTCGTCGCTCCTCGCAGGGCTCGCGGTCGGCGCGCTCCTGGGCGCCGCCGTGCTCTCGAGCGCGCCCGCCGCGTGGTACGTGTACTCGACCGCGCAGGAGGAGTCGTCGTTCTGGGTTCGCCAGTCGGGCCTCGCACTCGCGGCGCTCGTGGGCGGCGGGCTCATGCTCGGCGTGGCGTTCATGGCGGCGGAGGGCCTCACGCGGCACGCGTTCCCGCACCACCCCCAGATCTGGAAAGTCTGGTCGCGCGACGCGGCGCCCACCGCGGCCATCGCGGGCCGCACCGCGGGTGGCTACCTCTTCGTCCCGATCGAGCTTGCGTTCGTCGCGCTCTTCTACCTCCTGACCAACCGCTACCTCGGATGGTGGCAGCCGTCGGAGCAACTCACCGATCCCAACATCCTCGCCTCCGCGGTGCCCGCGCTGTCGCCCATCTCCGCGTCGCTGCAGGCGGGGATGATGGAGGAGTGCGTGTTCCGCGGCATCCCCATCGCGCTGGGCGCGCTCATCGGCGCGCGATTCGGTCGCCGCGGGCTCGGCATCGGCATCGCGGTGGTCGTGCAAGCGCTCGTCTTCGGATCGGCGCACGCGAACTATCCCGGCTTCCCGTCCTACTCGCGCATGGTGGAGCTCATCCTTCCGTCGCTCGCGTGGGCCGCGATCTTCCTGCGCTACGGCCTCCTGCCCACGATGCTCCTGCACGCGCTGTTCGACCTCGTGCTGATGTCGATCCCGATCTTCCTGGTCGACGCGCCCGGCGCGAGCCTCCAGCGCGGGCTCGTCATATTCGCCGGCGCCGTGCCCCTCCTCGTGATCCTCGCGCGACGTCTGCAGGCGGGGGCATGGCTCGATTTCCCCGAGCGCCTCCGGAACGGCGCGTGGCAGGGACGCGCACCCGCGCCCGTGGCTGCGGAGCCCGACGCCGTCGTCAGCGCGGTCGATGCGCGCGCCTCGCGATTGCAGCGGTACCTGCCGCTGCTCGGCCTCGCGGGGCTCGCGGCATGGGTCGCATTCACGCCGCTCGTGTCCGACGCGCCTCCGCTCGCCCTCGGCCGCGACGCAGCACTCTCGCTCGCGACCGAAGCGCTCGGCAAGCGCGGCGTGACGCTCGACTCGTCGTGGCAGCGCATGGCGGTGACGCGCTCGGCGCTCGAGGACGGCTCGCAGCGGCAGTGGCACGGCTTCGTGTGGCGCGAGGCGGGTCCGGAGGCGTACCGCGCCCTCGTCGGCAACGCGCTCGCGCCGCCGGTGTGGGACGTTCGCTTCGCGCGATTCGACGGCGACGTCGCCGAGCGCGCGGAGGAGTGGCGCGTGAGCGTCACCGGCGACGGCCGCATTCGCCAGGTGGTGCACCGCCTGCCGGAGGCGCGCGCGGGTGCGACGCTCACGCGCGAGGACGCGCAGGCGATCGCCGAGAAGGCGCTGCGCGACGACCTGGGCCTCGACGCGCACGACCTGGTCTCGCGCGGCGCCGAGTCGTTCCAGCGCAAGTCGCGCCTCGACTGGCTCTTCGCGTGGGCCGACCCGCGCGTGAAGGTGGGCGAGTCCGCCGAAGCGCGGGTACAGGTCGCCATCGCGGGCAACGAGGTCGCGTCGGCCGGGCGCTCGCTCTTCATACCGGAAGCGTGGCAGCGCGCCGAGGTGCAGCGCGACGATCGCCGCCAGATCCTGCGCATCGCCGCGGTGGGACTCGTGGCCTTCTCCGCCATCGCGGCGCTCGTGTTCGCCGTCATCGCGTGGAGCAAGGGCCGCTGCGACCGCCGGACGCTCGTCGGCGTCGCCGTGCTCATCGCGCTGGTGGTGATCGTCGGCAGCGCCAACACGTGGCCCTCGCAGGCGTTCGGGCTGCGCACCGCGGAGCCCGTCGCCAACCAGGTGCTGGTGACGGTGCTCGGCGTGGGCGCGGCCGCGCTCTTCGCGTCGCTTCTCATCGGGCTCCTCGCGGGCGTGGGGATGCACTACGCGCGGCGCCATCCGCCGGTGCGCATCGCGGGTCGGCTGCCGGTGTGGGCGTGCGGCGTGATGGCGGCGCTCGCCACCGCGGGCATCGGCGCGGCGCTGGGCGCGCTCGTGTCCGGATCGATGCCGATGTGGCCGGAGCTGAAGCACGAGTCCGCGTGGTCGCCGTTGCTCGCGGCGGCGATGACGGGCCTCGCGCTCGTGCCGGGCGTGGCGATCACGCTGTTCCTGCTCTCGGTGTTCGATCGCGCGACGGCCGGGTGGACGCGCAGGCTCGCGCTCGTCGCCATCGCGCTGATCCTATTGTCGGCGGCGGCGTCCGTCGTGTCGGGACGCGACCCGTCGCTCGCGGTCCTGGAAGGCGCCATCGAAGGCGCGACGACGTTCGCGTTCGCGTGGCTCCTGCTGCGCTACGACCTGCGGACGGTGCCCGCATTCGCGGCGACCGGCATGGTCCTCGCGACGGTGCGCGAGGCGATGCTCGCGGGCACGGCGTCGGCGTGGACGGCCACCGCCGTCACGACGATCGTCGTCATCGCGGCCGCCTGGGCGGCGTCGCGGGCATTGCGACAGGAGGCCTCATAGCTGCCACGCTTCGCCTGCTGGCGCTCGTCGCGCTTTGCGCCGCCGCATCCGCTCGCGCGGGATCGCTTTATGTCGCGACGCCGATCGGCGCGCCCAACGCGGGCAGCTACGGCGCCACGTCGATCAACGCGAGCGGCCGCATGGCAGGCTGGCTGTACGGCCCGTCGTTCTCGTACATCCACGCGTGGGTGAGCGACGAGGGCGGCGCGATCAGGGATATCGGAACGCTCGGCGGCAACGAGAGCCGCGCCTACGCGATCAGCCGCAACGGCAAGGCGACGGGCTACGCGACGCTCGCGGGCGCGGCGCACGCGTTCCTGTACGAGGGCGCGACGATGACCGACCTCGGCACGCTCGGCGGCAGCTATGCGGTCGGCCACGCGGTGAACGACGCGGGCCAGGTCGTGGGCGAGTCCTACCTGGCCGGTGACGTCGACCTCCACGCATTCCTGCATTCGAACGGCGTCATGACGAACCTCGGCAGCCTCGCGGCGGGGGGAGGTAGCGCCGCGTACGGCATCAACGCCGGCGGGCGGGTCGTCGGTGTCTCGAGCGTCGCCGGGCACCAGTATCGACATGGTTTCCGTCTATTCCAACGGCGTCATGACGGACATCGGAACGCTGGCGGGACCGCAAACGGAGGACGGCTACGGAAGCGCCGCAATCGCGATCAACGACGCGGGACAGGTTGCGGGTTCCGCGATGGCGCTGCGCTGGGGGCCCATGCACGCCATCGTGTACAAGGACGGCGTGATGTCGAAGCTCGATCCGCAGGAGATCTACTCCAGCATGGCGGCGGCCATCGACAGCGCGGGCAACGTCGTCGGGTCGTACAACGCGACCTATGCGAGCTCGCAGCGCGCGTTCATCCACACCGGCGGGCGGATGCTCGACCTCAACGACATGGTGCTCTCCGGCCTCGCGGGTTGGACGCTTACCGACGCCGTTGCGATCAGCGACGGCGGAAGCATCGTCGCGAATGGTTGTCTTGGCTATCAGTGCGTCACCTTCCGGCTCGACCCGTTGCCGACCGTGCGCGGCGACGGCGAGATCGTCGCGAATCCCTACGGCGCGATGACGGTGTCGGGCGCAACGCTCGCGGGTGACCGCATCACCGACGTGAAGGGCGACGTCACGATCACGCTCGGGCCGGTCGCGGGAACGCCCGGATCCGCTGCGCACATCGTGTTTCCCGGCATTTCCCTGGGATTCGGCAGCGCCCTGCGCGTCCGCGCCGGCGCGCCCGGCCAGACGATCGTGATCGAGAGCAAGGACAGCCAGCCGATGACGATCGCGGGGATCGTCGAGACCTCGCCGCTCGACGGCCTGGTGCCCGCGTTGCGGCTCAGGAGCCGCAGCGGCATCGATATCATGCCGGTCGGCATCGTCGCGGCGTACGCGGGCCTCGCGCTCGACGCGCTCGGCGACACGCGGTTCGACAGCGCGGGGAACATCGTGAACGACGGCTTCGTGAGCGGAGGACCGGCGCTCGCGCTCGACGGGTGGAGCGTCGTCGGCGCCGGCGTCTACCTGGGTGACGACGTTCGCTTCTCCACGCGCGGACACGTCAACAACCCCGCCTACGGGGCGTACTACCTGCAGAACGGCGTCCACGTCGCGCCGTCGTACGGGAGCGACATGCGGCTCACGCTCAACGGCTACGGGGCGAGTCCGCAGGTGTTCAACGTCTTCGCGCGCGGCAACGTGACGCTGTCGATGCCGTCGGCGTGGCCCGCGGATTCACCGCTTCCGCCGAACAACGCGGTGGTGCCGCCCGCGGGTGCGCGTCCCGCGGGCGTCCCGCCGCCCACGTACGGAGGCGGCAGCATGATCGTGCAAGCCACGGGTTCGCTCATGCTGGACGGTGGCACGACCGGCGATTTCGTGTTCCCGGGCGGCATCGTGCTCGTCGCGGGGACGCGCATCGACACGAACGGCGCGGTGATCTCCAACGGATGGACCACCGAGGGTACGCAGTTCCAGGGCGTGTTCCTCGAGGCGCCGGCGATCACCAGCACACGCGATCGCATCGGCGTCCTCACCAACGACCTCAACTGGGTGAACTTCAGCACGTTTCCGTCCGCGTCCGTCTCCGCATGGCAGCTCGCGAAGGACGGTTTCGGCAACGCCGTGTATCGCAACGCCGACGCGTGGGCGACGCACCTCAACACGTACTCCGTGCTGTCGAACGCGGCGGCAGCGGGAGCGTGCTGGACCTGCCTCGTGAACCCGCTGCCGGTCGACATGCGATAGCACGAGCGTTCAACTTTGTAGGACATCGAATCGCGTGATACGGTCGGGAGGTCGTCCTCCCGAAAGCTACCGTGTCCGATCGCGACTTCCCGCCGCGCGAGTCCCGCCGGCGCTTCCTGCAAGGCGCCGCGGCCGCGGCCGCCGCCGCGGCGCTCCCCGGCTGCCTGAGCTCGGAGGAAAGCCGCATCCTGCAATGCGCGACGAACGTCCCTTGCGCCGGATCGGACCTGTCGTCCGTCCAGCACATCGTGATGTTCATGCAGGAGAACCGCTCCTTCGACCAGTACTTCGGCATGTTCCCCGGCGTGCGCGGCTTCGGCGACCCGGCGGGTCTTTTCATGCAGCCCACGCCGACCAAGGTGTCGCCGTACCCGCCGGAAGGCTACGTCCTGCCCATCCATACGCCGATGATCACCGGCGGCGGCTGCGTGGCAGACCCGAACCACACGTGGACGATCCAGCATCGCGCGTGGGCCAAGGGGCAGATGAACGACTGGATCGGCGCGCACGCGGCCGTCGAGCAGCATCCGTGGACGACGATGGCCTACTACGACGGCACCGACCTCGCGTTCTACTACGCGCTCGCGAGTGCCTTCACCATCTGCGATTCGTACCACTGCTCCGTGATGGGGCCCACGGACTCCAACCACCTGTACTGGCTCTCCGCGTGGCTCGACCCCGCGGGTGTGGCGGGCGGCCCGCTCCTCGCGACGTCGAGCGCGAGCTGCCTCAACAGCAGCGGCAGCAATCCGCTCAAGGGCGCGTTCACGTGGCGCACGATGCCCGAGGAGCTCGAGGAGCGCGGCATCTCGTGGAAGTTCTACGGGACGAGCAACTTCGCGCCCTACGGCTTCACGCCATACTTCGCCAAGTACCAGGACAGCGGGAGCATCACGAATCCGTATTACACGAAGGGCGTGCTGCCGACGTTCGAGGACTTCCTCAACGACGCCTCGACGGGCAACCTGCCCGCGGTGTCGTGGGTGCTGACGGACTTCGACAAGAGCGAGCACGCGTCGTACTCGCCGCAGGCGGGCATCCTGCAGGTCGGCAAGGCGCTTTCGGCGCTCACCAACATCCCCGACCGCTGGGCCTCGACGGTGCTCTTCCTCACCTACGACGAGAACGGCGGCTTCTTCGACCACGTCGCGCCGCCGACGCCGCCCCCGGGCACGCCGGGCGAGTTCATCACGTCGACCAAGCCCGCGACCACGTGCCTGCCGCTGCCGTCGGAGGACCAGCGCGACGCGCCCATCGGCCTCGGCTTTCGCGTCCCGATGCTCGTGATCTCGCCCTACAGCCGCGGCGGGTTCGTGTGCTCGGACACCTTCGATCACACGTCGATGCTGCGCTTCATCGAGTCGCGCCACTCGCTCGCCGGCGTTCGCGTGCCGAACCTGTCCGCGTGGCGCCGGAGCGTGACCGGCGACCTCACCACCGCGCTGCCGAACCTCAAGACGCCCAACGTGAGCGTTCCGCCGCTGCCCACGACGACGGTCGTGACCTGCTCGACAGAGGAGATCGCGATCCCCAACCCGCAGGTGATGCCGCACCAGCCGTGATGGGGGCCGCGGGCTACTTCACGGTCGTCCAGTAGGGCGTGACCCAGTTGTCGGCGCGATGCACGGTGGAGACGCCGCTGCGCATCGCCCACGGGATCACCTGCCGGTGCAGCGGGAGGAGGTTCGTGGCCGCGTT
Organism: Casimicrobiaceae bacterium; assembly: GCA_044225355.1. GTDB lineage: Bacteria > Pseudomonadota > Gammaproteobacteria > Burkholderiales > Casimicrobiaceae > VBCG01. The sequence goes on along the minus strand of JBGAIS010000018.1, from coordinate 24,694 downwards.
CTGCGCGAGCAGCGCCTCGTGGATCTGCGCGAGCCGCTCCTTCTCGTTCATGTTGAGCTTCACCTTGGCCGTGAGCTCGTCGAGCTTCGCGTTCGAGTAGCGGCCGTAGTTGAAGTCGCCGTCTCCCTTGCCGTTGTAGGTCGAGAGCACCGGCTGCAGCGTGAAGATGGCGTCGGTCGATGGGCCTCCCCAGCCCAGCATGTAGAGGCTCGTGTCGGTCTTCTCGAGCTTGGGGAAATAGAGCGCGCGCGGCATCGCGTTGACCTTCGTCGCGACCCCGACCTGAGTCCACATGGCCGCGAGCGCCTGGCAGATGCGCTCGTCGTTCACGTAGCGATTGTTGGGGCAGTCGAGCGTCACCTCGAAGCCGTTCGGATAACCCGCGTCGGCCAGGAGCTTCTTCGCCTTCGCCTTGTCGAACGGCAGGCGCTTCTCGATCTCGGGCGTCGACATGACGGGCGAGGGCAGGATCGCGCCGGTGGGCTTCGACAGTCCGCGCATCGTCGCCTTGTTGATCGCCTCGATGTCGATGGCCTGGTACAGCGCCTGGCGAACGCGAACGTCCTTGAACGGGTTCTTGCCTTTCACGCTCGAGTAGAGCAGTTCGTCGCGCGCCTGGTCCATGCCGATGAACACGATGCGGTTCTCGACGCCTTCCAGCACCTTGAGGCTGTCGGTCTTGGACAGCCGCGGCACGTCCTGCGGCGGCGGGTCGTTGACGAGGTCGACCTCGCCGGAGATGAGCGCGGCGACGCGCGTCGCGTCCGACACGATGGGCGTGTAGACGACGTCGTCGACGTTGCCGTCGAAGACGCCGGCCTTGATGCCCCACCAGTTGGGGTTCTTCTTGAGCACGGTCTTCACGTCGGGCTGGCGCGTCACGAGGCTGTACGGCCCCGTGCCGTTCGCCTCGCGCGCCGTGATCATGTCTTCCTTGGCCCCGAAGTTCTGCGGCTTCTGGCAGCGGTTCTTCTCGCACCAGGCCTTGGACATGATGTTGATCGACGCGATGTGCTCGAGCTCGATCGGGTTGGGGCCGCTGGTGGTGAACTCGACGGTGAGGTCGTCGATCTTCCTCGGCATGCCCGCGGCGGTCGAGTACGCGCGAAGCTGCGAGGTGTCGGCACGGGCGCGCTCGAAGCTGAAGACGACGTCGTCGGCGGTGAAGGGTGTGCCGTCGTGGAACTTGACGCCGGGACGCAGCTTGAACCGCCACGTCGTCGGATTGACCTGCGTCCACGATTCCGCGAGCGCCGGCGCGAGCCCCAGCTTCTTGTCGCGCGTCACGAGGAATTCGTAGACGAGCGCGTTGATGTTGTTCGTGAGGTTCTCGTTCTGCGAGTGGGGGTCGGTCGTCTGCATGTCGCCGCGCCCCGCCCAGCGGAGCGTGACGGCGTCGGCGGTTGCCGCGAGGCCGACGGCAACGGCGAGCGACAGCGTGAGGAACGTACTGCGCATGGCTTCTCCCGACGGGCGCGAGGCGGCGCCCTCTATCGTTTGGGATCATACCCACGCACGGTAGAATTCGCGATGCCCTCTCCGTACGCCGAGCTCCGCCAACGGCTGCCGCAGGCCATGGCCGCCGATGCCGCGCGACTCGCGCGACGCATCGATCGCGCGCGCTCGCCCGCGGAGCTTGCCCGCATCGCGGAGGATATGGACCGCGCGGTCGCCAAGGCCGCGATGCGCGCGTCGTCGAAGCCGGTCGTCGCCTACCCGCCCGAGCTTCCCGTCTCGCAGCGCGCCGGCGAGATCGAGCGCGCGATCCGGGATCACCAGGTGGTCATCGTGTGCGGCGAGACCGGCTCGGGCAAGACCACGCAGCTTCCCAAGATCTGCCTCGAGGCCGGGCGCGGCGTCCGCGGGCTCATCGGTCACACGCAGCCGCGGCGCATCGCCGCGCGCGCCGTCGCGACCCGCATCGCGCAGGAGCTGGGGCAGCCCGTGGGCGAGGCGGTCGGCTACAAAAAGGTCCGCTACCGACACGAAGCCCGACGCCTTCGTGAAGCTCATGACCGACGGCATCCTGCTCGCCGAGACGCAGGGCGACCGCGACCTCGCGCGTACGCACGATCATCGTCGACGAGGCGCACGAGCGTAGCCTCAACATCGACTTCCTGCTGGGGTACTTGAAGCGCCTGCTCGCGCGCCGGCCCGACCTCAAGGTGATCGTGACCTCGGCCACGCTCGACGCGGACCGCTTCGCGCGACACTTCGACGCGCCGGCCATCGAGGTGTCGGGGCGCACGTATCCCGTCGAGGTCCGCTACCGCCCGCTCGCGGGCGCCGACGTCGGCGGCCAGGACGGCGAGCGCGAGGCCGACGACGAGGAGGACCTCGAGGAGGCCATCGTCAACGCCGTGGAGGACCTGTGGCGCGGCGGGCGCGGGGACATCCTCGTGTTCCTGCCCGGCGAGCGCGAGATCCGCGAGACGGGCGACCTCCTGCGCACGGGCCTCGCGAAGCGACCCTACGCGAGCCACGTCGAGATCCTGCCGCTCTTCGCGCGGCTGTCGGTCGCCGACCAGCAGCGCGTGTTCTCGCCCAGCGAAGGCCGCCGCATCGTGCTCGCGACCAACGTCGCCGAGACGTCCCTCACGGTGCCCGGCATCCGCTACGTGATCGATGCGGGACTCGCGCGCGTCAAGCGCTACAGCGTGCGCAACAAGACCACGCTCTTGCAGATCGAGAAGGTATCGCAGGCCGCGGCCCAGCAGCGCGCGGGCCGGTGCGGCCGCGTCGCGGAAGGCGTGTGCGTGCGCCTGTACGGCGAGGACGACTTCGAGAGGCGCCCTCGCTACACCGACCCCGAGATCCTGCGCTCGTCGCTCGCGTCCGTGATCCTTCGCATGGCGGCGCTAGACCTGGGTGACGTGGACGCGTTCCCGTTCCTCGAGCCGCCGCCTGCGCGCGCGATCGCGGACGGCTACCAGCTCCTGCAGGAGTTGGGCGCGGTCGACGCGCAGCGTGCGTTGACGCCGCTCGGCCGCGAGCTCGCGCGCTTGCCGCTCGACCCGCGCATCGGGCGCATCGTGCTCGCCGCGCGCGAGCGGGGCTGCCTCGCCGAGGCGCTCGTCATCGCGAGCGCCCATGCGGTGCCGGACCCGCGCGAGCGGCCTCTCGAGAGGCAGCAGGCCGCGGACCAGGCGCACTTGCGCTTCCGCGACGATCGCTCCGACTTCCTGTCACTCGTCGCGCTGTGGGAGTTCTTCGCGGACCTCTCGGCGCAGAAGGCGACGCATCGACGCAAGGTGGAGGCGTGCCGCGCGCAGTTCGTCTCCTTCCTGCGCCTCATGGAGTGGCGTGACGTCCATCGGCAGCTCGCGGCCACGCTCGAGGAAGCCGGCTTCGCGTGGTCGGCCGCGATACCGAGGGCGTTCGACGCGGCGCGCTACGCGCTCCTGCACAAGGCGGTGCTGTCGGGGCTCCTGGGCAACGTCGGCGTGAAGGCCGAGGGCGAGGACTACTACCTCGGCGCGCGCGGGCTCAAGTTCTACCTGCACCCGGGCTCGGGGCTCGCGCGCAAGGGGGCCAAGTGGATCCTCGCCGCCGAGCTCACCGAGACGTCGCGCCTGTACGCGCGCTGCGCCGCGAAGGTGGAGCCCGAATGGATCGAGGAGGTCGCGGGCGATCGCGTCACGCGCGACTTCTTCGAGCCGCACTGGGAGGAGCGGCGCGGCGAAGTGGTGGCGAGCGAGCGCGTGCAGCTCTACGGCCTCACGCTCGTCGCGCGCCGGCCCGTGTCGTTCGGCGCGATCGACCCCAAGGCCGCGCGCCAGGTGTTCATCCGCGAGGCGCTCGTGCCCGGGGCCTTGCGCACGAAGGGCGCGTTCCTCGCGCACAATCGCGCGCTCGCCGCCGACGTCGCGGAGCTCGAGCACAAGGCGCGGCGCCAGGACGTGCTCGTCGACGACGAGGCCATCGCGGCCTTCTACGAGGAGCGCGTCGCCGAAGGCATCTTCTCGGCCGCCGGGTTCGAGCGGTGGCGCGCGGACGCCGAGCGGCGCACGCCGCGCCTCCTTTTCATGACGCGCGAAGACCTGATGCGCCACTCGGCCTCGTCGGTCACGATCGAGCTCATCCCGGAGACCCTCAAGGTCGCGGGAGCCACTCTGCCCCTCAAGTACCGGTTCACGCCGGGGCATCCGCTCGACGGCCTCACGCTCACCGCGCCGCTGCGGCTCCTGAACCAGCTTCCCGAGGCGGCGCTCACGTGGCTCGTCCCCGGCATGGTGCGCGAGAAGGTGACGCACTATCTCAAGGCGCTGCCCAAGGCGCTGCGCAACCGGGTGATCCCCATTCCGGAGGTGGTCACCGCGTTCCTCGAGTCGCAGCCCTCGACCGACGTCCCGCTCCCCGACGCGCTGCGCCTGTTCCTCGACAAGCGCCTCTCGGCCACGCTGCCCTCGGCGGTCCTGCGCGACGTCGAGCTGCCGCCGCACCTCCTGGTCAACGTGACGGTGGTCGACGAGTCGGGGGCGGAGCTTGCGTCCGGTCGCGACCTCGCATCGTTGCGATCGCAACTGGGCGAGGCCGCGCAGCTCTCGTTCGCCGCGACCGACCCGGCGTTCGAGCGCAAGGGCCTGCGTGCGTGGGACCTGGGCGACCTGCCCGCCACGCTCACCTTGCAGCGGGGCGGCGGCCGCATGACGGGCTACCCGGCGCTGGTCGACGACGGCGACTCGGTGTCGCTCGCGCTCCTCGACACGGCCGAAGCCGCCGAGCGATCCACCCGAGCCGGCGTGGTGCGCCTCCTCGACTTCGCGCTGCGCGACGCGGTCAGGCGCTACGAGAAAGGCAGCCCCGCCTTCAACGACGCGGCGATGAAGCTCAAGGCCACCCTTCCCACGGACCGCCTGCTGGCCGACGCGCTCGACGCGGCCCGCGTGCGCGCCTACCTGGCCGACGACCCGCTGCCGCGCTCCGAGCGCGCGTTCGCCGAGCAGGTGAAGCGCGCGCGCACCCGCCTGCCGGCCGTCATGGAGGGCGTGTGGCGCCTCCTGTCGGAGATCGCCGACCGCCACCAGGCGCTGGGCCAGCGCCTGGCGACGGCCGCCAAGGCCTGGCCGCGCCTCGCGGCGGAGGTGCGCCTCGCCCGCGACGCGCTCGTCTATCCCGGCTTCCTGTCGGCCACCCCGTGGGAGCAGCTCGCCCACGTCCCGCGCTACCTGGCGGCGCTCGACCGGCGCCTCGCCAAGTACGGCGAGCGGCCGGACCGCGACGCGCGCCACGCCGAGCAGGTCGCCCAGTGGTGGCATCGATACGCCGACAAGGCGGCGCAGGACCGCGAGGCCGGACGCCTCGACCCTCGCCTGGGCGACTTCCGGTGGCTGCTGGAGGAGCTCCGGGTCTCGCTCTTCGCCCAGGAGCTCAAGACGCCCTTCCCGGTGTCGTTCAAGCGGGTCGAGAAGGCCTGGGCCGAGCTGTCCCGGTAGCCCGCCGTTCGTCCCGCGCAACAACGCTCGCCGCCGGGGGCGCCGCGACGGGTCCGGCGCGGGTGCGTGCGACCGGCCTGTGCTAGAGTACTTTGGCGGTATTGTTGCCTAACTTCTTGAAGCACCACGCCGACCCTACGGCTTGAGACGTGAGCGTTCAAACGCCAGAGGCTAGCACCAAGCGGCAGCCGGCCCGGGAGCTCGCGCGCATTCTCAACGAGTGCCGCGACCTCGCGGTCGTCCGGCTGACGACGGCGTTCGCCCAATTCCTCGATCGCGTGTCCGATCTCCTCATGGAGCGCGCGAGCAAGACCGACGTCCGCGAGGAGCAGCAGATGTTCCTCGACGCGCGCGGCGCGCTCAAGGGCGAGCGCCCGGCGCTCATGGCGGAGTTCGAGCGGCAGTTGAAGAAGCTCATCGACGAGCGCATCTCCGGCCGCACCGAGCCCAAGCCCGACTACTCGAAGGTCGACGCGACGAAGCTCACGCTGGTCGAGACGCTCTCGATGGACGAGGCGGTGCTCACGGGCAACATCACGCGCGTCGTCGAGAACCTGTGCCACGACGAGCTCACGGCGCTCAACCGCGGCGTGGGGTATCTCCTCGGCCAGCCCGACCTCGCCACCGACAGCAATCCGCTCGGTCCCTCGACCATCGTCGGCGCGTTCTCGAAGGCGGTGAGCTCGCTGCAGACCGACCGCAAGATCAAGTTCCAGATCATGAAGGATTTGAACCAGGCGCAGCTCGGCGACATCAATGCCATCTACGCGCACCTGAACGAGCACCTCACGCGCCTCAAGATGATGCCCACGGGCAGCCGCACCATCGTCAACCGCGGCACGCCCGCGGACCGCGCGGCAGCCAAGGGCGGCGCGCCGGGGCCGAAGCCCCCGCCGCCACCCGGCGCGCCCGAGATGGACGTCATGGCGATGTTCAAGCGCATGTATGGCAGCGCGACGCCGCAAGGGGCGGCGCCTCCGCCCAACCTGGGGATGCTCTCGCAGCAGCCGCAGCTTCCGCCGATGATGCACGGCGACGACCTGCCCGTCATCAGCATGCCCGGCATGGCCAGTGCGCCCGTCCCCATGAGCTTCGCGCCCATGCGAGCCACGCCGTCGGGGTACGTGCCCGGCGTGCCGATCATCTCGTCGCAAGACCTGCACGAGGGCCTCACGCGCCTGCAGGCCGGTCAGTCGGACTTCGACGTCGGCGGCGCGCAGATCGCGTTCTCCGGCATTCCGCAAGGCCTGCACAACGTCCTGCGCGACCTGCAGGAATCTCCCCTCGGGGCGAAGGCGAGCCAGCTCGGAGTCGATGACCATCGAGATGGTCGCGATGCTGTTCGACTTCATCTTCGAGACCAAGGACCTGCCGGACGGCATCAAGGCGCTCCTCGCGCGGCTGCAAATCCCGGTGCTCAAGGCGGCGATGCTCGACGGCGCGTTCTTCGCGAAGAAGTCGCATCCGTCGCGCCTCCTCGTCAACGAGCTCGCGCAGGCGGGCCTCGGCTGGGCGCCCGCGATGGGCCCCGACGATCCGCTGTATCGCAAGATCGACGCCATCGTCCATCGCATCCTCGACGGCTTCTCCGACGACCTGTCGGTGTTCGACCAGCAGCGCGAGGAGCTCGAGAAATTCCTCGCGGAGGAGGAGCAGGCCGCCGAGCAGAACATCCAGTCGAGCGCGGAGGAGATCAACCAGAAGGACCGCCAGCAGATCGCGTCGGTGGTCGCCAAGGCGGAGATCGAGCGGCGCATCGAGGGCAGCCCCGTTCCGAATTTCCTGGCGTCGTTCCTGCGCCAGCGGTGGCAGGGCGCGCTCGAGCACGTGTACCTCGCGAGCGGCGAGGAGAGCGAGTCCTGGGGCTCGGGCGTGACCACTCTCGAGGACCTCGTGTGGAGCGTGCAGCCCAAGCGCTCGCCGGAGGATCGCCGGCACCTCGTGGCGCTGCTCCCGTCGCTTCTCAAGCGACTGTCCTCGGGCATGCAGCATCGCGGCTGGGCAAGCGAGGACCGCGAGGCCTTCATGTCGAACCTCGTCGAGGCGCACGCGGCCGCGGTCAAGCCGTCGCTCTCTGAGAAGGCGTCGCCCACCGCGGCGGTGGCGGAAGCCGCGCGCGCCCAGGCGGAGATCGCGAAGGCCGCGGGCGACCAGCAGATGGCCGCCAAGGCGGAAGCCCTCGCCGACGCGATGGCGCAGGCGGAGCCCGAGCCGGTCGAGGCCGAGCGCGAGGTCATCGACGACGACTACCTCGAGATTGCCCGCAGCCTGGAGCGCGGCATGTGGATCGAGTTCGAGGCGGAGGACGGGCAGCTCGCGTTCGCGAAGCTCGCGTGGGTGAGCCCGTTGCGAGGCACGTACCTGTTCACCAATCGCCAGGGCCAGAAGGCGCTGTCCATGACCGCCGACGAGCTCGCGGAGCGCTTCCGCGCCGACCGCGCGCGCGTCGTGGAGGCCGAGCCGCTCATCGATCGCGCGTTCACGAGCATGATTTCCCAGATCGAGCAGAAATTCCCCGAGCCCGCGTCGGCGACGGTGCACTAGGGCCTGTTCACACTATGGGCACAAGCGCGAAAGGGTGGCATGCGGCGCCAATCGAGGCGGACGACGAAGCGAAGACTGGCGGTCTTCGCGAGGAGGACAACGAAGAGTGGCGCCGCATGCCACCCTTTCCCGAAGGGTTGCTCCGGCCATCGCCTATCGCGGAACCTCGCGGACTCGCCATCGGATGCGCCCTTCGCATCGCGTACCTTCGCGCCGGGCGATTTCGGCCGCAACGCGCTTGTGCTCGTAGTGTGAACAGGCCCTAGCTTCTTGTCGATGGCCATCGGCGCGATCGTCATCGGCGACGAGATCCTGTCCGGCAAGCGGCAGGACCGGCACCTCCCGCACGTGATGGAGACGCTCGCCGCGCGCGGCCTGTCGCTCGACTACGCCCAATATCTCGGCGACGACCGCGGCCGGCTCACGTCGGCGCTGCGCGAGTCGTTCGCGCGCGGCGACCTTGTGTTCGCGTTCGGCGGCGTCGGCGCGACGCCCGACGATCACACGCGGCAGGCGGCGGCCGCGGCGCTCGGCGTGCCGCTCGAGCGCCACCCGGAGGCCGTGGCGGAGCTCGAGGCGCGCTTCGGCGCGGAGGCGTACCCGCATCGCGTGCTGATGGCCGAGTTCCCGCAGGGCAGCCGCATCATCCCCAACCCGTTCAATCGCGTCGCGTCGTTCGCCATTCGCGACCACCACTTCTTCCCCGGCTTCCCGCAGATGGCGTGGCCGATGCTCGACTGGGTGCTCGCTACGTGGTATCCCGATCTCGCGCGCGTGCCGCCGGTCGAGCGCGCCATCGCGGTGTACGACGCGGGCGAGAGCACGCTGTTGCCGCTCATGGACGAGAACGTCTCGCGTTTCCCGATGCTCAAGCTCTTCAGCCTGCCGTCCTTCCTGCCCGACGGCGGGCGACGCATCGAGCTCGGCGTGCGCGGCGATCCGTCGCATGTCGAGGCGGGCATCGCTCACCTGCGCGAAGGCGTGGCTGCGCTCGGCTTCCGCTTCGAGACCCTCGCATGACGCCCTCGGGCCGCTGGTACGACGAGCTCGAGGTGGGTGACACGTTCTGGCGCGACGTCGAGATCACCGACTGGCACCTGTCCACCGGCGCCGAATACGTGCAGGACTTCCACCCGCTGCACGTCGATGATGCCTACGCGAAGACCACGCGCTTCGGCGGGCGCATCCTGCACGGCATGCTGACCAGCGCGCTCATGGGCGGGCCCGTGGGGCAGCACTTCCACGGCACCGCCACGGCGTACCTCGAGCACAACGCGCGCTTCCTGGCGCCCGTGCGTCCCGGGGACACGCTCACCATCGCGTGGCGCATCGACAACCTCGTCGACAAGCCGAAGCACGGAGGCGGCATCGTCGAGATGTCGGGCACCGCGACGAACCAGGACGGCGTGGTCGCGGCGAGCGCGACCGGCAAGATCATGGTGGCCTCGCGGCCGCTCGCATGACCTGCCGGCCCGGGCCCCGCTCCCGGACGGCTGTCGCCGCAAATCGCCGTCGCAGAAAATGACGAGCTCGCTCACGTCGGCGTTGCGTGCGTTGGGCGCCATCGCGCCGGGCGAGCCCGGGCCGGCGGCGCGGCGGCGGTCATGCGTGAGCGGGCGCTAGGTCACGCCGTCGCGCGCACGCACTCGGCCACGAGCTGCGGCCCGCGATAGATGAGCCCCGTGTAGACCTGCACGAGCGACGCGCCGGCGTCGATCTTGGCCCGCGCGCGATCGCCGCTGTCGATGCCGCCCACGCCGATGATCGGCAGCGCGCCGTCGAGCGCGCGGGCCAGGACCCGCACCACCTCGGTCGAGCGCTCGAAGAGCGGCGCGCCGGAGAGCCCGCCCGTCTCCTGCGCGTGCGCAAGCCCTGCGACCTTGTCGCGCGCGAGCGTCGTGTTGGTCGCGATGACGGCGTCCATGCGCTGCGCGACGAGGACGCGCGCGACGCCTCGCACGGCGTCGTCGTCGAGGTCGGGCGCGATCTTGATCGCGAGCGGGACGTAGCGGCCATGACGCTGCGCGAGGCGGTCCTGCTCGCGCTTGAGGCGCTCGAGCAGCGCCGACAGCGCGTCCTCGGCCTGGAGATCGCGCAGGCCCTTGGTGTTGGGCGAGGAGATGTTGACGGTGACGTAGTGCGCCTTCGCGTAGACCGCGTCGAGGCACGCGACGTAGTCTTCCGCGGCGCGCTCGTTGGGCGTGTCGAAGTTGCGGCCGATGTTGATGCCGAGCACGCCGCGATAGCGCAGGCGCAGGACGTTGGCGAGGAGCGCGTCGACGCCCCCGTTGTTGAATCCCAGCCGGTTGACGAGCGCGTGCGCGGCAGGAAGCCTGAACATGCGCGGGCGCGGGTTGCCGGGCTGCGGACGCGGCGTGACGGTGCCGACCTCGATGAAGCCGAAGCCGAACGTCGCGAGCCCGTCGACGTGCGCCGCGTTCTTGTCGAGCCCGGCCGCGAGGCCCACGCGGTTGGGGAACGCGATGCCCATCACCGTCACCGGCGACGACGGCAGGCGCGGCGCGAGCGCCTGCGCGATGCCGAGGCGCGTCGCGCGATCGAGCGACGCGAACGCCTTCTCGTGCGCGGTCTCGGCGTCGAGCGCGAAGAGGAAAGGGCGGGCGAAGGGATAGAGCTTGTACACGCGGCAGGAGAGGCCATCGCGATGCGCGCGGCGCGCGGCGCGCGATGATACCATCCGGTCATCTTGCGGCCCGGCACTTTCGCGTCACTCGTCTCGCTCGCGTCGCTCGCGCTCCTCGCGTGCGCGGCGCTCCCCGCCACCGCCCTCGCCGCCGACGCGCAGCCGTCGACGAAACCCACTGCCAAGGCGAAGGCGAGCCCCAAGGCCAAGCCCAAGCCCAAGTCGCCGCCCGCGAGCGAAGGCTACGTCGCGCGCGAGGACGTGCGAGCGTTCGCGGCGGAGATCGCGGGCGAGTCCGGCATCCCGAGGCGCGACGTCGAGAAGTGGCTCGCGGCGGCCAGGTACCAGGCGAAGATCGTCGCGCTGATGGACCGGCCGCTCCTGGAGCCGCCCAAGTGGTTCGAGTACTCGCCGTCGTTCCTCTCGCAGGCGCGCGTGGACGCCGGCGTGCGCTTCTGGCGCGACAACGCGGATGCGCTCGCCCGCGCGGAGGCGCGCTTCGGCGTCCCGCCGGAGATCGTCGTCGCGATCATCGGGGTGGAGACGTACTACGGCCGCAACACCGGCGGCTTCCGCGTCATCGACGCCCTCGCCACGCTCGCGTTCGACTACCCGCGGCGCGCGAATTTCTTCCGCGGCGAGTTGAAGGAGTACGTGATCCTCGCGCGCGACCAGGGCTTCTCGCCGCTCGTGCCCAAGGGCTCGTTCGCGGGCGCCATGGGCGTGCCGCAGTTCATGCCCGGAAGTTACCGCCGGTTCGCCATCGACTTCGACGGCGACGGCCACGCGGACCTGTGGAAGAGCAACGCCGACGTGATCGGCAGCGTGGCCAACTACCTCGCGCGCCACGACTGGCAGCCCGGCCAGCCGATCCTGGTGCCCGCGGCGGTGGCCGTGGACAGCCGCGCCGCGGCCATGCGTCGCCTGGACGGCGGCATCAGCGAGCGGCGTCCCCTGGCGGCATGGCAGGCCGACGGCGTGGACCTTGGCGCGCCACCGGCCGTCGCGCCCGCGGATCCCGTCGGCTTGCTGCTTCTCGAGGAAGCGGGCGAGGGCGACCCCGCCGCGAGCCTCTGGATCGCGTATCCCAATTTCTACGTCATCACGCGCTACAACAAGAGCCGCCTGTACGCGTCGGCGGTGTGGGCGCTGGGCGAGCGGTTGCGCGCCCAGTACCTCGCGACGCGCCTGGAATCGAGGTAGCAGCCGGCTCCGGGCGGAAGTCGTTGCTGCAATGCAGCATCGGCGCTTATACTGACCCGATGCCCGACGACCCGGCCGACCGCGACCTGCCCCTGCGCGAGGACACGCGGCTCCTGGGCCGTCTCCTGGGTGACGTGGTGCGCGCGTGCAACGGCGCCGATCTCTTCGAACGCGTGGAGGCGATCCGCCGCACCGCGATCCGCTTCCGTCGCGCCGAGCCCGGCACCGCGCCCTCGATCCGCGACGAGCTCTCCGCGCTCCTCAACGACCTCTCCATCGCGGACACGCTCACCGTGGTGCGCGCGTTCTCGTACTTCTCGCACCTCGCGAACCTCGCGGAGGACGTGCACCAGAACCGCCGCCGGCGCGCGCACGCGCTCGCGGGATCGGCGCCGCAGCGGGGGAGCCTCGAGGCCGCGCTCGATCATCTCGCGCGCGCCGCGGTCACGCCCGACGCGATGGCGGGGTGGCTCGCACAGGCGCTCGTCTCGCCGGTGCTCACCGCGCATCCCACGGAAGTGCAGCGCAAGAGCATCCTCGACGGGGAACGGGAGATCGCGCGGCTCCTCACGCTCCGCGACCGCAGCACGCTCACCCCGGAGGAGCTCGCCACCTGGCAGGTGGACCTGCACCGGCAGGTCCTGCTGCTGTGGCAGACGGCGATGCTGCGCCTGTCGAAGCTCACCGTGCGCGACGAGGTCGAGAACGGGCTCGCCTACTACCGCTACACCTTCCTGCGCGAGGTGCCGCGACTGTACGAGGACCTGTCGGGCCTTCTCGCGCGAGCGTTCGGCACGAGCCTCGCCGTGCCCGCGTTCCTTCGCATGGGATCGTGGATCGGCGGCGATCGCGACGGCAATCCCTTCGTCACCTCGGAGACGCTCGACTATGCCGTGCGGGCGCAATCGAGCGTCGCCTTCGAGCACTACCTCGACGCCGTGCATCGCCTGGGCGCGGAGCTCTCGCTGTCGGCGCGGCTCGTCGAGCCCACGCCCGATCTCCTGGCGCTCGCGTCCGCGGCGCAGGACGCGAACCCGCATCGCGCCGACGAGCCGTACCGGCAGGCGATCACGGGCGTGTACGCGCGCATCGCCGCGACGTCCCTCGCGCTGACGGGCCGCACGCCGACGCGCCTGCCGCACGCGCCGCTCGCGCCTTACGCGTCGCCGCAGGCGTTCATCGACGACCTCGCCATCATTCGCGCGTCGCTCGCGACGCACTGCGCCGATCTCCTCGCCTCGCAGCGCCTGACGCCGCTCATCCGCGCGGTGGAGACCTTCGGCTTCCACCTGGCATCGCTCGACACGCGCCAGAACGCCGACGTGCACGAGGTCGTCATCGGCGAGCTCCTGTCTCGCGCGGGGGTGACGGACCGCTACGCCGATCTCGCGGAGGACGAGCGCGTCGCGCTCCTCGACGCCGAGCTGCGCTCGCCGCGCCCGCTCGTGTCGCCGCATCTCGACTACGCGGAGCGCACTCGCTCGGAGCTCGCGATCCTCGCGATCGCGGCCGAGGTCCACCGTAGGTTCGGCGCCAAGGCGCTGCCGAACTACGTGATCTCGAAGTGCCAGTCGGTGTCCGATCTCCTCGAAGTCGCGGTGCTCCTGAAGGAAGCGGGACTTCTTCGCGGCGAGTCGCTCGCCGTCGACATCGTGCCGCTCTTCGAGACCATCGACGACCTCGAGCGGTGCGGCGCGATCATGCGCGCCGCGTTCGAGCTGCCGCTCTATCGCCGCCTGGTCGCCGGCCGCGCCGACTGGCAGGAGGTGATGCTCGGCTATTCCGACAGCAACAAGGACGGCGGCTACCTCACCGCCAACTGGGCGCTCTACCGCGCCGAGATGCGCCTGGTCGACGCCTTCGGCGCGCACGGCGTCAAGCTGCGGCTCTTCCACGGGCGCGGCGGCACGGTCGGCCGCGGGGGTGGGCCCTCGTACGAGGCGATCCTCGCGCAGCCGGTGGGCAGCGTCACCGGCGGCCTGCGCGTGACGGAGCAGGGCGAGATCATCGCGAGCAAGTACTCCGATCCCGAGCTCGGTCGCCGCAACCTGGAGGCGCTCGTCGCGGCCACCATGGAGGCGAGCCTCGCCGACGCCGAAGGCATCGGTCAGCGCGCGGCGTCGTTCCACGAGGCGCAGGACGAGCTCGCGGCGATCGCGCACAAGGCGTATCGCGCGCTCGTCTACGACACGCCGGGCTTCGTCGCGTACTTCCGCGCGGCCACGCCGATCGCGGAGATCGCGGAGCTCAACATCGGGAGCCGGCCCGCGTCGCGCACGGCGTCGACGCGCATCGAGGACCTGCGCGCGATCCCGTGGGTGTTCAGCTGGGGGCAGTGCCGCCTCATGCTGCCGGGGTGGTACGGCTTCGGCACGGCGGTGGAAGACTGGCTCGCGCACGACCGCGGCCGGATCGCGATCCTGCAGGAGATGTACGCGACGTGGCCGTTCTTCCGCAGCGTGCTCTCCAACATGGCGATGGTCCTCGCGAAGACGGACCTCGCCATCGCGTCGCGCTACGCGGAGCTCGTCCCGGACGAGTCGGTCCGCGAGCCCATCTTCGCGCGCATCGCGTCCGAGCACGGCCGCGCGCTCCGCGCGTACGCCGCCATCACCGGCAGCGACGATCTCCTGGCCGACAACCCCACGCTCGCCCGCAGCATCCGCGATCGCTTTCCTTACCTCGATCCGCTCAACCACGTGCAAGTCGAGCTCCTGCGCAGGCACCGAGCGGGGCAGACGGACGAGCGCACCCGTCGTGCGATCCATCTCACCATCAACGGGCTCGCCGCGGGGTTGCGCAACAGCGGGTAGTGTCTGTCAATAGGAATAATTCGCATTTGTATTGATAACTAGGGTTATCTTTGATACCGTGGCGACCTCGATTTCTTGACCTCCGAGGTTGTCGCATGAGCCCTTTCAAGCCCGTCCTCCGCGCGCCCCTCGCGCTTGCGGCCGCCATCCTTCTCGCAAGCCCCGCGATCGCCGCGGAAGAGACGGTGCTCAACCTGTATTCGGCGCGTCACTACCAGACCGACGAGGCGCTGTACAACGACTTCACCAAGGCCACGGGCATCAGGATCAACCGCATCGAGGCGGGTGACGAGCAGCTCGTCGAGCGCCTGAAGTCCGAAGGCGCGGCCAGTCCCGCGGATGTCCTCCTGATCGTCGACGCGTCGCGCCTCTGGCAGGCGCAGCAGCTCGGCCTCTTCGCGCCCGTGAAGTCGGCGATCCTCGACGAGAAGATCCCCGCCAAGTATCGCGACCCGTCGGGCCAGTGGTACGGCTTCTCGTATCGCGCGCGCGTCATCGTCTACGCGAAGGGGTCGGTGAACCCGGCCGACGTCGCGACGTACGAGTCGCTCGCCGATCCGAAGAACAAGGGCAAGATCTGCACGCGCTCGGGCAGCCATCCGTACAACCTCTCGCTCATCGGCTCGGAGATCGCGCACATGGGCGACGCCAAGGCGGAGGCGTGGGCGAAGGCGGTGGTCGGCAACATGGCGCGTGCGCCGAAGGGCGGCGACACGGACCAGATCAAGGCGGTGGCGGCGGGCGAGTGCTCGATCGCGCTGTCGAATTCGTACTACTACGCGCGGCTCCTGCGCTCGACCAAGCCCGAGGACAAGGAGATCGTCGCCAGGACGGGCGTCGTGTTCCCCGACCAGGCGACGTACGGCACGCACGTCAACATCTCCGGCGCGGGCATCCTCAAGAGCGCGCCGCACAAGGAGAACGCGCGCAAGTTCCTTGAGTACCTCGCAGGCAACGAAGCGCAGCGCTACTTCGCGGACGGCAATAACGAGTGGCCGGTCGTCGCGTCGGTCAAGGTCGCGAATCCCGCGCTCGACACGATGGGCACGTTCAAGATCGACCCGCTGCCCATCGCGAGCTACGGCAAGTTCACCGCCGAGGCGCAGAAGATCGCCGACCGCACGGGCTGGAAGTAGGGAGGGAGCGTCTGCAGGAGGCGTCCGTGACGGCGGCGCATGACGTCGGGCCGGCGCCGCGGCTCTTGCAGCCCGAACGGCCAGGGGAGGATCAGGCGGCTGCCTTGGGACCGGCCCGGCGGTGGCCGCGCGTCTCGCGCCGCCCGGCGATCCTCGCGAGCGCGACGATGGGCAGGAGGCCCGCCGCCACGATCGTGAGCGACGGCAGCGCGGCCTCGCCGAGGCGCTCGTCCTTCGCGAAGAGGTAGGCCTGCGTCGCGAGCGTGTCGAAGTTGAACGGACGCAGGACGAGCGTCGCGGGCAGCTCCTTCATCACGTCGACGAACACGAGGAGCATCGCGGCGCCCGCGCTCCGGGCGAGAAGCGGCATGTGCACGCGCCGCAGCGCGTCCCAGGCGCCGCTGCCGAGGCTCCTGGCCGCGGCGTCCATCGCGGGCGTGATGCGGGCGAATCCCGGCTCGATGGCGTTCCATGCGACGGCGAAGTAGCGCACGAGATACGCATACACGAGCGCGATCGTCGTGCCGGTGAAAAGAAGCCCGGCGGCGCCGGCCGTCCACGACCGCCATGCCGCGGCGATGGCCTGATCCGCCGCGCCGAGCGGCAGCAGCACGCCGATGGCGAGCACGGTGCCCGGCACCGCGTAGCCCAGGGGGAGGAGGCGGCTGCCGGCACGCGTGACGGGCCCGGGTGCCAGGCGCCTCGCGTACGCGAGCCCGAGCGCGGCGACGACGCAAAGCGCCGCGGCGACGGCGGCCACGCGAAGGCTGTTGAACGCCCATGCGAGATAACGCGCATCGAGAGCGCCCTCTGCTTCGCGCACGAAGAGCCGCACGAGCAGGGCGACCGGCACCGCGAAGCCCACCAGCACCGGCAAGGCGCATAGCGCGGTCGCGAGCGCCGCGCGTGCGCCTGTGAGCGCCGGAGGCGGCGCGCGGTCGGCGAGGCGCCCGCGAGCGCCTTCGTGCGTTGCGCCGGCGCGCGACGCGTGCTCCAGCGCGAGCGCCGCCACCACGAAGACGAGCAGCAGGCAGGCGAGCTGCGCCGCGGCGGCGCGATCGCCGAGCGAGAACCAGGCGCGGTATACGCCGGTGGTGAACGTGTCGACCGCGAAGTACGCGACGGTCCCGAAGTCGGCGAGCGTCTCCATGATCGCGAGCGCCATGCCGCCCGCGATGGCCGGCCGCGCCAGCGGAAGCTCGACGCGGAAGAAGGCCTGCCTCCGATCGAGTCCCAGCGTGCGCGCGGCCTCGACCAGCGCCGGAGAGCGGTCGGCGAACGCGGCGCGGGCGAGGATGAAGACGTACGGGTAGAGCGTGAACGTGAACATGAGCGCCGCGCCGGGCAGCGAGCGAACGTCGGGAAACCAGTAGTCGTCGCGCGACCAGCCGAAGGCCTCGCGCAGCGCGGTCTGCACGGGCCCCGCGTACTGCAGGAAGTCGGTGTAGGCATACGCCATCACGTACGCGGGCATCGCGAGCGGCAGGAGCAGCGCCCAGGCGAAGAACGCGCGGCCGGGGAAGCGGCGGCGGGCGACCAGCCAGGCCGTGGCGGTGCCGCCTAACGCGACCCCCGCACCGACGATGGCCGCGAGCGCGAGCGTGTTGCCCACGTAGCGCGGCAGCACCGTCTGCGCGAGGTGCGCCCACGTGTCGCCCGCGCCGAGCGCCAGGCCGCGGCCGACGACCGCCGCGACCGGCAGCGCGCCGAGGACGACGAGGCAGGCGGCGCAGGCCACGAGCCAGCGTCGAGGGTCCGTCACGCGCCGCGCCGTCCGGGAGGCATGGACGGCATTATAGAGACGGGGGTCGCTCGGTATAATCGCTCGTCGATGCGCATCCTCATCTCAAATGACGACGGCTACTTCGCGCCCGGCATCGAGCACCTCGCCTCCGCGCTGCGCGAGCATGCCCACATCACGGTCGTCGCGCCGGAGCGCGACCGCAGCGGCGCGTCGAACTCGCTCACGCTCGACCGGCCGCTCTTCGTGCGTCGCGCGCCCAACGGGTTCCTGTTCGTCAACGGCACGCCTACCGACTGCGTTCACCTCGCGGTGACGGGCCTGCTGGACGAGCTCCCCGACATGGTGATCTCCGGCATCAACCTCGGCGCCAACATGGGCGACGACACCATCTACTCCGGCACCGTCGCGGCCGCCACGGAGGGCTACCTCTTGGGCATCCCGTCGGTCGCGATCTCGCTCGCGTCGAGGAACGCGAAGCACTTCGAGACCGCCGCGCAGGTCGCGGTGGAGATGGTCGAGCGGCACGAGCGGGCCAAGGCCGGCGCGTGGCTCCTCAACGTGAACGTCCCCGACGTGCCGCTCTCGGAGCTTCGCGGCGTGCAGGTGACGCGCCTCGGCCGCCGGCACAAGGCGGAGGACGTCATCCGCACGCAGAACCCGCGCGGCGAGACGGTGTACTGGGTCGGCGCCGCCGGCGAGGCCGCGGACGCCGGCGAGGGCACCGACTTCCACGCGGTCGGCACGAGCCACGTGTCGGTGACGCCGCTGCAGATCGACCTCACCAACCGCGACCTCATGCACGGCGTGCAGGGATGGCTCGCGCAATGACGCACCCGCAGCACGGGATCGGCATGACGTCCGCGCGGACGCGCGCCCGCATGGTGACGCGCCTGCACG
Source organism: Casimicrobiaceae bacterium (assembly GCA_044225355.1). Taxonomy (GTDB): domain Bacteria; phylum Pseudomonadota; class Gammaproteobacteria; order Burkholderiales; family Casimicrobiaceae; genus VBCG01. The sequence goes on along the minus strand of JBGAIS010000018.1, from coordinate 6,278 downwards.
ACCAGGGCATCGAGGACGAGGTCGTGCTGTCGGCCATGAACGGCGTGCCGCGCCATGTCTTCGTCGACGAGGCGCTCGCCATTCGCGCGTACGACGACGTGCCGCTGCCCATCGGGCACGGCCAGACCATCTCGCAGCCGTGGGTCGTCGCGCGCATGACCGAGCTCGCGCGCAACGGCCGCGACCTCGATTCCGTGCTCGAGATCGGCACCGGGTGCGGATACCAGACCGCGGTGCTCGCGCACGTCGCGAAGCACGTCTACACCGTCGAGCGCATCGGCGCGCTGGTGATGAAGGCGCGGCGCAACCTGCAGTCGCTCAAGCTCAAGAACGTCTCGCTGAAGCACGGCGACGGCAGCCACGACCTCAACGAGGCGCTGACCGTGGACGCGATCCTCGTCACGGCGGGCGCGACGCACGTGCCCACCGCGCTCCTGCGATACCTGAAGCCGGGCGGACGCATGGTGCTGCCGCTCGCGCAGCCCGGCGAGGATCGCGGCGTGCAGAGGCTCACCGTGCTCGATGCCTGGCCCACCGGCGTCGTGGAGCGGACGCTCGATGCGGTAAGATTCGTACCGTTGCTTCCCGGACTGGCGTGAACGATCGCGCGGCGTCCTTGTCGATTCGTCGATGTCCGTCCAACACTCCCCGCTCGCCCGCGCCGTCCTGATCCTCGCCGTCGTCGTGATGGCGGGGTGCGCGTCGCGCACGCGCGCGCCGGTCGAGGATCGCGCGTCCGCGCCTCCGCCGCGTCCGCCGCCGCCTCCGACGGCGCCCGCGCCGGGCGCGGCTCCCGGCGTTGCCGAGATCGCCGGGCCCACGTACGTCGTCAAGCGCGGAGACACGCTGTACCAGATCGCGCTCGACACGGGCCTCGACTACCGCGAGCTCGCGGCCTGGAACAGCATCGAGAACGTGAACCTCATCCGCGTCGGGCAGGTGCTGCGACTCACCGCGCCCGGCGAGGCGGTGGCCGCGGCGTCGCCGGGGGTCACCACCGCGCCGCTTCGCACCGCGCCACCGGTGACGGCCGCCGGACCGGGTTCGGCACCCGCTGCCCCCGCGGCCACGCCGTCGGCGCCGCCGGTTGCGCGCAACACCGACAACTACAAGTCGCAGCCCAAGGCGTTCAAGGAGCCGTACTCGGAGCAGGCGCTGCGCGACGCCGCGCGCGTGCCGGTGGCGCCCCCGCCGGAGACGGTCGCCGCCGCGGCGCCCGTGGCCTCACCCGCGCCGTCCTCCACGTCGGCACCCAAGGCGGACGCAAAGCCGGATACCGCGCCCTCGGCGGTGCGCTCCGATGCCAACGACGCCGGCGACGACGACCGCATCGACTGGGTGTGGCCCGCCAAGGGCAAGGTCGTCGGCAGCTTCTCCGAGACCGCGAACTTGAAGGGCATCGACATCGCCGGCGCGGCGGGACAGCCCGTGCTCGCGAGCGCCGGCGGCACCGTGGTCTACGCGGGCACCGGGCTGCGCGGCTACGGCAAGCTCATCATCGTCAAGCACAACAAGACCTATCTTTCGGCGTACGCTCACAACCGCGAGATCCTCGTGAAGGAAGGCGAGAAGGTCACCAAGGGACAGAAGATCGCGGAGATGGGCAACACCGACGCCACCGAAGTGAAGCTGCACTTCGAGATCCGGCGGCTGGGCAAGCCGATGGACCCGGTGAAATACCTGCCGCCTGCGTAGCCCTTCGAAGGCGCCGCGCCGCTTCGCATGACCGCCCATTCCCGCGTGCCCGACGATCCGCCTGCGGACGACGGGCTGCCCGAGCCGGACCGTCACTCGGGCGACCTTCCGCTGGAGGAGCCCGCGGCGGGACTGTCGGGCGACCTCGTCACCGACGTCACGCAGCTCTATCTCAACGACGTCGGCCAGCACGCGCTGCTCACGCCCGCGCAGGAGCTTTCGTACGCGCGTGCAATGCGCGAGGGCGATTTCTCGGCGCGGCAGGTGATGATCGAGCGCAACCTGCGGCTCGTCGTGAGCATCGCGCGCCACTACACGCATCGCGGCGTCGCGCTTCCGGATCTCATCGAGGAGGGCAACCTGGGGCTCATCCACGCGCTCGAGAAATTCGATCCCGAGCGCGGGTTCCGCTTCACGACGTACGCCACGTGGTGGATTCGGCAGTCGATCGAGCGCGCGATCATGAACCAGTCGCGCACCATCCGGCTGCCGGCGCACGTGGTGAAGGAGCTGAACGTCGTGCTGCGCGCGCTGCGCCATCTCGAGACGCACGCGCCTGCGGGGGCGCACGATCCGTCGCTCGAGGACGTCGCGCACTTGCTCGGCAAGCCGGTCGCGGACGTCGAGCGATTGCTCGGTCACCAGGAGCACATGCTGTCGCTCGACGCGCCGATCGATCGCGAATCGGGGCTCACCATCGCGGACGGCATCGCCGACGACGAGGCGCGCGCGCCGGAGCTCTTGCTGCACGACAGCGCCATCGAGGCGTCGGTCGCGGGATGGCTCGACGAGCTCAACGCGCGCCAGCGCATGGTGATCGAGCGTCGCTACGGCCTCAACGGCTGCGAGGTCGCCACGCTCGAGGAGCTCGCGGCCGAGATCGGCGTCACCCGCGAGCGCGTCCGCCAGGTCCAGAGCGAGGCGCTCGACAAGCTGCGCGCGAAGCTCGAGCGTCGCGGGTATACGAAGGAAGCGCTGTTCTGATCCGTCGGAAGTCGTAGCTCAGGAGGAGGGTCGGCGCCTCCCTTGCGGCCGTCCCCGAAATGGGGTCAGACCCCATTACAGACCTGGCACCATTTCGTGAGGCCGGCACCTCACCTGCCGCGGAAATGGGGTCAGACCCCATCGCGGAAATGGGGTCAGACCCCATTACAGACCTGGCACCATTTCGTGAAGCCCGCACTGCTGGCCGCGGAAATGGGGTCAGACCCCATTACAGGCCTGGCACCATTTCTCTTGAAGCTGGGGCATGGAGGCCGCTGCAACCGGTCATGGGGTCTGACCCCATTTCGGGGCTCAGGGCGACGCGGTGCGAAGCGCCGCGGGCGCGGGCAGCACCTCGATCGCCCGCTCCAGCGTCGCGACGAGCGCCTCGCGCTCGCGCGGCACCTGCGGCGCGCCGTAGCGGAGCTCCGCGAACGATTCACCGATCGCGGCGAACGCGATGGCGAACTGCGGCCAGCGCGACCGCGGCGCGGGTCGCGAGTCGAGCGGCCCTCGTGCGGATGCCCGGCAAGCCCGCCCGCGCGAGCCGTCGATTCAAGTCGTCCCACAGCACGAGCGCGCGCTCCTGGTGGCGCCGCTTGTACATGAGCCATCCGACCACGAGCCCGCTCCACGCGCCGACGAGCAGCAGCACGAGCGTCACCACCTGCCACATCGGGACCTGGTCGAGCCGCCACTCGCGCCAGAGCGATCGCTGGCGATCTCGATTGAAGCCGACGACGTTGCGCCGCCAGTCGTAGTTGAACGCGTCCCAGGCGAGCTGGACGTTCGCGATCCACGACGCGTCGAGCCGCGCGAGGAACGGCACCTCGTCCGCGCAGCGCGGCACCGAGCCCGATCTCGATGCGCGACGGCGACACCGCGGCCGTCGGATCATATCGCCGCCACTCGCCGTCGATGAGCGCCTCCGCCCACGCGTGCGCATCCGACTGGCGAACGATCATGTAGTTCCCGCGCGGGTTGATCGCCCCGCCCTGGTAGCCGGTCACGACGCGCGCGGGAATGCCCGCCGCGCGCAGCATGAGCACGAACGCGCTCGCATAGTGCTCGCAGAAGCCGCGACGCTCGTCGAACATGAAGAAGTCGACGGGATCGACGCCCGCGTAGCTCGGCGAGAGCGTGTACACGTACTCCTCGTCGTGGAACTTGGCGAGCAGCGCCGCGACGATCTCGCGATCGCTTCCGTACTTCCTCGCGAAGCTCGCGACCGAAGGCGAGCGTCTTCTCGTTGCCGCGACCGAGGCCCAGGTTGCCGCGCGACTCCGTCAGGCCGCGCGCGGGATACACCGAGCGCAGCACCGAGCCCTGCGTGTATTCGCAGCGTCGTCGACACCGGCGACGTCAGGAGGATCTGCTGGTTGCGCGTGATGCGCGCGGTGAACGACGGCGCCGAAACGTGCCCGCGGGCGCCGTGGCAGCCCCGCCGGAAGGTCGAGCGCGAAGAGCGAGTTGCGATTCGTGGGCTCGAGCGTGACGGTGTACGTGACCACGGGTCCGTCGGGACGCTCGCTCGCGGGCTCCATGCCGACGTAGCCTGCCGACCACTTGCGACCGTCGAACTGCGAGAACACGGGACCGCGCCAGTAGCGATCCCGGTTGGGCGGCGGCGGACCGTCGAACTCGACGCGGAACGCCACGGCGTCGGACAGCGAGAGATCGCTGATCTCGCCCGGGATCATCGAGTCCGAAAGACCCGTCTTCGCGGAGTAGTCCGTCGGCAGCCCCCACAGCGGCTGGGCGAGGCGCGGGAACAGGACGAAGAGAAGCACCGCGATGGGCAATCCCTGCAGCATCATCACCGCGCTGCGGCGAACCGCCGCGCCGGGTGCGAAGCGCCGCGTCGACTCGCTGCCGCCGCTCGCGAGCACGTCGAGCGCGACGCCCACGAGGATCACCGCCGGCACCGCCGCCAGCGCCGCGAACAGCGACTGGCTGTAGAAGAACGGCGTCATCGTGAGGAAGCACGCGAGGCACACGAGCAGCGTGCCGTCGCGCGCGGTGCGCGTCTCGAGATATTTGATCGCGACGAGCACGTACAGGAACGCGACGGAAGGGTCGCGCCCCACGAGGTAGCCGAACGTGTAGCGCACCGCGACCGCCGTCGCCACCGCGAACAGCGCGAGCGCCCACGAGGGAATGCGCGCCGGCGGTGCCTGCGGCCGCAAGGGATCCTGTCGAAGCAGCAGGATGCGCACCCCCACGAGCACGATGCCCGCGACCGCGATCCAGATCGGCAGCTGGATCGCCTGCGGTATCTGTGCGGCAAGGAGCAGTGCACCCAGCCAGCGCACCTGCGACGGCGTGAGCACGTCGCGCGGGCGCTCGGGCTCCGATTTGCGGAACCAGCTCACGCGCCGTCCTTCGGATGGAGCGCGAGCGCGGTCAGCGCCTGACGGCGATGGTCGCGGCCCTGGCGAGGGGGCAGGTACGTGCCCGGCATCGCGAGCGAGAAGGGGCGCGCGGCTCGCTCCGCGGCGAGCACCCAGGCGGTCAACCGCGAGAGGCGCGCCTCGGCGCCCAAGCCCGGGGCCGCGTCCCACGAGACGGCGATAGGCCCACCGCCGCCGGCACCGTCGAACTCCTTCGTGAACCATCCCGCGCCGCGCGCGACCGCCTTCCACGCGACGCGCTGCGGCGGGTCGCCCTGCTGGAATTCGCGCAGGCCCGCGAGGTCGGCGTCGTCGCTTGCGCCCTCGGCGAGGGGATCGGCGCCGCCATGGCCGCGCGGCAGCGGCGGCGCGCCGATCTCCGCGGCGGGAAAGACGATGCCCTCGAGCGGGAAGTGAACATACGCCCACCCGCGCCACAATCCGAACGGGAAGCTCGACGACAGCGTGACCCGGCCCAACGCGATGCGCCCGCGCGACGGCGCGTCCATCGCCAGCGTGACGGTGAGCGCCTGGCCCGCGGCGACGTCGTAGCCCGCGCTCGCTTGCGCGCTCGCCGTCGCGATACGGATGTCGTGGCGCGCGGCGGATCCGGCGTGCAGCGCGAGCGTGAACGCGATCGTGCCGCCCGCGAAGGTCTCGCCCGCGGCCAGCGGCGTGATCTCGATGCCCGCGAGGTTCCGAAACGTGTGGAGCTGCGCCGCCGCCACGAGCCCGGCGAGCAGGAACGTCACCGCGATCCCCAGCGCGAGCGCGTAGTTGAGCGAGCCCAACAGCATGGTGACGAGCGTCGCGATCACCGCCCAGCCGCGGCGCGTCGGAAGGAGGTAGATGCGCGAGTGGCGCAGGACGACCGGCGTGGTGTCCGACGGCGACCGGCGGAAGGCGCGCTGGCGAACGCGTGCGAGCCACCCCCGGGGCGCTGGGTTACCGGCGAGCGGCGTCGCGTTCATCCGGCGACCCGCGCCCTGGCGCGGTCAGGGGGATTCGCGCGCATGCGCGGGACGCCCGCGTCCTACGGCAACGGCACGCCGCGCAGGATCGTCGTCGCCTGCACGGCGCCCGCGCGCGTTCCGCCGGCGAGGCGGTGTCCCGCCACCGACGGGAACACGGCCTGCACGTCTTCCGGCAGGACCATCGGCCGCGACGCGATGAGCGCGTGGGCGCGCGCCGCGTTGAGCAGCATGAGGC
>JBGAIS010000017.1:0-36394 GCA_044225355.1 Casimicrobiaceae bacterium | reverse complement strand
TTGACGATGCGATCCTCGAGCGAATGAAAGCTGATCACGGCGAGCCGGCCGCCTTCGCGCAGGAGCGGAACGACGCGCGCGAGCGCCAGCGTCAACTCGGACAGCTCGCGGTTCAGGAAAATCCGAAGGGCCTGGAACGTCCGCGTGGCCGGATCCTGACCCCAATCACCCCGCGTGCGCGCGCCGACGGCTTGGCCAACGACGTTCCGTAGCTGCCCCGTGCGGAGGAGGGGCTCCCGCGCGCGCGCCGCCGCAATTGCTCTTGCAATCGATTGAGCAAACCGTTCTTCACCATAGTCGCGGATGACCTCCGTCAATTCGCGCTCCGTCGCGCGGGCAAGGAATTGCGCGGCGGTCTCGCCGCGGGACGTGTCCATCCTCATGTCGAGGGGACCGTCGAAGCGAAAAGAGAAGCCGCGCGTGGCGTCATCGATCTGCGGAGAGGAGGTTCCGAGATCGAAGAGCACGCCGTCGACCTGCGCGTGGGCAATCGCTGCAAGGACGTCGGCGAGGTCCGAGAACCACGCGCGGCGAAAAGTGAAGCGAGGATCGGATTGCGAGAGGCGCCCTGCCGCGCGCTCGGCGTCCGCGTCGCGGTCGAGCGCGAGGAGACGGCCGCCGGGACCCAGCTCGCGGAGGAGGGCCGCGGAGTGGCCGCCGCGCCCGAACGTCGCATCGACGTACGTCCCGTCGCGCCTGACCGCCAGCGCCGCCACGGCTTCATCGAGCAGGACGGGAACGTGGGCGTCATCGGCCATCTACAGGGAGAAGCCGGACAGTTCGGGCGGCAGGCCGTCGCCCTCGAACGCGATGGCCTGGGCCGTCTCGACCTGCCACTGCGCCTCGTCCCACAGCTCGAACTTGCGGCCCTGCCCGACCAGCACGACGCGCTTGTCGAGGTTCGCATAGCGGCGAAGCTCGGGCGGCACCAGGATGCGGCCCGCCGCGTCGACCTCGACGTCGTCCGCGTAGCCCACGAGCAGGCGCTGCAGCCCGCGGATCCTGGCGTCGAACGAGGACAGCGACATGAGGCGCGCCTGCAACGGCTCCCAGGCGTCGCGCGGATACAGGAGGAGGCAGCGCGAAGGGTCGGCGGTGAGGATGAGCGACGATCCGCTGCCGTCCGGCACCAGGCGATCGCGGTGGCGCGAGGGAATCGCGAGGCGCCCCTTGGCGTCGAGTGCGAGCGCCGTGACGCCGCGGAACATGGGCGGCTCGCTTCCCGCCCGCGTCCCTGGCTCCGGCAACGCTCCGCTTTCGACAGCTTCTCCCGCCACGCCCGTGCTCTCCTCGCCGTCGGGCCGTCGTGCTCCGGGGCGACTCGCGATGGGCGGTTCGACCGGAGCTCGTCAGGATTGCCAACCCTGAAAAACCGCGCACCCCGCCGCCACTGCATCACCGCAAAACCCCACTTTGACCCACTTTTTACCACTTCGACGAACTATACGCGTGCGGTTCCGGAAAGGTCAAATGGTTTCTGGTTTCCGAACAAGGACTTAGCGATGACTGTGCAACAATTGTCTTTTTATCTAAAAAATAGGGACTTACGAGACGTATCGTATGTAATTTAAGAGAAGTGGGAGACGCTGGGGCAGCGCTGTCGAACGAACGTTCTGTTCCTGTATGAAACAGCCGCTTTGGGCAACGATTCCCACCCGTTTCGCGTCATCGACGCGCCCGGGCGGATTCGACGCGACTTGATGCTCACGGCATGACCCGGAGCTGTAGCCGACCATCCGTTGTGGCGGCGGCGACGACACGGCTCGACGCGGTCGTGCCGTTCGGGCCGCCGGCGCTTGTCAGGCGCGCGCATCGAGTGAACAATGCAATGCAAGCCCTTATGCGCACGTAATTTTTGGAGTTGCGATGAACGCCTCGCTCCGCCGCTTCGCCCTAGCCTGTGCCGCCGCCGCGGCCGTCACCCTGCTCCTGGGTGGCTGCGCCACGCGTTACGACGCGCAGGGCTACCAGATCTATCGCTGGCAATTCGGCCAGGACGTGCAGCGCGACGTCGATTACACGAACCCGCGCCTTCCCATCCTGCCCAAGTGGCGCCCGTCCACCGAGCTGTGGCCGGTGCCGAGCCCCTACGAGTTCAACGACCTCTCGCAGTATTCGTTCCTCGAGGCGCCGATCGTGCCGCCGCTACCGATCGCCTCCGCGACGGTCGGCGATAATGCGGCCCGTGCCGCTTGCTCCGATTCGTCCGCGCGTCTCGCGCTGCTGGCTGTTCGCGCTGACGCTCGCGACGGCGGCAGCGCTATCGTCGCCCGCTAGCGCGCAGGCCGACGCCGCCCCGGCCGCACCGCCCGCTGCGGCGCCGGCCCCCGCTTCCACCGTCAATGCCGACGACGCGGTGCGCTACCGCGTCGAGATCGTCGCGCCCGATGAAATCGCGGCGGCGATGCGCAGCGCGGTCGACCTCGTGCGCTGGCAGAACTACGAGGACATGACGGAGGACCTCCTCGACCGCCTCGCGCGCGACGCCGTCCCGCAGTCGCGCGAGGCCGCGGCAACGCAAGGCTACTTCAGCGCAACCGTCGACATCCGCGTCGACCGCGCGGAAAAGCCCGTCACCGTCACGGTCACCGTCGCGCCGGGCACGCCCACCGAGATCAAGAGCGTCGACATCGACGTCACGGGTCCCGCCCGCGACGCGCCCGAAGGCCAGGCGGCGATCGCGACGCTGCGCGACCAGTGGCTCCTACCCGTCGGGCGCGTGTTCCGCCAGGAAACGTGGACGTCGGCCAAGAACCTCGCCGTGGGCACGCTCGCGGCCAGCCCCTACGCGGCCGCGAAGCTCACCGCGAGCCAGGCCAAGATCGACCCCGAGGCGTACAGCGCGGACCTCTCGGTCACGCTCGACAGCGGCCCGCCCTTCCGCATCGGCAACATCGAGGTCCAGGGGCTGTCGAAGTACACGCAGGGCCTCGTGACCCACTTCGCAAACGTCCGCGAGGGCGACCTGTACAGCGAGCGCACGCTCGACGACTTCGTGCGCAGGCTCCTCGTCTCGGGGTACTTCGCGAGCGTGCAGGCGAGCATCGATACCGACGTCTCGCAGGCGGACCACGCAACGGTGCGCCTGTCCGTGATCGAGGCGCCGCGCAGGCACCTCGAGTTCGGCGCGGGCTACTCCACCGACACGCAGTACCAGGCGAGCGTCTCGTACAGCGACGTGAACCTCGACGGCGATGGCCTGCAGATGTACGCGAGCATGCGCATCGAGTCGAAGGTCCAGCAGGCCGACCTGCGCTTCGTGCGCCCGCCGACCGAGTCGGGATGGATCGACACCTACGCCACGGGTGTGCAGCGTACGGACATCGAGAACCTCATCACGCGCACGTTCGCCGTGACCGCGCGCCGGCGCGCGATCGAGGAGCGGCGCACGCCCGCGTTCGGCATCGGCTTCTACGTCAACGACCAGACGCCGTTCGGGCAGCCGACGCAGGCCGCGCACGCGCTGTACGTCGACGGCGAGTACACGTGGCGCAACGTCGACGACCTGCTGCAGCCGACGAAGGGATGGATGGCCAACGCGCAGGTCGGATGGGGCGTGCCGGGCGTGTCGACCGAGCAGTTCGGCCGCGTGATCGGGCGCGTCGTCGGCTGGTGGCCTTTCACGCGCGACGACCAGCTCGTCGCGCGCGCAGACGCGGGCGCGGTGATCGCGACGTCGCGCGACGGCATCCCGTCCAATTTCCTCTTCCGCACGGGCGGCGACACCACGGTGCGGGGCTACGCGTTCGAAAGCCTCGGCGTGCAGCAGGGCGATGCCGTGGTCGGCGGCCGCTACTACGCGGTCGCGAGCGTCGAGGCGGTGCACTGGTTCGATCCGGCGTGGGGCGTCGCGACGTTCGTCGACGCCGGCAACGCGACCGATTCGCTGTCCCATTTCGATCTCGCGGTCGGCTACGGCATCGGCGCGCGCCTGCGCACGCCGATCGGCCCTTTCAGGCTCGACGTCGCGTACGGCGAGCAGGCCAAGAGCGTGCGCGTGCACTTCTCCGTGGGGCTTTCGTTTTGAGCGCGGACGAGGCGCTGGCCGCGCCGACCCCGCCGCGATCGCCGCGACGCCGGCTGTGGCCGCGCGTCGTCGCGGCGATCCTGCTCGCGCTCGCGATCCTCGCCGCGATCGTGTACGTGGCCCTGGGAAGCCAGGCGGCGCTCGACTACGTGGTGCGCCGCGCGATCGCGTCCGCCGAAGGTCACCTCACCATCGAGGGCGCCGAGGGCTCGCTGCTGTCCACGGTGCGCATCGCGCGCATCGCGTGGAAGGGTGACGAGCTCGACGTGGAGGCGCGCGAGACGGCGGTCGCATGGTCGCCGCTCGACCTCGTGTCGCGCAAGCTCATCGTGCAGGGTCTCGGCGCCAAGCGGCTTTCGCTCGAATTCAAGAAGTCGCAGAAGACGCAGTCGGGGCTTCCCGCATCGCTCGCGCTTCCGCTCGAGGTCGAGGTGCGGCACATCGGCGTCGAGCGCCTCGAGTGGAAGACGGCGGAGCAATCGGGCTTCGTCACCGGCATCGTGTTCGGCTACGCGGGCGGCGCGCGGGCGCACGAGATCAGCGACGTGCGCTTCGTCACCGAGCAGGGCACGCTGGGCGGCCACGCGCGCATGGGCGCGAATCCTCCCTACGACCTCGACGCCGCGCTCGACTTCGAAGGCGACGGCGACTGGAAAGGCGGCAAGGCGCAGCTCGCGGTCGCGGGAACGCTCGAGCGCCTCGCCATCGACGCCAAGGGCTCGCTGCACGACGCGGAGGTCTCGCTGAAGGCGGGCGTTGCGCCGTTCGCGACGGCGCTCGTCACGTCGGCCGACATCGATGCGCGCAACGTGGATCTCGCGCAGTTCGTCTCCTCCCTGCCGGCGACGGGCCTCTCGCTCACGCTCACCGCGCGACCGGAAGGCGCGGGCTTCGCCGGCACGCTCCGCGCGCGCAACGAGAAGGCGGGCGCGATCGACGCGGGGCGCATCCCGGTGACGGCGCTGTCGTCCGCGTTCGCCTGGGACGGGCAGGCGCTCGCGTTGTCGGACATCGACGCCGAGATCGCCGGCGGAGCGCGCGCACGCGGCAGCGTATCGGTGCCGAAGGGCGGCACGCCGGTGAAGCTCGACCTGGCCCTCGCCAACGTCGATCTCTCGCGCATCATGGGCTCGCTCATCGCGACGCGACTGTCGGGAACGCTCGCAGGCGAAGTCGAGAAGGACCGCCAGGTGCTGAGGGGCGACCTGCGCCAGGCGGACCTGGGGCTCGCGTTCCGGGCGGCGGTCGAGGGGCGGCGCGCGACGCTGCAGGATGTGCGCGCGCAGGCGGGCGGCGGAACGCTCGTCGGCAGCGGCACGTTCGACCTTGACGCGCCGCGCGCGTTCACCGTGTCGGCGCGCGCGACGAATTTCGATCCCTCGCGATTCGTCGCCGTGCCCAAGGCGACGCTCGACGGCACGGTCGTCGCGCGCGGCACGCTGTCGGCGCCCTTCGCCGTGCACGCCGACGTGACGCTCGCGAAGGGCAGCCGCTTGCGGGGCTCGACGTCGCCGGCTCCGCTCGCGGCGACTTCCGCCGGCGACCGCCAAGGGTCGCGGTCGACCTCGCTCGGCACATCGAAGATCGTGCTCAACGGAGCCTCCGGCGCCCCCGGCGACGCGCTCGCGTACGACATCGACATCCCGAAGCTCGCCGAGCTGCGACCTCTCGCGACCCGCTACGCGAAGCTCGCGCTGCCCGATCCGCTCGAAGGCGTGCTTCGCGCGCGAGGCACCATCACGGGCGACGGGACGAGCCCCGGCATCACCGTGGATGCGCACGCGACGTCGCTCGCATGGGGCCGTACCTCCGCCGTCGCGTCCGTCGACGTCAAGGGATCGATCGCGCCCGGGCGCACGTCCGCGGGCGCGGTGCCGCTCACCGCGCGCGCCATCGCGCTCGACGTCGCCACCGGACGCGTGACGCTCGCGCAAGGCTCGGTCGACCGCGTCAAGGTGATCGTCGACGGCACGCTCGCGCAGCACCGCGCGACGCTCGCCGCCTCCAACGACACGCTGGACGTCACGATGTCGGTGACGGGCGGGCTCGCGGACACGAAGCGCGCAGCGGCGCGGTCGAGACGGCGTGGAGCGGATCGATCGAGAAGCTCGCCAATCGCGGCGCCTATGCGTTCGCGCTCGCGGGGCGCGCGCATGTCGGTGGCGGCGAGTCGCTTCGAGCTCGCCGACGCGCACGTCGGCATCGCGCAAGGGCACATCGACGCGTGTCGAGCCTCGTGGTCGACGAAGGCCGGGTATCGTCGCGGGGCTCGTTCACGGGCGTGCCGGTGAGCACCGCCGCGCGCATGCTCGGCCGCCCGATGCCGTTCGGCTCGACGATGGAGGTAGGCGGGGCGTGGTCGATCGCGGCGTCGCCGCGGCTCACCGGCACGTTCGACGTCCATCGCGAGAAAGGCGACTGGTACGCCTCGGACGGCGCGAACCTCGACCCCACGAGCCTCGCGCTGGGCATCGAGGTGCTTTCGAGCATCAAGGGCCGCTTCGCCGACGACGCGCTCGCCGCCACCGCGCGCCTGCGCTCGACCCGCGCCGGCACCGCGGACGCGTCGTTCAACCTGGCCGCCGGCGCCGTCGCGGGAAGGATCGATGCCAACGCCGCGTTCACCGCCAAGCTCACGGCGGACTTGGCGTCGCTGCGACCGCTGCAGCCGCTCATCGGCACCGCGGCGGTGATGGACGGCCGCGCACGCGTCGCCATCGACGGGCGCGGTACGCTGGCCGAGCCGGTGCTCGAGGGCACGATGAGCGGCGACGCGCTGCGCTTCGACCTGCCGCAGTATGGCGTGCACCTCAAGGACGGCGTGCTGCGCGCGCGACTCGCCAATCGCGCGATCGTGCTCGACGAGTTCTCGTTCGCGGGCGGGGCGGGCAAGTTCAGCGCCAAGGGAACGATCGCGCGCGCCGCCACCGCCGAGACGAGCGCCGCCGGGCGCGTCGAATGGGAGGCGACCGATTTCACCATCGTCAGCCGGCCCGACCTTCGACTCGTCGCGGATGGAAAGGGCACGATCGAGCTGCGCGACGGCAAGCTCGCGCTCGTCGGCAGCATCAACATGGACGAAGGTCGCGTCGAGTACGAGCCGGCGCGCGTCGGCGTACTGTCGGACGACGTCGTGATCGTGGGCCAGCCGCGCAGGGACGCGAGCTCGTCGTTCCGGGACCTGCCGCTGCTCCTCGACATGCAGGTGTCGCTCGGCCGCGACTTCCGCTTCAGCGGCGAGGGCCTCGACACGAGGCTCGCGGGACGCTGGCGGCGAAGGTGACCACCACGCCGCTGGGCACGCTGGCGGCGAAGGGCACCATCCGCGCGGTGGCGAGGACGTACTACGTGTTCGGCCAGAAGCTCGACATCGACCGCGGGCAGCTTCTCTTCGACGGGCCCATCGACAATCCCGCGCTCGACGTCGTGGCGTTGCGCAAGAACCTCTCCGTCGAGGCGGGCGTCGAGCTCTCCGGCACGGTGAAGGTGCCGCGCGTCCGGCTGGTGTCGAATCCGCCGGTGCCCGACGGCGAGAAGCTGTCGTGGCTCATCACGGGCCAGGGGCTCGATCGCGCGAATCGCAACGACCTCGCGCTCCTCGGCGCGGCATCGGCGTCGCTCATGGGCCAAGGGCAAGAGGCCCATCACCACGCAGATCGCGAACCGGCTGGGCCTCGACGACATCTCCGTGCGCGACGCGGGAACGTCGGCGACCACGGGAACGTCGACGCAGGTCGTTGCGTTCGGCAAGCGCATCTCGGATCGCCTGACGCTCGTGTACGAGCAGGGGCTCACCGTCGCCACCAACGCGCTGCGCATCGAGTATGCGCTGTCGCGCACGCTCACGCTGCGCGCCGAAGCCGGCACCGTCAGCAGCATCGGCCTCTACTTCCGCCGGAACTACGACTAGTGGACTGTAACGAAGGAATCGAACGTGTCTGGCTTGCTCTTCGTGCCGATGGCTTCGTTGCCGTTGCTCGCAAGGGGATGGGCCATTGCTTCGCAACGGCGCCTCGCCCTCGGCACGAATAGCGGCGCCATATCGCTATCGCTCACTTCCGATTCCTCCATTGCAATACTAGCGATCGAGTCGAAGCTGACCCTGCTTCTCGAGGTGGGCGTCGAGGAAGGCGCCCACGCGGCGGTAGAAGTCGAGGCGATTGGGCTCCAGCGCGAAGCCGTGGCCTTCCTCGCCGTACACGATCCACTCGACGCGCACCCCCGCGGACTCGAGGGCGTCGCGCATCTTCTCGCCGTGGATGATGGGCACGCGACGGTCGTTGCCGCCGTACGCCATGAGGACCGGCGCGCGGATGCGACGCGCCTGCAGGAGCGGCGACGTTGCGGCAAGCTGCGCGGCGTCGGCGACCGGATCGCCGATCATGTCCTTGGCCGCGTACTTGAGGTAGGTCGAGTCCGCGTTGTCGGACCACGCGACGTCGAATACGAGCCCGATGTCGGTGACGCCTACGTAATCGACGCCGCAGCGCCAGCGCTCGGGTTGCGCGCGAGCCCCATCATCACCGCGTAGCCGCCGTACGATCCGCCCATGATGCAGGCGCGCGCCGGATCGATGATGCCGGCCTTCGCGAGCCAGTCCATGCCGTCGTCCAGGTCGTCCTGCATGGCGAGCCCCCACTGCTTCCAGCCCGCGCGATGGAGCTTCGCGCCCCACCCCAGCGTGCCGCGGAAGTCGGGCTCGAGCACCGCGTAGCCGCGACCGGCGAGGACGCGGCGACGTCGTGCCACGCCCGCGGCGGCGCGCGCGTCCACGGCCCGCCATGCACGTACACGACGAGCGGGAACTCGACGGCTCGCGCCGCGGGGCAGCGTGAGCCAGGCGGGGATCGTCCAGGCCGTCACGGGCAGGATAGCGCACGAGGCTGCGACGCGGCGGCGGGGTCGATGGCGGCGCGCGCGCTCACGAGCCGCGCGAGCTGCCGGAGCGACGGATCGAAGATGTACCAGGCCCCGGGGTCGCGGTCCGTCGATTGCACCAGCACCGTCGGCCCGTCGTTGCGCGTCGGCACGTTGAGCCTGTCGGGCAGCGCGCGGTCGAGGCTCGCGCAGGCGCGCCCACTCGTCGTCGAACCGCGATGCCCGGATGCTCGCCCTCGTAGCGAACGCCGACGATGCGCTTCCTCACCCCGTCGTACACGAGGCCGCCCTCGAGATCGACCTCCGGATGCGCCGCGAGCACCTCGCCCGCGCGCTTCGCGACCGGATCGAAGCGACGCAGCGACGCGAGGTCGCCGTCGATGCGCGCCGACACGATGAGCGATCCGTCACCGTCGAAGGCGACCGGCACGAAGCGCTGCGCGCGCGATCCGAACGACTCGATCTCCCGCCACGGGTCGGACTCGCTCGCGCGCCAGAACGTCTTGCCGCCGCCCTCGTCTTCCTCCGTGACCGCGAGGCGCAGCGCGCCTTCGCGATCGGCCATCCAGCGCACCACGCGGCCGGGCTTGTCGAGCGAGCGCAAGCGCTTCTGGCCCGTCTCGGTGTCGAGACGGTAGACGTCGAAATACCTCGGGTTGGCGTCGTTGGCGAGCACCAGGACGTCGGTCGTTCCCGGCAGCCTCGACAGGAAGTAATTGGAGCGAAGCGACCGCTGCTCGCCGCGCAGGAGGGGCCGCGCGAGGACGCTCAGTCCGCTCCCGTCGGGCTTCACGGTGTACAGCGGGCCCGCGCGCAAGCGCCCCGTGCCGGACTCGCGCTCGACGACGCTGAACAGGATGCGCTCGTCGCTCACCCATTCGAACCACTCGATCTCGCTCGAGGCGACCACGATGACCTTGCCCGGCTTGCGCGACGCGAGGTCGATCCCGACGAGGCCGCGCCTGCCCTCCACGCGCGCCATGCCCGCGACCCGCTTGCCCGACGGCGAGAGCTTGAGGCCGTCGTAGTCGGCGCTCCTGAAATAGGGCTCCACGTCGACCGGCGCCGCGAGCGCGCAGGCCGCGGCGACGAGCCACGCAAGGGCGAGCGCGCAAGCGCGCGGGATCACGCGCGGCCCAGCACGTCCTTCGCGGCGGCGACCACGTTCGCGGGCTCGAAGCCGAAGTGCTTCTGCAGCTCCTTGAGCGGCGCGGACGCGCCGAAGGTGTGCATGCCGATGACCTTGCCGCGCTCCCCCACGTAGCGCTCCCAGCCGAACGTGGACGCCTGCTCGATCGCGACGCGCGCCTTGACCGCGGGCGGCAGCACGCTGTCGCGATACTCGACGGGCTGCATCTCGAAGAGGTCCCACGAGGGCATCGACACCACGCGCGAGCGTATGCCCTGCGCGACCAGGAGATCGTGCGCCGCGACCGCGAGGGACACCTCGCTACCGGTGGCGATGAGGATCACTTCCGGCGCGCCCTGCGGCGCGTCCGCGAGCACGTACGCGCCCTTGGCCACACCCGACGCCGGCGCGAGGCGCGAGCGATCGAGCGTGGGCAGCGGCTGCCGCGACAGCACCATGAGCGTGGGACGATGGCGGAACTGGACGGCAACGCGATACGCCTCGGTGACTTCGTTGGCGTCGCCCGGGCGAAGCACCGTCATGCCCGGCATCGCGCGCAACGACGCGAGCTGCTCGATGGGCTGGTGCGTCGGACCGTCCTCGCCGTCGCCCATCGCGTCGTGCGTGAACACCATGAGCGTCGGGATCTCCATCAGCGCGGACAGGCGGATGGAGGCGCGCGCGTAGTCGCTGAAGATGAAGAACGTGGCGCCGAACGGCCGCAGCTTCGACAGCGACATGCCGTTGACCACCGCCGCCATCGCGTGCTCGCGGATGCCGTAGTGCAGGTTGCGGCCGCCGTACGAGCCCGGCTCGAAGTCGCCCGCGCCGTCGAACTTGAGCGTCGTCTTGTTCGAAGGGCCGAGGTCGGCAGAGCCGCCCAGGAACCACGGGACGTTCTGCGCCAGTGCGTTCAGCACCTTGCCGGACGCATCGCGGCCCGCAACGCCCTTGCCGTCCGCCGGGAACGTGGGGAGGTCCTTGTCCCAGCCGTCCGGGAGCTCGCGCCGCTGCATGCGGTCGATCTCGGCGGCGAGCGCGGGGAACTGCGCGCGGTACTTGACCATCATCGCGTCCCACGCCGCGTGATCCCTGGCGCCTCGCGCGCCGATGCCCTGCGCGAAGTGCTCGCGCACGCCGTCGGGGACGAGGAACTGCGCGTCCTCGGGCCAGCCGTACGCGCGCTTGGTGAGCTTCACCTCCTCGTCGCCGAGCGGCTCGCCGTGCGCCGCCGCGGTGTCCTGCCGGTGCGGCGAGCCGTAGCCGATGTGCGTGTCGAGGATCACGAGCGTCGGCCGCTTCTTCGTGAGCCTGAACACGGTGAGCGCGTGCTCGATGCGCTCGAGGTCGTTGGCGTCGCCCACGCGAAGGACGTTCCACTGGTAGCCCAGGAAACGTGCCGCCACGTCCTCGGTGAACGCGATGCGGGTGTTGCCTTCGATCGTGATGTGGTTGTTGTCGTAGATCCAGCAGAGGTTGTCGAGCTCGAGGTGACCCGCGAGCGACGCGGCCTCGGCGCCGACGCCCTCCATGAGGCAGCCGTCGCCGCAGGTGGCGTAGATGTTGTAGTCGAAGACGGGGAAGTCGGGCTGGTTGTAGCGCGTCGCGAGCCACTTCTGCGCCATCGCCATGCCGACGCTCGTGGCGATCCCCTGCCCCAGCGGCCCGGTGGTGGTCTCCACGCCCGACACCAGGCGATACTCGGGATGCCCCGGCGCATGGCTGCCGATCTGCCGGAAGTGCCGGATGTCGTCGAGCGTCACCGACTCGCGCCCGAGCACCTCGTACTCCGGGTTCACGGCCTTCACGCCCGTGAGATGCAGGATCGACCACAGGAGCATCGACGCGTGCCCGTTCGAGAGCACGAAGCGATCGCGATTCGGCCAGATGGGGTCGGCCGGATCGAAGCGCATCACGCGATTCCACAGCACGTACGCGAGCGGCGCGAGGGCCATCGGCGCGCCCGGGTGGCCGGAGTTGGCGGCCTCCACGGCGTCGATCGCGAGCGTGCGGATCGTGTTGATGCAAAGCGTCGCGATGTCCTGGTTGCGCGGAAAGTCGTTCATGCGGGTCCCCTGTAGTCGCGCTGTCCCGCGGCGGCGGCGTCGGCCATCACGAGCGCGCGCTCGCCGGTGACGCGACCGGCCGGAATGTTGCGATCGCCCGCCCGCAGCGAGGCGAGCGCCGGCACCTTGTCGGCGCCTGTGACCACGAAGAGCACGCAGCGCGATCGGTTGAGCACCGGGAACGTGAGCGTCATGCGCCGGTGCCCCTGGTAGGGCTGCGTCAGCGCCACGTCGTTGAAGTCTTCCGCCAGCACGGGATCGTTGGGAACGAGCGAGGCGGTGTGGCCGTCGGGCCCCAGGCCCAGGTGCACGAGGTCGAGGATCGGCGGCGTGCCCGCGATGGTCGCGAGCGTCTGCGCGTAGCGCGCCGCGGCGGCGTCGAGGTCGTTGGCCTCGACCGGCATGGCGTGCACGTTGGCGGCAGGGAGCGCGATGCGCGACAGGAGGCTCTCCTGGATGTGCGTCATGTTGCGCACGTCGTCACCCGGCGGGGCGACGCGCTCGTCCACCTGGAACAGGTGCACGTTGGTCCAGTCGACGCTCTCGTCGGCCAGCGCGCGCAGCATCGCCCACGGCGTGTGTCCGCCGCTGACCGCGAGCTTGAAGCGGCCGCGCGCGGCAATGGCAAAGGCCGCCTGCGAGGCGATGAACTTCGCCGCCGCCTGCGCGACCGCCCCGGGATCGGGCAGGATGTCGACGTTCATCAGTACGTCGACGGCTCGTTCGTCGAGGGATCGTCCCACCCGCCGGGCGGCGCGAACGTCTGCGCCTGCGCGGGGCCCCACTGGCCGGGCTCGTATGGATAGACCGGCGTGCTGGCGGCGAGCACCGGGTCGACGATGCGCCACGCCTCCTCGACGTAGTCCTCGCGCGCGAAGATGCTCGCGTCGCCCGCCATGGCATCGCCCAGCACGCGCTCGTATGCGTCCATCTCGTCGGCGGTGGGATGGTGCCCCGCCGAGAGCTCGATCGCGCCGCCGATGAATTTCTCCGCGGGATCCATCACCGTGACGCCCAGCGCGAGCTCGACGTCCGGGCTCACGCGGAAGCGCGCGTGGTTGGGCGGCGCGGTGCACGAGGGGTACACGCTCGGCGGCTTCCTGAAGCGCGCCATCACCTCCGTGCACGTCACCGGGAGGTTCTTGCCCGCGCGGATGTAGAAGGGCACGCCCTGCCAGCGGTACGAATCAAGCGTCAGCTTGACCGCGGCGAACGTCTCCGTGCGCGAGTCGGGCGCCACGCCCGGCTCCGCGAGGTAGCCCTTGAACTGGCCGCGCACGAGGTCCTCCGGGGCGAGCGTTCGGATGGACTTCAGCACCTTCGCCTTCTCGTCGCGCAGCGTCTCGCTGTCGGTGCGCACAGGCGGCTCCATCGCGAGGTTGCACAGGACCTGGAAGAGATGGTTCTGCACGACGTCGCGCACCGTGCCGGTGGCGTCGTAGAACTTGCCGCGTCCCTGCACGCCGAAGTTCTCCGCCATGGTGATCTGCACGCTCTCGATGTGCTCGCGATTCCAGATCGGCTCGAGGAACGCGTTGGCGAAGCGGAAGAACAGCATGTCGTGCACCGGCCGCTTGCCGAGGTAGTGGTCGATGCGGAAGATGTGCGACTCGTCGAACGTGGAGTGCAGGATCTCGTTCAGCTTCTTCGCGGACGCGAGGTCGTGCCCGAAGGGCTTCTCGACGATCACGCGCGCGCCCTTCGTGCAGTTGGCTTTCTCGAGCTGCTCGACCACGGCGCCGAACAGGACGGGCGGGATGGCCAGGTAGTGCGCCGGATGCTGCGCGTCCTTCAACTCCGCCCGAAGCTGCGCGAACGTCGCCGGATCGCCGTAGTCGCCGTCGACGTAGCGAAGGAGCGAGACGAGCTTCGCGAACGCGGCCTCGTCGACGCCGCCCGCCGCGTGCTTGGCGAGGCTCGCGCGCGCGCGCGCGCGAAGCTGGTCCAGGTTCCAGCCCTGCTTCGCGACGCCGATCACGGGGACGCTCAGGTTCCCGCGCTTGATCATCGACTGCAGCGACGGGAAGATCTTCTTGTACGCGAGGTCGCCGGTGGCGCCGAAGAAGACGAGCGCGTCGGAGTGAACGGTATCGGTCATTTATTTCGCGGGCTTCTCGACGTGGCCGCCGAACTCGAAGCGCATCGCCGACAGGAGCTTGTTCTGGAAATCGGCCTCGCCGCGCGAGCTGAAGCGCTCGTACAGCGCGGCGGTGAGCACCGGGGCAGGCACCGCCTCGTCGATCGCTGCCTTGATGGTCCAGCGACCCTCGCCGGAATCGGACACGCGGCCCGCGAACGTGCCGAGCGCGGGGTCCTTGAGGAGCGCGGACGCGGTAAGGTCGAGGAGCCACGACGCGATGACGCTGCCGCGACGCCACACCTCCGCGATGTCGGGCAGGTCGAGGTCGTACTGGTAGTGCGCGGGATCGCGCAGGGGCGTCGTCTCGGCGTCGACCTCGTGCTTCTGCTTGCCCACGTTGGCCGACTTGAGGATGCCCATCCCCTCGGCGTACGCGGCCATGATCCCGTACTCGATGCCGTTGTGGACCATCTTGACGAAGTGGCCGGCGCCGTTCGGCCCGCAATGCAGGTAACCGAGCTCGGAGGTGCCTCCCACCTTCTCGCGACCGGGCGTGCGATCGATGGTGCCGCGACCCGGGGCGAGCGTCTTGAAGATGGGATCGAGGCGCTGCACGGTGGCGCTCGGCCCGCCGATCATCATGCAATAGCCGCGATCGAGGCCCCACACGCCGCCGCTGGTCCCGACGTCGACGTAGTCGATCTTCTTCGGCGCGAGATCCTCGGCGCGGCGGATGTCGTCGATGTAATACGAATTGCCGCCGTCGATGATCGTGTCGCCCGGCTCGAGCAGCGGCGCGACGGCCGCGATGGTCGAGTCGACGACGGCCGCGGGCACCATGAGCCACACCGCGCGCGGCTTCGCGAGCTTGCTCACGAAGTCGGCGATGGACGCGGCACCCGTGGCCTTCTCCGCGACCAGCGCCTCGACGGCCTTCGGGAACATGTCGAAGACGACGCACTCGTGGCCGTCCTTCATGAGGCGGCGAACCATGTTGGCGCCCATGCGCCCCAAGCCGATCATTCCGAGTTGCATGCGGGTTGTCCTATGCGATGCGTGGCGGTTCGAGGAAGCCTTCGCGCTAGGCGCGGCGGCTGCGATAACGACGGATGAGCGCCGTGGTGGAGCTGTCGTGCGCGAGCTTGGGCTCCGCGGGGCTCGACAGCTCCGGGATGATCCGCTGTGCAAGGACCTTGCCCAGCTCCACGCCCCACTGGTCGAACGAGTCGATGCTCCACACGGTGCCCTGCGTGAACACGCTGTGCTCGTACAGCGCGACGAGCCGGCCGAGCGCCGCCGGCGTCAGCGCGTCGAGGAGCATCGTATTGGAGGGGCGATTGCCGTCGAACACGCGATGCGGCACGAGCCAGTCGGGCGTGCCTTCGGCCTTCACCTCCTCGGGTGTCTTGCCGAACGCGAGCGCCTCGGCCTGCGCGAACACGTTGGCCACGAGGATGTCGTGATGCGGCCCGAGCGGATTGAGCGCCTTCTCGAACGCGATGAAGTCGCACGGGATGAGGCGCGTGCCCTGGTGGATGAGCTGGTAGAACGAGTGCTGGCCGTTGGTGCCGGGCTCGCCCCAGTAGATGGGGCCGGTGTCGTAGTCGACGCGCGTGCCCGCGAGCGTGACGTGCTTGCCGTTGCTCTCCATCGTGAGCTGCTGCAGGTACGCCGGAAAACGCTTGAGGTACTGCTCGTACGGCAGCACGGCGACGGTCTGCGCGCCGAAGAAATCGTTGTACCAGACGGACAGTAGGCCCAGCAGCACCGGGAGGTTCTTCTCGAACGGCGCCGTGCGGAAGTGCTCGTCCATCTCGTGGAAGCCGGCGAGCATCTGCCTGAAGTTGTCGGGGCCGACGGCGAGCATCGTGGAAAGGCCGATCGCCGAGTCCATCGAGTAGCGGCCGCCCACCCAGTCCCAGAATCCGAACATGTTGGCGGTGTCGATGCCGAACGCCTCGACCTTGGCGGTGTTGGTCGACACCGCGACGAAGTGCCTGGCGACGGCCTTGGCATCGCCGCCGAGCTTCGCGAGCGCCCAGTCGCGCGCCGTGTGCGCGTTGGTCATCGTCTCGAGCGTCGTGAACGTCTTCGACGAGACGACGAAGAGCGTCTCCGCGGCGTCGAGGTCGCGCACCGCCTCGGCGAAATCGGTGCCGTCGATGTTGGACACGAAGCGGAAGGTCATCGAGCGGTCGCTGTAGTGGCGCAGCGCCTCGTACGCCATCACGGGGCCCAGGTCGGACCCGCCGATGCCGATGTTGATGACGTTGCGGATGCGCTTGCCGGTGTGGCCCTTCCAGTCGCCGCTGCGGATGCGATCGGCGAACGCGCTCATCTTGTCGAGCACCGCGTGCACGTCGGTCACGACGTTGGCGCCGTCGACGACGATGGAGGCGCCCTTCGGCGCGCGCAGCGCGACGTGCAGCACCGAGCGGTTCTCGGAGACGTTGATGCGGTCGCCGCGGAACATGGCGTCGATGTGCTCGCGCAGGCCCGATTCCTGCGCAAGCTTCACGAGGAGCGCGAGCGTGTCGTCGGTGACGCGGTTCTTGGAGTAGTCGAGGTAGACGCCCGCGGCCTCGGCGGTGAGCCGCGTGCCGCGCGCCGGGTCCTTCGCGAAGAGATCCTTGAGCGTGACGTCGCGCACCGCGGCGTGATGGGCGACGAGCGCGTTCCACGCGGGGCGCGAGGTCAGGGGGGCGATGGGCATGGCGCTACTTTCTCTTCGACTTGGCGGCGCGCCCGGCTCGCGGCCTGGCGGACGGAGCGGTCTTGCGACCGGATGGGGCGGATGCGGATTTGCGCGACGCGGGCTTCGCGGGCGCTCGCCGATTCGTGGGGGCCTTGGTCGACGCCTTGGCAGGCGACTTGCGCCGGGCGGCGGCCGTGGGCGCGCCGAGCGGGGTCGCGCTGCCGGCGCGATCGGCCCACATGCGAAAGCCGCCGGGGAAGGCGTTCGCGTTGGCGCCCAGGCGGCATCGCGGCGGGAGGTTGTCGTCGAGGATGCGCGCGTTGCCGCCGCCCAGGATGATGTCCTCGGGCTCGAGCGCGGCGGCGAGGCGCGCGATCACGTCGCCCACGAACTTGCGCCACTTGCGCTTGCCGTGGCGCTCGAGCGCGCGCTCGCCCACGTAGTCCTCGAACGTCGCCTTGCGGTACGGAAGGTGCGCGAGCTCCATCGGGACGATGACATCGTCGACGATCATCGTGGTGCCGAGCCCCGTGCCGAAGCCCAGGAACAGCATCTTGCCGCCCTGGTAGCCGCCCAGCGCCTGCATGGCGGCGTCGTTCAGCATGCGCACCGGGCAGCCGAACGCCTTCTCGTAGTCGAAGCCGACCCAGCCCTCGCCCAGGTTGTGCGGCTCCGTGGTGGGGCGATTGCGCACCACGACCCCCGGGTACCCGATGGAGACGCGATCGAACTTCCAGCCCTTGGCGAGCGCGCGGACGCCGCGCGCCATCTGCGCCGGGGTGAGCGTGGGGCCCGAGTCCATGCGGCGCGGCTCGGCCTGCCCGCTCACGAGGACCTTGACGTGAGTACCGCCGATGTCGACGACGAGGATGCTCATGCGCGGGTCACGCCGCGCGAAGGAGGTCGCTCTTGCTCGCGAGCACCGACATCAGCTCGTTCCACGACTTCACGAACGAATTGGCGCCTTCGTCCTGGAGCTGCGCGGCGAGGGCGTCGATGTCGACACCCGCGCCCTTGAACTGCGCGAGGACCGCCTCGCAGTCGCCGCCGTCCGGGGGCGTGCTGGCGCCGATGTTCGCGTGGTCGAAGACATCGAGGAGCGTGTTCTCGGGCATCGTGTTGACGGTGCAGGGCGCGGCGAGCGCCTCGACGTACAGCACGTCCGACGCCTTGGGATCCTTGGTGCCCGTGCTCGCGAAGAGGAGCCGCTGCGCGCGGCCGCCTTCGTTCATCACGCGGCGATAGCGCGGCGTGGCGACCAGGTCGCAGTACGCCTTGTAGCAGCGCTGCCCCATGGCGATGCCCAGCTTGTTGACGAGCGCGGCAGGCACCTTGCTCGCCACCGCGACGTCCCAGCGGCTGATGAAGAGCGACGCCACCGATTCGACGTTGGGCGGCAGGCCGGCGGCGATCCGCCGCTCGATGCCCCGCAGGTAGGCCTCGGCCGCGGCGAGGTAGTGCTCGCGTGAGAAGAGCAGCGTGACGTTGACCGGTACGCCCGCGAAGATCGCTTCCTCGATGGCCGGGATGCCCTCCGGCGTACCGGGGATCTTGATGAAGAGATTGGGCCGGCCGGCGCGCGCGAACAGGTCCTTAGCGACCGACAGCGTCGTCTTGGTGTCGCGCGCGAGCAGCGGCGAGACCTCCAGCGAGACCCAGCCGTCGACGCCGCCGGTGCGCTCGTGCACGCCGCGGAAGAGATCGGCCGCGCGCGTGATGTCCTCCATCGCGAGCTCGAAGAACAGCGCCTCGCCCGAGCGGCCCGTCTTGAGCTTGCTGCGGATGGCGGCGTCGTAGTCGGAGCTGCCCTTGATGGCGTGGTCGAAGATGGTGGGGTTCGAGGTGAGGCCGGTGACCGACATCTCCGCGATGTAGCGCGCGAGCGTCCCGCTTTCCAGGAGATCGCGCGTGATGTTGTCGAGCCAGAGGCTTTGCCCCAACTCGTGGAGCTTGGCGGTTGCCTTCATCGTGTCACCTCGTGTGGTTCCGCGGGCACGCCGCGAGGCTTACCCGAGGCTTTAAGGAGCGCAAGGAAGGTCGAGTCTGACGCTACTGGTTCGGGGCCGTCAAGTGACCCGTGTCGTTCCACAATTTGTGCACGGGCTCGTCCATGCCGTGCTCGTACGACAGCGCGCTCAGGCTCGCCGTCGCGAGCAGGAAATAGCGACCGCCTCCGGGGGGCATCCCCAGCCAGCGGGTCCCCAGCACGCGCAGGATGTGGCCGCTCGAGAAGACGAGGACGTTGCCGCCGGCGGCGCGGACGCGGGCGATGACCCGGTCGGCGCGCGCGCCCGCCTCCTCCGGCGACTCGCCGCCGGGACAGCCGTCGCGAAAGAGCTGCCATCCCGGGCGACGAGCGAGGATCTCGCGCGTCGTCAGGCCCTCGTAGTCGCCGTAATTCCACTCGACGAGGCCGGGCTCTTCCTGCGCCACCGCGCCGAAGCCCGCGAGCTCGCACGTGCGCCGGGCGCGCTGCAGCGGGCTCGTGAGGACCACCGAGAAGGACATGCCGGCCAGCCGGCGGCCGAGCGCGCGGGCCGCGGCCTCGCCGCGCTCGGTCAGCGGGAGGTCGGTGAGCCCGGTATGCTGCCCCGACAGGCTCCACGCGGTCTCGCCATGGCGGGCCAGGTAGACGACAGGAAGGGCTTCGCTCATCGCGGTGCAGCCGTGGGCAAGATCGACGGGAGGAGTGGATAGTAGAATGGGACGCCCGCCGACGCCATCGTAATATTTGCCCATGAGCCCACGCACGCCCCTCGCGAGCGACGCGATCGTCGCGGGCGCCGGCGACTTGCCCAAGGTCTGCGTCACCGCCGACGACGGCGCGCGCTTCGAGGCTTACCTGCACGGCGCGCACGTCGCGTCGTGGCGCGCGGCGGGAAGCGACGCCGAGCGGCTGTACCTGAGCCCGCTCGCGCTTCGCGGCGGGCGCGGCCCTACGCGGCGGCGTGCCCGTCTGCTTTCCCCAGTTCGCGGACCAGGGCCCGCTGCCCATGCACGGCTTTCGCGCGCACCACGTCGTGGACGCTCGGGCATGCGGGACGCGGCGACGACGGCGCGGCGTGCGCGACGTTCCGCCTCGACGCCTCCGACGCCACGCGCGCCCTCTGGCCGCATGCCTTCGCCTGCGAGCTCTCGGTTCACGCTCGCGGTGCCGGGCTTCGCATCGCGCTGGCCGTGACCAACACCGGCACCGACGCCTTCCCCCTCACGATGGCGCTCCACACGTACCTTCGCGTGGGGGACGTGCGCACCGTTCGCGTGCACGGGCTCGCCGGCGTGCGATTCAGGGACAAGGTGCGCAAGGTCGACGACGTCGTCCAGGGCCCGGACGATCTCGTCGTCGACCGGCCTCTCGACCGCGTCTATCGCGCCGTCCCGGCCGTCGTGACGCTGCGCGAGCCCGCCCGCGCGCTCTCCATTCACGCGGAGGGCACCACCGACACCGTCGTGTGGAACCCGGGGCCGGACAACGTCCCGGCCGACATGCCCGCGGACGACTGGACGCGCTTCGTGTGCATCGAGGCGGCGGTCTCGAGCGCGCCCGTCGTCGTGGCGCCCGGCGCGACGTGGCGCGCGTCGCAAACGCTGTCGGCCGCGCCATGACCGAGGAAGAGGCGCGGCTCGACGCGGCGCGCGAGAACAAGGCGCCGTGGCGCCTGTGGGGCCCGTACCTGTCCGAGCGGCAATGGGGCACGGTGCGCGAGGACTACAGCGCCGACGGCAACGCGTGGGCCTACCTCCCGCACGACCACGCGCGGTCGCGCGCGTACCGGTGGGGCGAGGACGGCATCGCGGGCATCTGCGACGCCGAGCAGCAGCTCTGCTTCGCGCTCGCGCTCTGGAACGGCGCCGACCCCATCCTCAAGGAGCGGATGTTCGGGCTCACGGGCAACGAGGGCAATCACGGCGAGGACGTGAAGGAGTACTACTTCTACCTCGACAACGTGCCGAGCCACGCATACATGAAGTACCTCTACAAGTATCCGCAGCGGGCGTTCCCGTACGCGGACCTGGTGGAGGAGAACCACCGGCGCACCCGCGGCGACCCCGAGTACGAGCTCCTCGACACCGGCATCTTCGAGGACGATCGCTACTTCGACGTCGTGGTCGAGTACGCGAAGGCGGGTCCGACGGACATGCTCGTGCGCATCACGGCGACCAACCGCTCGCTCTACCCCGCGCCGCTGCACCTCCTGCCGACGCTCTGGTTCAAGAACGACTGGTCGTGGACCGGCGAGGCAAGCAAGCCGCGCATCACGGTCGAGCGCGAGGATGAATCGCAAGCCGTGCTCCACGCCGCGCATCGCGTGCTGCCCTCGTACTGGCTGCACTGCGAGGCGCCCGACGCGCTCCTCTTCACCGAGAACGAGACCAACGCCGCGCGGCTCTTCGGCGCGACCAACGCAACGCCCTACGTCAAGGATTCGTTCCACGACTACCTGGTCGGCGGGCGCGCGGATGCGGTCAACCCCGCGCGCACCGGGTCCAAGGCGGCCGCGCACTATGCGTTTCCCGTCGGCGCGGGCGAGACGGTCACGGTGCGCCTGCGCCTGCGCGACGGCGAGCCCATGCCGCGCGCGTTCGGCGAGGCGTTCGACGCCGTGTTCGACGTGCGCAAGCGCGAGGCCGACGCGTTCTACCATCGCATCACGCCGTTCGACATCCCGGACGACATCCGCAACGTCCAGCGCCAGGCCTTCGCGGGCATGCTCTGGAACAAGCAGTATTACCGGTACCTGGTCGAGCGCTGGCTCGAAGGCGACCCCGCGGAGCCTCCGCCGCCCGCGGCGCGCCGCAAGGGTCGCAACCACAACTGGTGGCACATGTCCGCGGCCGACGTCCTGTCGATGCCCGACAAGTGGGAGTACCCGTGGTTCGCCGCATGGGACATGGCGTTCCACACGATCCCGCTCGCGATGATCGACCCGGACTTCGCGAAGGAGCAGCTCATCCTGCTCACGCGCGAGTGGTACATGCATCCCAACGGGCAGATCCCGGCGTACGAGTGGGCGTTCTCGGACGTGAATCCGCCCGTCCACGCGTGGGCCGCGATGCGCGTGTACCAGATCGAGGAGAAGTTCTATGGCCGCACCGACCGCGACTTCCTCGAGCGCATCTTCCAGAAGCTCCTCATCAACTTCACGTGGTGGGTCAACCGCAAGGACGCCGAGGGCAACAACATCTTCGAGGGCGGCTTCCTGGGCCTCGACAACATCAGCGTGTTCGATCGAACGTCGGGCCTTCCCTCGGGCGGCTACCTCGAGCAGGCGGACGGCACGAGCTGGATGGCGATGTATTGCCTCAACCTCCTGGGGCTCGCGCTCGAGCTCGCGAAGGAGGACAAGGTCTACGAGGACGTCGCGACCAAGTTCTTCGAGCACTTCGTGTATATCGGCGCGGCCATCAACCAGGTGGGCGACTGCGGCCTGTGGAACGAGGAGGACGGGTACTACTACGATGTCCTGCGCCTGCCTGACGGGCGCATGCTGCCCATTCGCGCGCAGACCATCTCGGGCCTCATCCCCATCTTCGCGGTGGCGGTGGCCGACCGCGCGTCGATCGGCGGCTTCGGCGACTTCGCGAAGCGCTTGCGCTGGTTCGCCAAGTACCGTCCCGAGCTCCTGCGGGGCCTGGGCGACATGACGCGCCGCGGCGTGCAGGACCGCGTGCGCATCGGTATCGTCGACACCGACAAGCTCGCGCGCATCCTCCGTCCCGTGCTCGAGGAGGAAGGCATGCTGAGCCCGCACGGCGTGCGCTCGGTGTCGAAGCACTATCACGACAATCCGTTCGTGCTGAAGGTGGGCAGCGACGAGTTCACCCTCGACTACGCCCCGGCGGAGTCGACCACCACGCTCTTCGGCGGCAACTCGAACTGGCGCGGCCCCGTGTGGTTCCCGCTCAACTACCTTCTCATCGAGTCGCTGCAGAAGCACGACGCCGTGCTCGGCGAGACGTTCAGGATCGAGTGCCCCACGGGCTCGGGCAACGAGATGACGCTGTGGGAGGTCACCACCGAGATGACGCGCCGCCTCATCACGCTCTTCACGCGGGACGCCGACGGCCGCCGGCCGGTGAACGGCTTCCGCGAGCGTTTCCAGAGCGATCCGCACTGGCGCGACCTCATTTCCTTCCACGAGTATTTTCACGGCGACACCGGCGAGGGCCTGGGCGCCGCGCACCAGACGGGATGGACGGGCGTCATCGCCAAGCTCATCCACCAGTACGCCGAATACTCGCTGCAGTCGCACCCGGGCCTCGGCAAGGAGTACGGGCTCGGCGCGTGG
This sequence comes from Casimicrobiaceae bacterium, assembly GCA_044225355.1. Lineage (GTDB taxonomy): Bacteria > Pseudomonadota > Gammaproteobacteria > Burkholderiales > Casimicrobiaceae > VBCG01. The sequence continues at coordinate 13,229 of JBGAIS010000017.1, read as the reverse complement.
GACGCCTCGAAGGAGGCCGACCCGCCGTGAGCGAGTGGCTCGAGGCCGACGGCCTGGGCGGCTTCGCGTCGGGCACGGTGCAGGGCCCGCGCACGCGCCGCTATCACGCGCTGCTCCTCACCGCCACCACGCCTCCGACGGGCCGCATGGTGCTCGTCAACGGCATCGAGGCGTTCCTCGACACGCCTCGCGGAACGTGGCCGCTGTCGACGCAGCGCTACGGTCCCGACGTCACGTATCCGCGCGGCCTCGACTTCGTGCAAGGCTTCGCGTCCGACCCGTGGCCCGCCTGGACCTGCCGCTTCCCCGACGGCACGACCGTCGTGCATGAGATCGTGGTCGCGCACGGCGACGGCACCGTCGTCCTGTCGTGGCGCCGCACCGCCGGCGACGGCGCCGCGACGCTTCGCGTGCGGCCGCTCGTGTCGGGTCGCGACTATCACGCGCTCATGCACGAGAACGGCGCGTTCGACTTCGCGGCGCGCACGAGCGGCGGCAACGCCTCGTGGACGCCGTACCCCGGGGTGCCGGCGATCGCCGCCCTGTCCTCGGGGCGCTATGCGCACGAGCCCACGTGGTATCGCAACTTCATGTACGCGAAGGAGGCCGAGCGCGGCCTCGACAGCGCCGAGGACCTGGCCTCGCCGGGCACGTTCACGCTCGACCTCGCGCAGGGCGACGCGGTGCTGGTGCTGCGCGCGGGCAACGCGATCGGCGACGACGCCCGCACCGTCGCGGCGCGCGTTCGCGCCAAGGAATCCGCGCGCCGCGGCGCGATGAGCCCCACCGACCGAGTCGCGGACGCGTACGTGGTCGCGCGCGGCGCCGGCCACACCATCATCGCGGGCTACCCGTGGTTCACGGACTGGGGCCGCGACACGTTCATCTCGATGCGCGGTCTCCTCATGGCGCGCGGCCGCCTCGACGTGGCGGGCTCAATCCTGGGCGACTGGGCGACGCGCGCACGAGTTCATGGCAAGAGCCGGCACGCGGGAGGACCTCGTCGCGGCATGCGCGGCCATCCTCGACGGCTACGCGCGCGGCACGCGCTACGGCATCCGCATGGACGCGGACGGCCTCCTCGCCTGCGGCGAGCCGGGCGAGCAGCTCACGTGGATGGACGCGCGAGTCGGCGATCGCGAGATCACGCCGCGCATCGGCAAGCCGGTCGAGGTGCAGGCGCTGTGGATCAACGCGCTGCGACTTGCCGGTCCCCGCTACGCCGCGCAGGCCGCGCTTGCGGAAAGCACGTTCCGGGCGCGATTCCACAACGCCGTGACCGGATGCCTCTACGACGTGATCGACGTGGACCACGTCGCCGGGCGCGTGGACACGTCCATCCGCCCGAACCAGCTCTTCGCGGTGGGCGGGTTGCCTTCCGCGGTGATCGACGGCGACGTCGCGCGAAGCGTCGTCGGCGTGGTCGGCGAGATGCTCCTGACCACTGCGGGGCTTCGCACGCTCGCGCCGGTCGACCCGGAGTACCGCGGCGCGTGCCGCGGAAGCGTCGCCGATCGCGACGGCTCCTATCACCAGGGCACGGTCTGGCCGTGGCTCGTCGGCGCCTTCGTCGAAGCGTGGCTGCGCGTCAACGGCAACGACGCGCGCGCCCGCGCCGAGGCGCGCGAGCGGTTCGTGCGGCCTCTCGCGGCGCATGTCGGCCTCGCGGGCGTGGGGCATCTCTTCGAGATCGCCGACGGCGATCCGCCGCACGCGCCGCGGGGCTGCCCGTTCCAGGCGTGGTCGCTGGGCGAGCTCCTGCGCGCGCGCGCCGCTACCGCCGCGTGATGTCGCGGTAGAGCTTCGCGTACTGCTGCGCGGAGTGGCGCCAGCTCACGTCGGTGGCCATCGCGCGCGCCTGCAGTCGGCGCCATCGCGGCGGGTCCTTCCATAGCGAGAGCATGCGGCCGATCGCGAAGGCGAGCTGGTCGCCCGTCACCGGCGAGAACTGAACGCCGGTGGCAACGCCCGCCGCCACCGCGGCGTCGTTGGCATCGACCACGGTGTCCGCGAGTCCGCCCACGCGGGAGACGAGCGGCAGCGCGCCGTAGCGAAGCGCGCACATCTGCGTCAGTCCGCAGGGCTCGAAACGCGACGGCACGAGGATGGCGTCGGCGCCGGCCTGCACGAGGTGCGCGAGGTCCTCGTCGTAGCCGATGCGCACGCCGACGCGCCCCGGGTGCGTGCGCGAGGCCTCCGCGAACGCGCCTTCGAGCCCGGGGTCGCCGCTGCCGAGCACCGCGAGCTGGCCGCCGCCCTCGACGATGGCGCGGACGTTCTCGAGCACGAGGTCGATGCCCTTCTGCCACGAGAAGCGGCTCACGAGGCCGAACAGCGGCGCCTCGGGCGTGGCCTCGAGTCCCATGCGCTCGCGCAGCGCGACGCGGTTGACCGTGCGCTCCGGGCGGTGCGCGGCGTCGAAGTTCCGCGCGATGCGCGGGTCCGTCGCGGGGTTCCATTCGGCGCCGTCGATGCCGTTCAGGATCCCCGCCAGCGCCCCGGCACGATGGCGCAGCAGTCCGTCCAGGCCCATGCCGCCTTCCGGCGTGCGGATCTCGGCCGCATACGTGGGCGACACGGTGGTGATGCGATCGGCGAGCTGCAGCCCCGCTTTCAGGAACCCGATGCCTCCATAGAACTCGACGCCGTCGATCGACCACGCGTGCCACGGCAGCATGAGGTCGTCGCAGCTCGCGAGGAAGCGCCCCTGGAACGCGAGGTTGTGCACCGTCATCACGGTGGCCGGTCGCGGGCCGCCGTCGTAGTGCAGGTACGCAGGAGCGAGTCCGGCTTGCCAGTCGTGCGCGTGCACGACGTCGGGGGCGAAGTCCGGCGCGGCGCCGCGACCGACGTCCGCGGCCGCCCGCGCGAGCGCCGCGAAGCGCTGCGCATTGTCCCAGTAGGCCCAGCCATCGGCCCGAGTACGGCCCGCCCGCGCGAAGGTACAGGTGCGGCGCATCGAGCACCAAGAGGTCGAGCCCGCCGGCGCGCGCGGCGCGTATGCGCGCGGCGCCGCCGAAGAGCGCGCCGTATTCGCGCACGACCGGCGCCGCGCCGATCGCGCGCATCACCTCCGGATACCCGGGCAGCAGGGTGCGCACGATCACGCCCTCGCGCGCCAGCGCGGACGGCAGCGCGCCCGCGACATCGGCCAACCCCCCGGTCTTCACCAGCGGGAACGCCTCCGACGCGACGGAGAGAACGCGCAGCTCGCGGGGCACGCTAGAGCCGATCGACCATCGACTGCGTGATGAGGCAGATGCCGCGCTCCGTGCGCCGGAAGCGCGACGCGTCGAGCTCCGGGTCGTCGCCCACGACGAGGCCCTGCGGAATCTTCACGCCCGCGTCCACGATGACGTGCGAGAGCCGGGAGTTGCGCCCGACGTCGACGTACGGCAAGAGCACCGCGTGGTCGATGTCCGACCACGAGTGCACGTGCACGTGCTCGCACAGGAGCGAGTTGTGCAGCGACGCGCCCGACACGATGCACCCTCCCGACACGAGCGAGCTGATGCCCATGCCCCGCCGGCCCTCGACGTCGTGCACGAACTTGGCGGGCGGCGTGATGCCCGCGTACGTCCAGATGGGCCACTCGCTGTCGTACAGGTCGAGCTCGGGAACGACGTCGGTCAGGTCGATGTTGGCGGCGAAGTACGCGTCGAGCGTGCCCACGTCGCGCCAGTACGTCTCCGTCTCGTCGGGCGAGCGCACGCACGAGCGCTCGAAGCGATGCGCCACCGCCTTCGCGTTCTTCACGAGGTACGGGATGATGTCGCGGCCGAAGTCGCGCGACGAAGCGGGGTCGGCCGCATCGCGGCGGAGCTGGTCGTGCAGGAAATCGCGGCGAAAGACGTAGATGCCCATGCTCGCGAGCGTGCGTCCCGGCTTATCGGGAAGCTCGGGCGGATGCTCGGGCTTTTCGACGAAGCCGACGATGCGGTCGTGCTCGTCGACCTGCATCACGCCGAGGCTCGTCGCGTCGGCCGTGTCGACCTCGATGCACGCGACCGTCACGTCCGCGCCGTCGTTGACGTGCTGCACGAGCATGAGCTCGTAGTCCATCTTGTACACGTGGTCGCCCGCGAGGACGACGATGTACTCGGGCGCATAGCCGTCGACGATGTCGATGTTCTGGAACACGGCATCCGCGGTGCCCATGTACCACTGGTTCTCGATCACGCGCTGCGACGCGGGCAGGATGTCGAAGCTCTCGTTGCGCATGGGCTGCAGGAAATTCCACCCGCGCTGCAGGTGGCGGATCAGGCTGTGCGCCTTGTACTGCGTGGCGACCGCGATGCGTCGGATGCCGGAGTTGAGCGCGTTGGACAGCGCGAAGTCGACGATGCGCGTCTTGCCGCCGAAGTACACCGCGGGCTTGGCGCGGTTCTCCGTGAGCTCCATGAGGCGGGTGCCGCGCCCGCCCGCCAGCACGTAGGCGAGCGAGGAGCGGGCGAGAGGCGCGGAATAGGTGGCGCGGTCGGCGGACATCGAAGGCTCCTTAATCGGCAATGAGCCACAGCACGGACAGCGGGGGAAGCGTGAGGGACGCGCTGAACGGCTGCCCGCGCGAAGGCGTGGCGCGCGCGTTCACGGCGCCGGCGTTGCCGAGGCCCGAGCCGCCGTACGCCGAGGCATCGGTGTTGAGGATCTCGCGCCAGCGGCCGCCCTGCGGAAGCGGCAGGCGGTATTGACGGCGAGCCTCGGGCGTCATGTTCGCGACCACCACAACGGGTTTCGCGTCCGGCGCCTCGCGCAGCCACGCGAACACCGAGCGCTCGGCATCGTCGACCACGAGCCACCGGAATCCCGACGGCTCGCAGTCGCGGTCGTGCAGCGCGCGCTCGCTCCGGTACAGGCGATTGCAGTCGCGCACGAGCGCCTGCACGCCGCGCCGCGCGGGATCGGCGAGCAGCGCCCAGTCGACCTCGCCGCGGAAATCCCACTCGCGCTCCTGCGCGAGCTCCTGCCCCATGAACAGGAGCTTCTTTCCCGGATGCGCCCACTGGATCGCGAACAGCGCGCGCAGGTTGGCGAGCTTCTGCCACGGGTCGCCCGGCATCTTGCCGTACAGCGACCCCTTGCCGTGGACGACCTCGTCGTGCGAGAACGGCAGCACGAAGTTCTCCGCGAACGCGTACGTGAGGCCGAACGTGACCTGCTGGTGATGCCAGCGCCGGTGCACGGGCGCGTAGCGGAGGTAGGCCAGCATGTCGTGCATCCAGCCCATGTTCCACTTGAAGCCGAAGCCCAGGCCCCCGGCGTACGTGGGCTGCGACACGAGCGGCCACGACGTCGATTCCTCGGCGATGGTGATCGCGCCGTCGTTGCGCGAGTAGATCGCCTCGTTGAGGCGCCGCAGGAACGCGACGGCCTCGAGGTTCTCGTTGCCGCCGTGGATGTTGGGACGCCACTGGCCGGCCTTGCGCGAATAGTCGAGGTAGAGCATCGAGGCGACGGCGTCGACACGCAGGCCATCGACGTGGAAGCGCTCGATCCAGTACAGCGCGTTGGCCACGAGATAGTTCACGACCTCGGGCTTGCCGAAATCGAACACGGCGGTGCGCCAGTCCGGGTGACGCGCCTGCATCGGATCGGCGTTCTCGTAAAGCGGCGTGCCGTCGAACCACGCGAGGCCGTGAGGGTCCTCGGGGAAGTGCGCCGGCACCCAGTCGAGGATGACGCCCAGCCCCGCCGCATGGCAGCGGTCGACGAGCCGCGCGAAGCCCGCGGGCTCGCCGTAGCGCGCGCTCGGCGCGAACAGCCCCAGCGGCTGGTAGCCCCAGGAGTCGTCGAGAGGATGCTCGTTGACCGGCATGAGCTCGACGTGCGTGAAGCCCATGTCGAGCGCGTAGGGCACGAGCGCGTCGGCGATCTCGTCGTAGTCGAGCCAGCGCCCGCCGGGACCGCGCCGCCACGAGCCCAGGTGGACCTCGTAGATCGACATGGGCACGCGCCGCGGATCGCGCCGCGCGCGCGCCTCGATGAACGCACGGTCGCTCCACGCGAAGCCGGCGGTCGCGCGCCCGACCGACGCGGTGCCGGGGCGCAGCTCGGCCCCGAAGCCGATCGGATCGGCCTTGAGCGGCATGAGGTTGCCGCCCTTGCCGATGATCTCGTATTTGTACAGCGTGCCTTCGCCGAGGCCCGGGACGAAGATCTCCCACACGCCGCCCTCGCCGCGCTTTCGCATGACGTGGCGGCGGCCGTCCCAGCGATTCCAGTCGCCGACGACCGACACGCGACGCGCGTTGGGCGCCCATACGGCGAAGTGCACGCCGGACGCGCCCTCGTGCTCGATCACGTGCGCGCCCATGCGGTCGTACAGCCGCTCGTGCGTGCCTTCGCCCAGGAGCCACACGTCGAGCGGGCCAAGCACGGGGCCATACGCGTAGGCGTCGTCGACCGTCCACTGCGCTTCGGCATTGCCCGCTCGCAGCAGGTATCCCGTCCTGCGGGGGATCGATCCCTCGAAGAAGCCCGCGTCGTGCTTGCGGTCGAGCGTGGCGAGGGGCTCGCCCTCGCGCGAGACCGCCTCCACCGTGTCCGCGCCGGGAACGAACGCGCGCACGAGCACGCGCCCCTTCGCCTCGTGCAGGCCCAGCACCGCGAACGGATCGCGGTGGCGTCCCTCGACCACGGCTTCCACCGTGGCTTTCGACAGGGCGCGCGCGACGGCCACCCTTCTCAGCCCTCCGGCGGGGACAGCGTCCACACGTCGCTCGCGTACTCGCGGATCGTGCGGTCGGAGGAGAAGAAGGCGACGCCCGCGGTGTTCGCGATCGCCGAGCGCCACCACGACGCGGGATCGCGCCACCGCGCGTCGACGCGGTCCTGCGCGTCGAGATAGCTCGAGAAGTCGCCGTTGACCATGAAGAAATCGTTGTGACGGAGCGAATCGACGAGGCCGTGGTAGCGCGACGGATCGTCCGGCGAGAACGCGCCGCCGGCGAGCGCGTCCAGCGCCTTCGCGAGCGCCGGCGTGGACGCGATGACGCCCTGCATGTCCACGCCCTGTGCTCGTCGCGCGGCCACTTCCTCGGCGGTCATGCCGAACAGGAAGAAGTGATCGGCGCCGACGCGCTCGCGAATCTCGATGTTGGCCCCGTCGAGCGTGCCGATGGTCAGCGCGCCGTTGAGCGCGAGCTTCATGTTGCCGGTGCCCGAGGCCTCCATGCCGGCGGTGGAGATCTGCTCCGACAGGTCCGCCGCGGGGATGATGGCCTCGGCGAGGCTCACGTTGTAGTTCGCGAGGAACACGACCGACAGGAGCCCGTGCATCGACGGGTCGGCGTTGATCGTGCGCGCGACGTCGTGCACGAGCTTGATCACGAGCTTCGCCTGGCGATAGCCCGCCGCGGCCTTGCCCGCGAAGATCTTGACGCGCGGGACGAAGCCGCCGTTCGGGTTCTCGCGCATCGCCTGGTAGAGCGCGATGGTGTGCAGGGCGTTGAGGAGCTGCCGCTTGTACTCGTGGATGCGCTTGACGTGGACGTCGAAGAGCGCCTCCGGATCGAGGCTCATGCCCGAGCGATCGGCCACGAGGCGCGCGAGCGTCACCTTGGCGTCGCGGCGCTGGCGCGCGAAGCGCGCGCGCATCGAGGCGTCCTCCGCGAGCGGCGCGAGCCCGGCCAGGCCGTCGAAGTCGTCGAGCACGCCGGGGCCGAGCGCGTCCACCACGAGCGTCGCGAGCGCCGGGTTCGCCTCGACCAGCCAGCGGCGGAACGAGATGCCGTTGGTCTCGTTGACGATCTCTCGCGGGTGTGGAGCCCGTGCAGGTCGCGGAACACGGTCTCGCGCATGAGGTCGGTGTGCAGCGCCGAGACGCCGTTGACGCGATGCGCCCAGGGAACGCGAGGTGTGTCATGCGCGCATCGCTGCTTCGCCGGCCTTGTCGAGATGAGCGACACCGAGGACAGTGAGACCGCCGTCATGCCGGCCCGGAGGCGCGGAGGCCGTCGAGGTGCTGCGCGTTGATGCGCTCGACGATCTGCATGTGGCGCGGCAGAGCGTCGCGACCTCGCCCGGCGGCCATTGTTCCAGCGCCTCGGGCAGCAGCGTGTGGTTCGTGTAGTTGAACACGCGCGGGCGATGCCCCAAGCGACGTCCCACGGCATGCCGTGCTCGTCGACGAGGAGGCGCATGAGCTCCGGCACCGCGATGGCCGGGTGCGTGTCGTTCAGCTGATCGCGACGTGGTCGGGCAGCGACGTGAGCTCGCCGTGCTGGGAGCGATGCCGGCGCAGGAGGTCCTGCAGCGAGGCCGACGCGAAGAAATACTCCTGGCGCAGCCGCAGGTCCTCCTCCCGCGGCGGGGCGGTGTCGTCGTCCTCGTAGAGGACGCGCGAGATGGCCTCGAGGCGCACGCGGTCGGCGAGCGCCTCGGCGTGATCGCTGATTGAAGTCCTCGAGGATGTAGATCGGCTGCGCGCCGACCAGCCGCAGCAGAGGGCGCCCGCGCCACCGGGAATGGGCGTGTCGTACGCGACGGCGTCGACGGTCTCCTCGGGCCGCCACAACGCGCGCCTGCGCCGCCCGCGCCCGCCATCTCCTCCACCGTACCGCCGAAGCCGACCGCGCACGTCACCTCGGGGCGCTCGAACTCCCACGGGTTGCCGTATTGCAGCCACTCCTCCGGCATCTCGTGCTGCCAGCCGTCGCGCAGCACCTGCCGGAAGATGCCGTGGTCGTAGCGGATGCCGTAGCCGTGTGCGGGAATGGACAGCGTCGCCATGCTCTCCATGAAGCACGCCGCGAGGCGACCCAGGCCGCCGTTGCCGAGCGCGGGGTCGGGCTCCAGCCTGCGAATGCGAGTGAAGTCGACGCCGAGGTCGTCGAGCGCGGCGCGGGCGACGTCGGCAATGCCCAGGTTCGACAGCGCGTCGAAGAGCATGCGGCCGATGAGGAACTCGAGCGAGAAGTAGTAGACGCGCTTGCGGCCGTCGCGATAGATGCGCCGCGTGCTCTCGCTCCAGCGGTCGACGACGCGATCGCGCGCGGCGAGCGACACCGCGACGAGCCAGTCGTGGTCGCGCGCGAACCCCGGCTCCTTCGCCACCATGTAGCGGAGCTTCGTGAGCACGGCGTTTCGGAACTGCTCGACCTCGGCGGGGGCGGGGGCGGGGGCGGGGGGGGGGGGGGGGGGGGGGGTCGGGCGAGTGTAGTGGAGCCTGGCGGGAAGGCGCATTATCGCCGCAGGGCGGCGGCGGCGCGCTGCGCGGGGCGCGCGTAACTTGTACGCTCGTGGAGCCGCTCCCGCCCGCCCTGCCCTCCAACCCCCGGATCGCCACCATGACCGCCACGCCCGCGCGACTCCTGCGCCACGCAGCCCTCGTCCTCTCGCTCGCATGCGGCACGCTGCCCGTCGCGGCGCAATCGATCGTCGAGCGCGGCGAATACCTCGCACGCGCCGGCGACTGCGTCTCCTGCCACACCGCCCCCGGCGGCGAGCCCTTCGCGGGCGGCCTGCGGCTCGACACGCCCTTCGGCTACATGCTCGCGCCCAACATCACGCCCGATCCCGACACGGGCATCGGCCGCTGGTCCGGCGAGGACTTCTACCGCGCGCTGCATCACGGCGTGAACAAGCGCGGCCAGGACATGTACCCGACCATGCCGTACGACTTCTACACGCGCGTGACGCGCGCGGACGTCGACGCCCTCTATGCGTACCTGCGCACGGTCAAGCCGGCGCGCAACGCGGTGGATGTAAACCACCTCGACTTCCCGTTCAACCAGCGCTACGCCATGGGCGTGTGGCGCGAGCTCTACTTCCGCGAAGGCACGTACCGTCCCGATCCGTCGAAGAGCGCGTCGTGGAACCGCGGCGCCTATCTCGTCGAGGGCCTGGGCCACTGCAGCGATTGCCATTCGCCGCGCAACCTCATGGGCGGCATCGAGAAGAGCAAGCAGTTCTCCGGCGCGGTCGTCGACGGCTGGTTCGCGCTCGACCTCACGTCCGACATCACGACAGGCCTCGGTGCCTGGACCGTCGAGGAGCTCGCGACCTACTTCAAGACCGGCGTGCGGCACGACAAGACGACCGTCCTGGGGCCGATGGCCGAGGTCGTCCGCAACAGCCTCTCGTACCTCACCGACGCCGACCGCACGGCCATGGCGGAGTACCTCAAGTCCATTCCCCCGGACTCGACCCTGCGCACGGGGCGCGTCCAGCCCGACGCGACCAAGGTGCGCGGGGCGCAGCTCTACACCGACAACTGCAGCGGATGCCACCAGGCGCGCGGGCGAGGCGTGCCGGGCGTCTTCCCGCCTCTGGCCGGCAACCCCGTGGTGCTCGCGGCCGATCCCAACAACATCCTGAAGGTGGTGGATCGCGGCATACGCGCGCGCGGCAATTTCATCGCCATGCCCGCGTTCAACATCCAGCTCACGCCCGAGCAGGTCGCCGAGATCGCGAACTACGTCCGCACGAGCTGGGGGAACACGGCCCCGCCGAACGCGACGTCGTCGATGGTGGCGAAGCTGCGCGCGGGCCCGAACTGAGGGAGAGGCTGGGGTGTTCTCCAGCTAAGGCGACGACCGCCCGACGGGTTCGGGTGTCGCGGGCCGCGGCTTCGGCATGCGCCGGGGCCGCTGCATCGAGGCCGGACCGGCAGGAAGATGGCGCGCCCGACAGGATTCGAACCTGTGACCCTTGGCTTCGGAAACCAATACTCTATCCAACTGAGCTACGGGCGCGGAACCGCTTATTTTAGCCGTTCGGGGCCTTGGCCGTCCATGCGCTTGGGCGGCGGATGCCTGTCCCGGTATAATCGCGCGTTGCCCATGAGCGCCGCCACCGGCGGACGCCTGCGCCCAGCTAATCGCCCGCGAAAATGACCGAAGAGCATTCCTCTCTGATCAAGACCCCGAAGCAGCTCGTCATCGTCGTCCTCCTTGCCTTCGCGGTCCCCATCACCCTGGCCGCGCTCGTCTCTCAGCTCGTGACGAGCGGCGAGAAGGGGGCGCACAGCGACAACGCCGACCTCGTGCTGGCTCGCATCCAGCCCGTAGGCACGGTGGTCCTGGCGGAGGCCACCGGCCCCAAGGGCATGCTGACGGGCGAGCAGGTCTACGGCCAGGTCTGCAAGACGTGCCATGAGGCCGGCCTCGCGGGCGCGCCGAAGGTCGGCGACAAGGCCGCGTGGGCGCACGTCCTCGCCGAGGGCGACAAGACCGCCTTCGAGCACGCCATCAAGGGCTTCAAGGCCATGCCCGCCCGTGGCGGCAACAGCGATCTCACCGACGACGAGGTGAAGCGCGCCGTCGCGTTCATGGCCAACAAGGCGGGCGCCAACTGGACAGCCCCGGCCGTCGCGGCGGCGCCCGCGGCCACTGCCGCGGCACCTGCCGCCGCCCCGGCTGCCGCCGGCGCTGCCCCTGCAGCGGCCGCGGCTGCCCCGGCCCCTGCCGCCGTCGCTTCGGCCGCGCCGGCCGCCGCCGCGCCGGCCTCGGCCGCCGGCAACGGCAAGAAGATCTACGAAACCACGTGCGTCGCGTGCCACGGTGCGGGCATCGCCGGCGCGCCCAAGTTCGGCGACAAGGCCGCGTGGGCGCCGCGCATCAAGGAAGGCATGCCCACGCTGTACGAGATCGCGCTCAAGGGCAAGGGCGTCATGCCCCCCAAGGGCGGCAATGCGTCGCTGTCCGACGATGCCGTCAAGGCGGCGGTCGACTACATGGTCGCCGCGGCGAAGTAAGCATTGCCTCGGCGAGCCGAGTCGCCTCTGACCCTGCTCATTCTGCTGCTCAATCGCCGAGCCGCTTGAGGCCGGCGATGCCGGCGACGATCAGCAGGATGCACCCGATGCGGGCGGCGCTGGCGGCCTCGCCGAACAGCACCATCCCGAGGATCGCCGCGCCCACGGCGCCGATGCCCGTCCACACGGCGTAGGCCGTTCCCACCGGCAGCACCCGCAGCGAGAGCGCGAGGAGCCAGAAGCTCAAGCCCGCGGCGACGAGCGTGATCGCCGACGGCACCGGCCGCGTGAACCCGCCCGAGTACTTGAGGCCGATGGCCCAGACGACCTCGAGGATGCCGGCCACGGCGAGGACGATCCACGCGGACGTGGCGCTGTTCACGAGGCTCATGCGATCTCCGGGTCGACGTCGACGTACGCTTCGGGACGGAAGCGCGGCGTGCAGATGGCGAGGAACACGAGCTCGCCCTCGCCCGTATTGGCGATGCGCTGGCGGCACCCGGCCGGGATGAGCACTACGTCGCCCGGCAAGACCTCCGAGACGACGCCGCCCACCTCGGCGCGCCCCCGGCCTTCGACGATCACGTAGCGCTCCGCGATGCCCTCGAGCACGTGCCACCGCGTGGTGACGCCCGGCGCCACGCGCGCACGCGCGATCGAGCACGCGTCGTCGCCGTCGGTGTTCGAAAGCTCGAGGATGGCGCAGAGCTCGGAGGTGTCGAACTCGGCGCTCTCGGCAGCGCGGAGGATCGCGGGCGACCTCATCGTCGTCAGCGCGAGAGCATCGCCTTGAACGACTGCAGTCGCGCGTTGCCCGAGACCTTCTCCTGCGCCGCCTCGCTGGCCGTGAGCGGCGTGTCGGCGTAGCGCAGGTCCTCCTGCGCGAGCTCGCCGATGAAGCGCGACGGCTGGCACGCGACGCGCTCGCCCGCGCGCTTGCGCGTGCCGCACCAGGAAAGATGAAGCGTCTGCTGCGCGCGAGTGACGCCGACGTACATGAGGCGGCGCTCCTCGTCGACGTTGCCGGCGTCGACCGACTCGCGATGCGGCAGGATGCCCTCCTCGAGCCCGACCAGGAACACGTGCGGGAACTCGAGCCCCTTCGACGCGTGCAGCGTGGACAGGTGAACGACGTCGAGGTCCTCGCCCTCGCGCCCTTCGAGCATGGTGATGAGCGCGATGAGCTGCGTGAGCTCGATCAGGTTGCGGTCGTCGGCCTCGCCCTTGCGCGAGAGCCAGTCGACGAAGTCGTTGACGCGCTTCGACTTCACCTGCGCTTCGCGCTTGTCGAGGGTGTCGACGAGCCACGCCTCGTATCCGATGCCGCGCATGAGCTCCGACAGCAGCCGCCCCGCGGGCTCGCGCGGCGCGCGGTAGCGCAGGTCGTTGACGAGGCCGCAGAACTGCGCGAGCGACTCGCGCTGGCGCGCGGGCACCGCGGCCGCGAGCTCCGGCGCGAACGCCGCCGCGAAGAGGCTCTCCTTGCGCGCGGCGCCGATCTCCGCGAGGCGCGCGAGCGTCGCCTGCCCGATGC
>JBGAIS010000263.1:0-3932 GCA_044225355.1 Casimicrobiaceae bacterium | reverse complement strand
GGCAGCGTCTCGCGGCGCGCATCTTCGACTACGCGATCTGGGGCCTGGTGCTCGCGCTCCTGCTCTCCGAGCTGCGGGGCGTGGGGCTCATTCCCGCCGAGCTCGCGTTCTGGGTGGGACATCCGCTGGTCGCGCCGGTGCTCATCACCGGTTCGTGGGTGCCCATCGAGGCCCTCCTGATCGCGTCCATCGGGACCACGCCGGGCAAGTGGCTCTTCGGCGTGTTCCTGCAGTTCTCCATCTCCGACGCGTACGCGAGGCGCGACACGCGCGCCCAGCTCGACCGCGCGCTGCGCCGCTCCTTCCGCGTGTGGTGGGAAGGCGTGGGCTGCGGCTTCCCGCTGCTCGCGCCCGTGCTCATCGCGGTCGCCTACGAGAAGCTCGCGCAGAACCAGGAGACGGACTGGGACTTCGCGCAGGACGTGCTGGTCACGCACGGCCCGCCCGGCGTGCTCAACACCGTGACCGGCGTGTGCGGGCTCGCGGCCATGCTGTGGCTGTACGGCGTGGCGTGGCACCAGCCCATGGCCGAGTCGATCGCGTGGGCGCGCACCACCATCGCGGAGGCCGTGCCTTCCGCGAGCACGATCACCGGGGGGTTCGCGGGCGGGGCCGGCCGGATCTCGGGCCTCACGTCGTCGCTGACGTCGCCGCTGACGTCCTCCCCCGCCTCCACCGCGCCGGCGCCGGTCGCGCGCGCCTCGGCGCCCATCACCACGCTTTCGCCCTCGAGCTCGTCGCCGCCGTCGAGCGTGTCGCGCGCGTTCGATCCGCAGGCGCCCATCGACGGCGACATCGCGACCATGTTCGCGGAGCGTCGCGCGAAGATCGCGATCGTGAGCGCGGAAGGCCCGCGCATGCTTCGCGCCGGCAACTGGAGGCGCGCCGCGGAGCTTTGCAAGGCGTGGACCGAGCTCGAGCTCGCGAGCGCCGATGCGTATCGCTGCCTCGGCACGGCGCTGCAGGCGCAGGGCTATCACGCGGACGCGATCAACGCTTTCCGCAAGGCCAAGCAATACGATCCCACCGATCGCACGCTCGACGCGGCGATCGACCGATCGCAGAAGGGAATCGTCGCGGAGTTCCTGAACCGCTATCGACGGTAGCGGAGGCGCCGGGCGCCGCGCTACCGGCGCTTCATGAGGAAGTAGAACGCGCCATCGCGCTCGCCGTGCTCGACGAGCTCGTTGCCGGTCTGCTTCGCGAACGCCTGGAAGTCGCGCACGCTCGCGGGGTCGGTCGCGAGGATTTGCAGGAGCTCGCCCGACTTCATGTCGTTCAGGGTCTTCTTCGTGCGCAGGATGGGAAGCGGGCAGTTGAGCCCGCGCGCGTCGACCTCGCGCTGGTGTGCCGCAGGAGTTTCCATGCGGCGAATTATACCTTCCGGATAAGCGCGACGAGCCTCGTGGTAGAGCGGTCGAACTCGAACGGGATGGCCTCGAAGCGCCCGCCGTGGGCGACGACCTCAGCGGCGCCGGCGGTGGTCTCCGCCGTGTAGTCGCCGCCCTTGACGAGCACCTCGGGCATCGCCGCGACGATGAGGTCGCGTGGCGTGTCGTCGTCGAAGGGCACGACGAGGTCGACGCTCGCGAGCGCCGCGAGCACGGCCATGCGGTCGTCGAGCGCGTTGAGCGGACGGTCGCTGCCCTTGCCGAGCCTTCTCACCGACGCGTCGGAGTTGACGGCGACGACGAGGCTCGCGCCCAGCGCGCGCGACGCCTCGAGGTAGGTGACGTGCCCGCGATGCAGGATGTCGAACACGCCGTTGGTCATCACCCGCGGGCGCGGCAGCGCCGCGATGCGCGACAGCGCATCCTCGCGCGTCGCGATCTTGGCGGCGAGCGCCATCAGCGGTACTCGAAGACCTTGACGACCTTCATGACGCCCTCGGTGGTGGCGGCGATCTCGCCCGCGGCGTCGCCCTCCGGGCGCGAGACGATGCCCATGAGGTAGACGACGCCACGCTCGGTGACGACCTTCACCGCGTTGGGCGGGAACTTGTTCGCCTCGATGAAGCGCGCCTTGACCTTCGACGTGATGTACGTGTCGTTGGATCGCTGCGACAGGTCGGTGAGCGGCGCCACGACGAGCTCGTTCTGCACGATCCGGACCTTCTCCGTGCTCTTCGCGATGTTGCCGATGCTCGCCCACGTGCCCTGGTCGGGCACCTCGCCCGTCAGGAGCGCGATGCCGTTGTAGCTCGTCACGTTGACGTGCACGCGGTCGCCGAACTGGCTGTGGACCTGGTTCGTAATCTTGAGCTCGGCGCTCTCGTCGTCGACCTGCGTGCCCGCGGTGCGGCGATCGGTGGCGACGAGCGCGGCGCCACCCGCGGCGCCGGCGACCACGACCGGCACGCAGCCCGACACCGCGACGAGGCCCGCGAGCGCGAGCGCGGCGGCGACGGGGAGGGCCGTCCTCATTCGTCACCCAGGAGGGTGGCGTCGATGGCGTCGCAGAGGCAGTGGATCAAGAGCAAGTGGACCTCCTGGATGCGGGCCGTGCGCGGATGCGGCACGCACAGATGGACGTCGCCGGCGGCCAGAAGTTCACCGATGCGGCCGCCGCCCTTGCCCGTGAAGGCGACCACGCGCATCTCGCGCATGTGCGCGGCTTCGATGGCCGCGATGACGTTGCCCGAGTTGCCGCTCGTCGAGATGGCGAGGAGGACGTCGCCCTTGGCACCGAGCGCCCGTACCTGCTTCGCGAAGACCTGCTCGAACGAGTAGTCGTTCGCGACCGCGGTGAGGAGCGACGTGTCGGTGGTGAGCGCGATCGCCGGGAGCTCGGGGCGCTCGCGCTCGAAGCGGCCGACGAGCTCCGCCGCGAAGTGCTGGGCATCGGCGGCGGACCCGCCGTTGCCGCAGGCGAGGATCTTGCCGTCGGCCAGCAGGCATTCCGTGAAGAGGCCGGCCGCGCGCGCGATGGCGGGCGCCATGACATCGGCGGCCTCGGCCTTGAGGCGCGAGCTCTCGATGAAGTGCTCGCGAATGCGCTTCTCGTAGTCGATCATGGGGTCGATTTTACCAGTCAGGCCTCGATGACGTCCCGCTCCCAGGACACCCGCGCGAGGTCGAGGCCGTCGAGCAGGACCGCGTCGAAGCGACACGGCGGCTCGTGCCCCAGGCGAGCGAGGTAGCCGAGCGAGGCCGCGATCCAGCGCTCGCGCTTCCTGGGCGTGAGGCTCGCCGCGGCGCCGCCGTAGTCGCGGCTCGATCGCATGCGCACTTCCACGAACACGAGCGTGGCGCCGTCGCGCGCGACGAGGTCGATCTCGCCGTGGCGGGTGCGGAAGTTGCGCTCGACGATCACGAGGCCGCGGCGCGTCAGGTACTCGGCGGCGAGGGCCTCGGCGCGGTCGCCGTCGTGAGGCTTGCGCGGCTCAGCGCGCGCCATCGAGCGGCAGCAGGACGCCGTCGCGGTACACGGCGAAGCGGCTCTCGCGCGAGAACTGGCGGCTGTCGCCCAGGCTCACGTGCCCGGTGGCGCCGTCGAGGGAGAAGCGCTCGGGCACGCCGTCGCGGAACGCCGCCGCGACGCGGTAAGCGTCGAGCCCGAGCGCGTACAGCCGCGCGAGCGCCGTGCTGGGGAATTCGCGCTTCGGCAGCGAGGCGAACTGGGGGGCGTCGGGCGTCACGATCCACGGGATCTCGGTGACCACGAGGCCATCGAGGTCGCGCATGGTGGCAAGCGTCTCGCGCTCGAACACGAGGGCGCTCGCGTACGCGGGGACGATACCCAGGTACGGCTTCGCGAGCGTCGCGCTGGTGCCGTCCATGGCGAGCACCGCCGCCGCCGGCGGGCGCCGCTGGAGCTCGCGGCGCATCGCGATCATCGACTCGGCCGCGCCGTCGAAGCGGAACACCGCCGGCGCCGAGCCGCCGCTGTCGACCCATTCGCTCGCGAACGCCGCCGCGAAGCGTCGCATGAGG
>JBGAIS010000262.1:0-3936 GCA_044225355.1 Casimicrobiaceae bacterium | reverse complement strand
GAGGCCAAGCGCCTGATGCGCGAGGTCCTCGACCATCATCTCGAGGAGCGGCACATCGTGAGCCGTCGCGTGGTGCGCGACCTCATGGCCATGGACGAGGAAGGAACATCTTGATCGAGCTGGGCGTCAACATCGACCACGTCGCGACGATCCGCGAGGCGCGACGCACGCACGAGCCGGACCCCGTGTGGGCGGCGGTGGAGGCGCACCTCGGCGGCGCCGACGGCATCACGGTGCACCTGCGCGAGGACCGCCGGCACATCCAGGACGAGGACGTGCGCAGGCTGCGCGAGCTCGTGCACATCAAGCTCAACCTCGAGTGCGCCGCCACGCCGGAGATGATCGCCATCGCGTGCCGCGTCAAGCCCGAGATGGCGATGCTCGTGCCCGAAGGGCGCCACGAGATCACGACCGAAGGCGGCCTCGACGTCGCGGCCAAGGAGGCGGCGCTGGCAGAGGTCGTCGATCGCCTAGCCGACGCGGGCATCGTCACGTCCGTGTTCATCGACACCGACCTCCGGCAGGTCGAGGCGGCCGCGCGCATCGGGGCGCGCGTGTGCGAAGTGCACACCGGCCCGTACGCGCACGCCTTCCATGCGAAGGGGCGCGACGCCGAGAGCGCGGCGGTGGTCGCGGAGCTCGAGCGCATCCGCAGGGCGGGCGACGCCATTCGCGGCCTCGGGATGCGCTTCAACGCGGGGCACGCGCTGACGTACTTCAATGTACAACCGGTCGCGGCCCTCCCGGGCGTGCGCGAGCTGCACATCGGGCACGCGATCGTGTCGCGCGCCGTGTTCACGGGACTGCGCGAGGCGGTGCGCCAGATGAAGTCGCTGATGCGGGAGGCCGCACGTGGCGAGTGACCTGGCACGCGGGCCCGTGATCCTGGGCATCGACGGCACGACGCTCGACGGGGCCGATCGCGAGCGCCTTTCGCATCCGCTCGTCGGCGGCGTGATCCTCTTCACGCGCAACTACGCGGACGGCGCGCAGCTTCGCGCCTTGACGAGCTCGATACGCGCGCTGCGCGATCCCGCGCTCCTCGTGTGCGTGGACCACGAAGGGGGACGCGTCCAACGCTTCCGAGAGGGCTTCACGCCGATCCCGCCCATGCGCTCGCTCGGCGAGACGTGGGATCGCGACGTGGCCACCGCGACGCGCGACGCCCGTCGCCTGGGCGGGCTCATCGCAAGCGAGCTCCGCGCGCACGGCGTCGACTTCAGCTTCACGCCGGTGCTCGACGTCGACTTCGGGTCGAGCGGGGTCATCGGCGATCGGGCGCTGTCTGCGAACCCCAACGCGATCGCGCACCTCGCCGCGAGCCTGTGCGCCGGCCTGCGCGACGGCGGATGCGCGAGCGTGGGCAAGCATTTCCCGGGGCACGGATTCGTCGCGGCCGATTCGCATCACGAGATGCCGGTCGACGAGCGTCCGCTCGCCGATCTCCTGGCGAGCGACCTCGTCCCGTTCGCCGCGCTTGCCAAGTCCGTCCTCGACGCGGTGATGCCCGCCCACGTGGTCTATCCCGCCGTTGACGACAAGCCCGCCGGCTACTCGCGCGTGTGGATCGAGGACATCCTTCGCGGGCGGTTGGGCTTCGACGGGCTCGTCTTCTCCGACGACCTCGGCATGGCCGGCGCGGTCGGCGTGGGCGACATCGTGGCGCGCGCGGACGCCGCGCTGGCCGCGGGCTGCGACATGGTGCTCACGTGCAACGAGCCCGCGGCGGCGGACGAGCTCCTGTCGCGCTGGCGGCCGGCCGCGCAGCCGCGCCTCGCCGATCGCGCCGCGCGAATGGCCGGCCGCTGAGGGAAAGGAGCGTCACGCGCTCCGGTGCGGCCACTTGCCGCCGAGGCGATGCGTGAGATCCTGCGCGACGTGCGCAACGAGGGGCCCCAAATTCTTGATGCGGTCGTCGGGCAGCCTCGAGGACGGCCCCGCGAGCGAGATCGCGCCCAGCACCTCGGCGTGCTCGTTGTAGATGGGCGCGGCGACGCAGCGCGTCGACAGCGCGTGCTCCTCGTCGTCGAACGACCAGCCGCGCTGGCGGATGACGCGGATCGCGGCCCACATCGTCTCCGGCGACGTGATGGTGTTCGACGTGATGCGCGGCAGGCCCTTCACCTTGAGGATGGCCTCGACCTCGTCGTCGGGCAGCGCGGCGAAGATCGCCTTGCCCACGCCGGACGCGTGGAGCGGCACGCGGCTTCCCAGCTTCACGATGGTGCGCATCATCTCTCGGCACTGCACCTGGTCGATGAACACCGCGTCGGTACCGTCGAGGATGCCGAGGTTCGCCGTCTCGCCCGACTGCTCCATGAGCCGTCGCATGTACGGATGGCTCTGCGCGATGAAGTCGCGGTTGGCGAGAAAGCTCGTGCCGACCGTGAACGCCTGCAGGCCGACGTACCAGCGTCCAAGCTCGCCCGCCTGGTAGACGTAGCCCATCTTCTCGAGCGTGGCGAGGAGCCTGTGCGCGGTCGAGGGCGCGAGTTGCACGCGCTGCGCGACGTCGGTCAGCGTGAGGCCGCCTTCGGCGCGCGCGAGCGCCTCGAGCAGCGACAGACCCCGGGTGAGGCTTTGCACCTGCGTGGTCGCGCCACCGGGCTTCGCGGGGATGCGCCCGCGGCGTGTGGGCGGGGGCGACGACATTCGCTGGACCATGACGCCTAGCGTAGCCGCAAATGCGGCGTCACCGCAAACGTCTCGCCCGCGATGTCGACTTCATATCGCGCCCGGAGGATCGCGTCGTCCGTGAGCGGCGGGCCGTCGGGCAGCGATCGCGCGTAGCCCATGACGACGGCCCGGCCCAGCGCGCGACTGTATCCGGCCGACGTGACCTCGCTCACGTTGCGCCCGTCCATGAGGATGGGCTCGCCGCCCCAGGGAAAGGCGGCGGGATCGTCGAAGGTGAGGAGCACGAGGCGCTTGCGCACGCCCGACGCTTGCTGGCGCAGCAGCGCGTCGCGCCCGATGAAGGGATGCGGCTTGTCGAGCTTGACGGCGTACGCGAGTCCCGCCTCGAAGGGCGTCTCGTCCGGCGAGATCTCCGCGCCCCACGCGCGTCGGCCCGCCTCGATGCGCAGCGCATCGATGGTGTAGTAGCCGGCATCGCGCAGCCCGTGCGCCGCGCCCGCCTCGAACAGCGCGTCGTACAGCGTCGCGCACTGGTCCGTGGGTACGACGAGCTCGTAGCCTGGGCCCCCGACGTAGCTCATCCTCGCGGCGCGCGCGCGGGCGTAGCCCACGTCGATCTCGGCGGTGCACGAGAAGGGAAGCGCCGTGCTCGAAAGGTCATCCGGGCCGAGCGCGCACAGGAGGGCTTGGGACTTGGGACCCATGAGCGAGATCACCGAATACGCGCTCGTGACGTCCACCAGCGCCGCGAACTCGTCGCGGGCGATGTGACGCTCGATCCACGACGTGTCGCGCGTGGCCTGCCCCGAGCCCGTCAGGATGAAGAACGCGTCGCGGGCGAGGCGCGTGATCGTGAGGTCGCTCTCGAAGCCGCCGCGCTCGTTGAGCATCGCGGTGTACACCATGCGGCCCACGGGCACGTCGATCTCGTTGGCGCACAGGCGCTGGAGCACGGCGAGCGCATCGCGGCCCTTCAGCATGAATTTGGAGAAGGAGGTCTGGTCGAAGACGACGACGTCCTCGCGACAGGCGCGCTGCTCCTCGAGCACGTACGGCAGCCACCCCGGCGTGCCGAGCGTGTACGGCGGCACCTCGGCACCGCGCGGCAGGAAGTAGTTCGCGCGCTCCCAGTTGAGCTTGGTCCCGAACGCCGCGCCCTTCGCCTTCAGGCGGTCGAAGAGCGGCGAGCGGCGCAGCGGGCGTACGGTCGAGAGCTCTTCGCGCGGCCAGCGAATCGCGTTGTGCAGGCCCAGCGACTCGACCGTGCGATCCGCGAGATGCCGCCGATTGGCGTGAAAG
>JBGAIS010000261.1:0-4039 GCA_044225355.1 Casimicrobiaceae bacterium | reverse complement strand
CTCGCGCGCGGCCTGGCTGCGCTGCTGCGCGAGGCCGGCCGCGGAGCGATACCAGGTCCACGCGCTCGCCCTTCTTCTGCTTCTCGTAGCAGATGGCGAGGTTGATCTGCGTGCCAGACGGGTCCTGCTTGTTGCTCTTCATCACGAACGCCTCGCACGCGATCGTGAAGTCGTTCCGCTTCATCGCGGCGAGGCCCTCCTGGAAGAGCGTCTCCGCCGTGCTCGTGTCGGCCCACGCTAGCGGCGCCGACAGCTGTGTTGAAGATAGCGGCCGCGCAGACCGCCTAAGTGCCCTCATCGGCACCTTTATACACCAGCATCGATTCGACAGGCGAGATCAGCGGTTGCCTTCGAGCGACGGCTGACCAGGCTTGGTCTGAGGCTTCGGCTGCGGCGCCGGAACCGGCTGGGCGACGGGCTGCGGCTGCGGCTGCGGCTGCGGGCGCGTGACCGTTGGATGATGCACCGGCGTAGGAGGCGGCGACGGCGCGGGTGCGGGCGCGGGCGCGCTGACCGCGGGCATCGGCGCGGAGGCGCTCTCGGGCGGCGGCGGATCGACGGGCTTCGTCGACGCGGGGGGCTCGACGCCGGTGAGCGAGGACGACGCGGGGGGCGGCGGATGCGCCGCGGTGGGATCCTCCTTCGGATGGGTCGAGGCCTTCCACGCCACGATGCCGAGGATCGAGCCGATGAGCGCGACGGCGCCGAACACGCCGAGGATGAGGGCGTCCTCGACTTCGGCAGCCCGGCGATGGGCGGGAGCCTGCTGCCAGCCGCTGCCCGTGGTCTGCACGAACTGCGGCGGCGTGAGGTTCGACTGGCTGGCCGTGACTGCGCGCATCGGCGGCTGCGGCTGCGGCCCGGTGCCCGCCGCGGAGAGCGCGTGCGCGACGGGTTGCCGCGCCTTGCTGGCCCGTCTGGAGGCTGGCGTTGGGGAGGAACGCCGTGCCGCCCAGCGCGCCCAGACCGACGTTCGTGCCCGCGCCGATCGCACCGACCACGCCAGCATGCTCGAAGGGCGCGAGCGCCTGCATCAGCTCGGCGGCGCTCTGGAACCGCTGCTCCGGCTTTCGCTGGAGACAGCGCATGACGACGTCGTTCAGGCCGAGCGGCACCGCGTCGCCCGCGCGCTGGCGGAGCGGGAGCGGATCCGACTCGAGGATGTTGGCGAAGAGCTCGCCGAGGTTGTCGCCCATGAAGGGCAGCGCGCCGGTGATGAGCTCGTAGAGGATGACGCCCATCGCCCAGATGTCGGCCCGATGATCGACGCCCTTCGCGTTGCGAAGCTGCTCCGGCGACATGTAGAGCGGCGAGCCGAGCATCGCCTTCGTCGAGGTGAGCGCGTTCGGCGCCGCGTTGAGGCCGCCCTGCCCCGTCGCCTTCGAGATGCCGAAGTCGAGGACCTTCACGACCGCGCTGCCGTCTTTTCGCTTCGCGAGGAACAGGTTGGACGGCTTCAGATCGCGATGAACGATGCCGAGCGCATGCGCCTGCGCGACGCCCTTGAGGCCCTGCATCACGTAGCTGACCGCGAGATGCGGCGCGATCCGCTTGCCGGGCGACGCCTCGAGGATCTGCGCGAGGTCCTGGCCCTCGAGCAGCTCGAGGACCATGTACGCGTAGCCCATCTCCTCGTCGACGTCGTCGACGCGGACCACGTGCTCGTTCTGGATGTTCGCCGCGGCGCGGCCTTCGTTGATGAAGCGCTGCGAGGCCTCGGGATTGCCCGCGTCGGCGAGCATGATCTTGATCGCGACCGACTTCGCGAGCTTGAGGTGCCGTGCGGCAAAGACGGCGCCCATGCCTCCCTGCCCCAGGAGCCGATCGAGCACGTACTTGCCCGCGATCATGTCTCCCGGACGGGGAAGCTGGGCGGTCGCGCTCATAGGACCGAGTCAGGATAGGGATACGCTGGCCATTGGCAAGCGGTCCGCTCGTCGGATACCTGCACACACCCTCGGGCGTTGGTGCCCGTCAGTGCGCCTCGAGCTTGGGCGCCGCGGCGTAACCCTCCCAGCCGGCGAGCCCCTCCGTCAGCCACGGCAGCGCGGCGTTCAGCGAGGCGCGGACGGCGGGGACCATCGAGTGCCCGTAGGGACCCGGCGACTCGACCTTCACCGGGATCCCGACCGCCGCGAGCGCGCTCTTCGACGCGGCGAAGGACCCGACGCAGCCGCCCTGCGAGCACGTGTAGAGCACACGCTCCCCACCGGCCTTCTTGAACGCGGCCGCATAGCCGCTCTCGAGGGTGTGGTACCCGCCCTCGACGAGCGCGGCGCGCGCGAATCGACCACGGTTCGACGTGGTGAGCGGGACGGCCGCCATCGTCGCGCCTTGCGAGAACGCGGTGTAGACCATCGACGCGTCGATCATGCGCGCGCCGAACTTCGCGCGCGCGGCGGTGAGCGCGGCGTCGATCGCCTTGTCGATCATCTCGCCGGAGGACCACACGTAGACCTCGCCCGCCTTCCGCCCGGCGGGGCACACGACGAAGGCGTGGGCGTCCGCGATGACGCGCCAGGCGCTGCACATGTAGCTCGGGTGGTCCATCGCGCCGTGCACCGCGACGATGACGGGGCGCGGCTCCGTCGACCCGAGCGGCGGGGCCACGTAGGCCACGCCGCCGCCGAGAGCCGGAGCCGCTGCATCCATTCGCCGAGGGGCTCGAGCTGTGTTGCCGCGTCACCCGCCCCGGCGTCGGCGCTCGTCGTCTCGATGGATGCGTCGGCGGCCGTCGCGCGCGCAGAGCAGCCCGCGAGACACGCGGGGGCGGCGAGACACGTGGAGACCAGGAGAGCGCGCACGCTCTCCCATCGAACCACGGCCGCCCCGTGTGACAAGCGCGACTACTTCGGCTCGTCGGGACGCACCGGGTCGCGGAGGAGGTAGGCGTGGCACGTCTTGGGCGCCTTGCTGTCCTTCGGGCGCTCGATGCTCTTGCATCGGTCGATGGCGCAGGGGACGTAGCGCGAGTCGGGGAGGTTGCTGACGAGCGTGTCGAGGCGCGCGCAGGCCTTGTCGGTGTCGCCGTCCTTCGTCCAGAGATCCGCCTCGCGCCAGAGCGCGTCGTCGCGGAGCGTGGACGTCTTGAACTCCGTGTAGAGGCGGTGGTACGCGTCGCGCGCCTTGCCCCGATCGTGGAGCTGATCCTCGTAGATCGCCGCGATCTTCAGCATCGCGGGGATGTAGCGCGGCCGCTCGTAGCTGCCGATCGTGACGGACGTCTCGCGGTACTCGAGCATCCGCTCGAGGAGGGCGATCGCCTCGTTCGGGCGCTTCAGCTTCTCCTCGATCTCGGCCGCGCGGAAGAGCGCGTCGTCGAAGTAGTTGCCCTTCGGGTACGGCCACTGGTTCGCGACCGCGATGAACGAGTCGCGCGCTTGCTCGTGGCGTCCCATCGCCTCGAGCCGCTTCGCGCGCTCGTACGCGACGTCCATCTCGAGAGACTTGCCCTGCACCTTCGGCGCGAACGCGTCGAGGCGCGCCATCGCGGTCGCGGCTCCCGCCTCGTCGTCGTGGCGAATGAGGCGCTCGAGGGCGACGCGCGCGTACGGGCTGTCCGGGAAGCGGAGCGCCATCGCCTCGAGCTCCCGGTAGCCCGCGGCGGGATCGACCTTGAACGAGAGGTCCGCCGCCTTGTAGGCCGCCTCCGCGGAGTACTCGACGTTCTCGTCGGCGATCTTGCGGAGCGCGGCCGCGCCGCCCGCCACATCCCCGGCACGCGCCCGCGCGAGCGCCGCCTCGTAGCGCGCGTAGACCGCGTCGCGCGGGACCTTCGCGCGCTTCGCGGCGTCGTCCCAGCGCTGCGCGGCCTCGTCGAAGCGACCCGCGCCGTACGCCGCGCGCGCGTCGTTGACGGACCTCTCGAAGCCTTCCCCGCGATTCGGCGCGCACGCGACGAGCCCGAGCATGAGCACCAGGGGCGCGCGTTTCATGCGTTCGCGATCGCTCCCGCGAGCAGCTCGGCCGCTCGCGCGGCGTCCTCGGTCGACACGTCGAGGTGAAGCACCGCGCGGAGGCGCTTCGGCCCCGACGCGTT
>JBGAIS010000260.1:0-5500 GCA_044225355.1 Casimicrobiaceae bacterium | reverse complement strand
AGGGCGGCGGTGAGGGCGGCGGTGAATGCGGCGGTGAATGCGGCGAAGAAGACCCCCTTCGCCACCGCGCCGCCCACCGATCGAAGTACAGGTAGATCACCGGCGTCGTGAACAGCGTCAACGCTTGCGAGAAGATCAACCCGCCTACCATCGTCACGCCCAGCGGATGCCGGAGCTCGGACCCTTCGCCCCAGCCGATCATGAGCGGAAGCGCGCCCAGGATCGCGGCCATCGTCGTCATCATGATGGGACGAAAGCGCAAGAGACAGGCCTGGAAGATGGCCTCGCGCGGCGGCAGGCCCTCGTGGCGCTCGGCGTCGAGCGCGAAGTCGATCATCATGATCGCATTCTTCTTCACGATGCCGATGAGCAGGATGATGCCGATGATCGCGATGATCGACAGGTCGTTGCCCGTGAGCATCAGCGCCAGGAGCGCGCCCACGCCTGCCGACGGCAGCGTGGACAGGATGGTGATGGGGTGGACGAAGCTCTCGTACAGCACGCCGAGCACGATGTACATCGTGATGACCGCGGCGAGGATGAGCCAGAGCTCGTTGGCGAGCGACGCGCGGAACGCGAGGGCCGCGCCCTGGAAATTGATCTGCACGCTGTCGGGCATCGCGAGCTCGGCGCGCGTGGCCTCGACCGCCTTCACGGCGTCGCCGAGCGATGCGCCCTTCGCGAGGTTGAACGATACCGTCGCCGCCGGGAACTGGCCGATGTGGTTGATGGCGAGCGGGCCCGTCTTCTCGACGACGCGCGCGACCGTCGACAGCGGCACCTGCTGCGACGGCTGCCCCGGTACGGTGGACGTCACGTAGAGGTTGTCGAGCGCGCCGGGGCCGCGCTGGAACTCGGGCTTCACCTCCAGCACCACGCGATACTGGTTCGTCTGCGTGAAGATGGTCGACACGAGGCGCTGGCCGAACGCGTTGTATAGCGCGGCGTCGATGGCGGCCGGCGTGACGCCCATGCGGCTCGCCGTGGTGCGATCGATCTCGACGTAGGCCTGCAGTCCCTGGTCGCTCAGGTCGGACGCGACGTCGGCGAGCTGCGGAAGCTGCCGCAGGCGATCGACCAGGCGGGGCACCCACGTGGTCAGGTTCGCCGAGTCGACGCTCTCGACCGTGAACTGGTACTGCGTGCGGCTCACGCGGTCCTCGATCGTGAGGTCCTGCACCGGCTGCATGTACAGCGTGATGCCGGTGACGTCGTGGAGCTTGGGCTGCAGGCGGCGGATGATCTCGGGGGCGCTCGCGTCGCGCTCGGCTCGGGGCTTCAGGTTGATGAGCATGCGGCCGCTGTTGAGCGTCGCGTTGGTGCCGTCGACGCCGATGAACGACGTGAGGCTCGCCACCGCCGGGTCCTCCAGCACCACGGCCGCGAGCGCCTGCTGCCGCTCGTTCATCGCTTCGAAGGAGATCGATTGCGGCGCCTCCGAGATGCCCTGGATGGCGCCCGTGTCCTGCACCGGGAAGAAGCCCTTGGGAATCGAGACGTATAGGACCACGGTGAGCGCGAGCGTGGCGATCGCCACGAGGAGCGTCGCGAGCTGGCGGTCGAGCACCCACGCGAGCATCCGCCCGTAGCGGTGGATGATGCGGTCGAAGACTTCGCCGCTCCACCGGTAGAAGCGCGTCTGCCGCTCGGGCGGCGTGTGCCGGAGGAGCTTCGCGCACATCATCGGCGTGAGCGTGAGCGATACGACCGCCGAGATGAGGATCGCCACCGCCAGCGTGATCGCGAACTCGCGGAACAGGCGCCCGACGTCGTTGCCCATGAACAGCAGTAACAACGATGAGCGGCGAACGGTGATGAAGATAACGTAGTCGACCATGCGCCCAGCGCGTCTTCCAGCGCGGCGAGTCGCCGCGCTCGATGTGCGCGCGATGTTCTCGATCACCACGATCGCGTCGTCGACGACGAAGCCCGTCGATGCCGCCATCAGCGCCGCCATGATCGAGAAGCCGGCGAGGAGTACATGACGCCGAACGGTGCCGACGAGCGACAGGCGGCACCGCGACGTCGGGATGACCGTGGCAGCCACGTTGGGTGAAGGAAGAGGAAGATCACCACGACCAGCGCGACGGCCAGAGGAGCTCGAACTCCACGTCGGTCACGGAGCCGCGGATCGCTGCTCGTGCGATCGGTGAGGAGCGAGTCCACGGCGGCCGGCAGCGACCGCCTTCAACTGCGGCAGGAGTTGCTTTCCACCTGGTCGACCACCTTGATCACGTTGCGCTCGCCGTTGCACGCCGAGGATGATGCAGGGCGTCGTGTTCGCCCACGCCGCGAGCTTGCTGTTCTCCGCGCCGTCGACGGTTTCGGCCACGTCCTGCACGCGCACCGGCGCGCCGCGTTGCGATGCGATGACGAGCTCCCGATACTCGTCCGCGGATCCTGAGCTGGTCGTTGGCGTCGATGGTGCTGGCGCAGTACTGGCCGTCGAAGTTGCCCTTGGCCCGTTGGTGTTCGCGCTGGCGATGGGACGTGCGCACGTCCTCGAGGAGGCCGTAGGCGGCGAGCGCGCGTGATTCACCTGGATGGCGCGCACCGCGGGCCGCCGCCCTCGTTGATGCTGACGAGCTCGACGCCGTAAAGCTGCGATCTTCTGCGCGACGCGCGTCCGCCAGGTCCTGCTTCGTGAGCGGCGCGTTCGACGAGCGCGAGCGTCGATGAACGCCGGATTCACCTTGTTGCACACCGGCGGGATCAGATGTCCGCCGGGATGTATTCGATGACGCGTTGATCGCCGCTCGCACTTCCTGCTCCGCGATGTCGGTGCCGGCCAGCGGCGAGGTTAACCGCAGCGCGATCACGACGCGCCGCCCGAGTTCGTCGACGACATCTGGTTGAGCCCGGGCATCTGCCCGAACTGCCGCTCGAGGGGTGCCGTGATCGACGACGCGGTCACGTCGGGGCTCGCGCCGGG
The DNA here is from genome assembly GCA_044225355.1 of Casimicrobiaceae bacterium. Classification (GTDB taxonomy): domain Bacteria; phylum Pseudomonadota; class Gammaproteobacteria; order Burkholderiales; family Casimicrobiaceae; genus VBCG01. The sequence goes on along the minus strand of JBGAIS010000260.1, from coordinate 2,568 downwards.
GTACAGCGTGACCACCTGGATGGTCGGGTAGTCGACCTCGGGCAGCGCCGACAGCGGCAGCACCCGGTACGCGACGATGCCCAGCAGGATCGCCTGGCGAGGAGCGGTGGCGACGGGGCGATGGATGAAGACGCGAGGATCAGGCCGAGGCAGCGGCGCGCGCATGCCACCTCCTGCGTGGAATGGGGCGTCCCGCCGTCGTTACGGCGCCTTCGCGGGCGGCGCGCCGCCCTCGCCGCGCTTGCCGCGCTCGCTGGCGAGTCGGTCGCCGGGTGGATCTGCGGACCTGCCTTGCTTGGGCGGTGCGACCGCCTGGCCTCGCGCGGTGACGGTCTCGACCTTCGCCCTCGCGCAGCTTGTCGGCGCTGTCGACGACCACCATGCGCCCGGACGCACGCCGCTCGTGACGACCGTGACCTCGCCCTGCGCGGGCCCGAGCTTCACCGGCGCGACCGTGACCGTCTTGTCTTCCTTCACCACGTAGACGAACGTCCCCGGTGCGCCGCGCTGGATGGCCGCGGTGGGCACGAGCGTCGCGTCGTCGAGCGTCTGCGTCAGCATGCGGACGTTGACGAACTGGTTCGGGAACAGCGCGCCGTTCTCGTTGGCGAACTCGGCCTTGGTCTTGACCGTGCCGGTGGTGGTGTCGATCTGGTTGTCGGCGGTGACGAGCTTGCCGGTGGCGAGCTTCTTCTTGCCCTCGCGGTCCCACGCCTCGACGGTGGTGGGTACGCCCTGCGCGAGCCGCTGCATCATGAGCGGCACGTTGTCCTCGGGGATGGGGAAGATCACGCTGATGGGCGAGAGCTGCGCGATGACGACGATGCCGTTCGTGTCGGACGCGTGCACGACGTTGCCGGGATCGACCTGTCGCAGGCCCACGCGGCCCGCGATGGGCGCCGTGACGCGCGCATAGGAGAGCTGGAGCTTCGCGTTGTCCACGGCGGCCTGGTCCGTCTTGATCGTCCCCTGGTACTGGCGAACGAGCGCCTCCTGGGTGTCGACCTGCTGGCGCGCGATCGAATCCTGCGCGAGGAGCGTCTTGTACCGATCGAGGTCGACCTGCGCGTTGGCGACGAGCGCCTGGTCCTTGGCGAGCTGTCCCGCGGCCTGCGCGAGCTGCACCTCGAACGGACGCGGATCGATCTCGGCGAGCAGCGCGCCCGCCTTGACGAGCTGGCCTTCCTCGAAGTGCACCTTCATGAGCTGGCCGTCGACGCGCGGCTTCACGGTCACGAGGTTGCGCGGCGTGACGGTGCCGAGCGCGTTGAGGTAGACGTCGATGGCGCCCTTGCGCACGGGCTCGGCGACCACGGGCAGCGTGCGAAGCGACGGGTCGAAGCCCTTGCCGGTGCCTTGCGCCGCGGGCGCGCCGGGCGCTTGCGCCGAGGCGGGCGCGGTGCGAGGCCAGAAGTAATAGGCCGCGGCGGCGGCCGCAGCGACGACCGCCACGATCGCGATCCACACGAGGCCGCGGCGGCGGCCGCGTGGGGGTGTGGTCTCGTCGGTGTCGGGCATCGGCGGGTCGGGGCGACGAGGATCGGGAAGGTGCGAGTCTTCGCCGTGGTCGGCGGTGGGCGAGGTGACGGGGGTTGCCATGGAGGGCGGGAGGAGGAGCCTCGAGTAGGGATTGTCCCAATGAACGAAGGTTCCTGTCCCCTGCGAATTGTTGCGATCTGTTACAGCTGGGGCCGGTCGCGCGGCTACGTGCTCCAGCCGTGGACCACGATGACGATGACCGTGCCCCAGAGCGTGAGGAGCACGTTGTTGATGGCGTAGGGGATGGCGTAGCCCAGGACGAAGACGTTGCTGCCGCCGGCTTCCTTGAGCGCGTTGAGCGCGGGGGTGGCGGTCTGCGCGCCGGCCAGGGCGCCCAGGAGGATGGGCACGGGCATCTTGAGCACGCGCGCGCCGAACCAGAAGCCCACGAGCTGCGGCGTGAGCGTGACGATCACCCCGGCGCAAGCGATGGTGAGGAAGAACGTGACGCCTTGCGAATGCAGGACCTGCATGGCGTGCGGGCCCGCCGACAGTCCCACCACCGCGATGAACACGGTGAGGCCCACGTCCTGCAGGAGGCGCGTGGCGTCGTCGGGGATGCCTCCGAACAGCGGAAAGCGATTGCGCGCCCACCCCGTGACGAGCCCCACGAGCAGGATCGCGCAGCTCGTGCCGAGTCCCACCGGCAGCGAGCCCACGTGCACCTGCGCAAGGCCCAGCACCGTGCCGATGGCGATGCCCGCGGCGAGGAACGGCAGCGCTAAGCGGCCGGGATCGGGATCGACGATACCCGCGACGGCCACCGCGCGCTCGATGGCCGCGGGCGTGCCGACGATGTGCACGACGTCGCCGCGCTGGAACACCGTGCCCGGCATGAGCGGCATCTCGAGCTGGCCGCGCGTCATGAGCGATACGAAGAGGCCACGCGCATCCGGGCCCGACAGCGACTTCATGGAGCGCCCCGCGACGCGCTTGCTCGTGATCACGAGCGATTCCTCTCGAATGGGGAACGCGAGGAGCTCGTTGTCGTGGGCTTCCGGACCGACACGCGACTGCACCTCCACGAAT
>JBGAIS010000016.1:8030-33554 GCA_044225355.1 Casimicrobiaceae bacterium | reverse complement strand
AGGTTCGGCGCGGCGGCGATGACGAGCGCGTGGCGCACGCGCTGCGGGTAGCGGATGGCCCACGACAGCGCCTGCATGCCGCCCAGGCTGCCGCCGATCACCGCGGCGAACTGCGCGACGCCCAGGCGGTCGGCGAGCCTCGCCTGCGAGTCGACCCAGTCCTCGACCGTCACCAGCGGGAAGTCGCCGCCCCACGCCTTGCCCGTGTCGGGATTGATCGACAGCGGCCCGGTCGAGCCGAAGCAGCTCCCGAGGTTGTTCACGCCGACGACGAAGAAGCGGTTGGTGTCGAGCGGCTTTCCCGGGCCGATGAGGTTGTCCCACCAGCCGACGTTGTCGCGGTCGTTCGCGTAGTACCCCGCCACGTGGTGCGACGCGTTGAGCGCGTGGCACACGAGCACCGCGTTGGAGGCGTCGGCGTTGAGCTCGCCGTACGTCTCGTAAGCCAGGTCGTAGCGCGACAGCCATTGCCCGCTCGCGAGCTGGAGCGGCTCCGAGAACGACGCGACCCGCGCTTCCACCGCGCCGACGGAGTGGCCGGCGTGACCGGAGGAGGCGGAGGCGGCGCTTTCGCCGCCGGTGGTGGCCGAGAACGAGGGCATCGAAGGATGAAGTCGCACCGCTGCCGGTGGGCGCGGGTGCGGCATGAGCCGGCCAGCTTGCGGGGCGAAGAGGCGGGCAACCGGTTCGGGTCGCGACGCGCCGCTTTAGCCGTATTTGTTCGAAAACCCGATACGAAACAAAGGGTTTCCCGCGCCCGCAAGCTGGTTCAAATCGGCGCGAGTGCCCATTCTAGCCCGATTTCGCGTCGGCGCGCGGCAGGCGGACGCGCCGCGTCATGTCGATGACATGTGACCTGTGGATTCGAGGGTGTTTGCCACAAAACCGGGAAAACCACCGTCAGTCGGAAAGAGTATGACGTCGTACTATGACAACGGAATAAACTACCGTACACTGGATGTTCGGGGAATTGCCCCTTTGCCCTGCCGCATCGCCCGTCCGGAGAGTCGTCGCAATGAAACGCCCGAATCGTCTTCTCGTCGCCCTGATGGGCTCCTTGGCCTTTGCGTGGTCGGCGGTTTCGATCGCGCAGGATTGCAAGGCGGGGGAGTCAAAGTATCACTTGAAGATCGCGGGGGCTGAGGTTAGCTGCTCGAATCCGAGCTGTCATGGCAACGATCCCAAGGACGGCAAGAATAAGATACTCAGCGGCGGTGATTACGCCGGCCCCGGAACTCAAGCTGGCAATATCAGCGATGCGCTAGATCGTGTTCCGGATATGTCGTCTGTGCGAGATACCGCAAGCATCACGGCCGCCGACCTGGACAACCTTGCGCTTTACATCTGGTACCGCTCGCTTAACCAGCAGTGCCCCGCTCCCGCCCCCGCCGTCGCCGCCGACCAGACCTCCCTCTCCTTCGGCACCGTGAACGTAGGCTCGACCTCCTCCTCGCAGACCATCACGCTGACCAACAGCGGCGCCGCTAACGCCACCGGCATGGCCTACGGCACCGTCGCTGCCCCGTTCCAGCGCACCGCCAACACCTGCGCCGCCACGCTCAACGCCGGCGCGAGCTGCTCGATGACCATCACGTTCAGCCCCACGGCCGCAGGGGCCGCGAGCGGCAGCTTCACCATCACCGGCAGCGGCAGCACGAGCATTCCCATCTCGCTTTCGGGCACCGGCGCCTCCGCGTCCGCGCCGAACATTTCCGCATCCACGACCTCGCTCTCGTTCGGGACCGTGACCGTCGGCCAGACCAGCGCGCCGCAAACCGTGACGGTGTCCAACACCGGCACCGGCGCCGCCAGCAACATGAGCTACCCGACGGCGCCGCCGCGTTTCACCAAGACCAACGCCAGCACCTGCACCTCGCCCACGCTCAGCGCCGGCGCGAGCTGCACGCTCGTGTTCACCTACTCGCCCACCTCGGCCACGAGCGACAGCGGCACCTACACGTTCACCGGCGGCGGCGCGAGCATCGGCATCTCGTTGTCGGGCTCGGGCGCCGCGGCGGCGGCCGCGGCCATCTCGGTCTCGCCCTCGTCGCTGTCGTTCGGCAGCGTGCAGACGGGCAACAGCAGCGCGCCGCAGTCGGTCACCGTGACCAACACCGGCGGCGCGACCGCGACCGCACTCGTGCTGTCGAACAACAATGCGTCCGAGTTCGTCGTGAGCGGCAACGGCTGCGCCTCGACGCTCGCGGCCGGCGCGTCGTGCAGCCTCAACGTCACGTACACGCCGTCCGCGGCCGGCGCGGACTCGGCGTCGCTCACGTGGACCTACACCGGAGGCACGCCCGTGTCGCTGCCGATGACCGGCACCGGCACCGCGCCCGCCACGGCGTCCCTCTCGCTGTCGCCGACGTCGCTGAGCTTCGGCACCATCACGGTGGGCACCACGAGCGCGACGCAGACCGTCACGCTGCGCAACACCGGCGGCGCGCAAGCCACGGGCATCGCGCTCGCGAACGGCAACAGCGGCGAGTTCCCGGTCAGCGCCAACACCTGCGGCGCGACGCTCAATGCCGGCGCGACGTGCACGTTCGCGGTCGCGTACATGCCCTCCGGCGCGGGGGCGGACAGCGCGTCCATCACGGTGAGCTCCACGGGCGGGTCGAACCTGACCGTCGCGCTCTCGGGCACCGGCACCGCCGCGCCCAGCGCGAGCCTGTCGGCGACGCCGCCGATCGCGTCGTTCGGCAACGTCAACGTCGGCCAGACGAGCGCCCCGACCACCATCACCGTCAACAACACCGGCGGCGCCGCGGCGACGGGCCTCGCCCTCGCCAACAGCAACGCCGCAGAGTTCGTCGTGAGCGGCAATACGTGCGTGAGCTCGGTCGCCGCGGGCGGCTCGTGCTCGCTGTCGGTCGCGTACACGCCGAGCGGCGCGGGCGCGGACAGCGCGACGCTCACGCTCTCGTACAGCGGCGGCGGGTCGCTGTCGGTGTCGATGTCCGGTACCGGCGTGGCGGTGACGCCGCCGCCCGGCACGGGCCAGCTCTCGATGCCGTCGGCGCTCTCGATGCCCGACACCACGCTCGGCGCGTCGAGCGGCGCGCAGACCGTCACGCTCAGCAACATCGGCAGCGCGGCGGTGACGGTGTCGTCGATCACGAGCAGCAACGCCGCGGAGTTCGCGGTGAGCGCGTCCACCTGCGCGACCGTGGCCGCGGGCGCCTCGTGCACGTTCGCGGTGACCTTCCTGCCGAATGCGATCGGCGCGCGCAGCGCGATCATCACCGTCGCGAGCAGCGGGACGGGCAGCCCGCAGGCGATCGCGGCCAGCGGCACCGGCGTGAGCGGCACCACGCCACCGCCATCGGGCACGACCATCACCGCCATCGAGTACTACCACGCGGACTTCGACCACTACTTCATCACGGCGGTGGCGGGCGAGATCAGCAAGCTCGACGACGGCACGTTCAAGGGCTGGGTGCGCACCGGCAAGCAGTTCAAGGTGTACCCGACCGCCGCGACCGACCTCAAGTCGGTGTGCCGCTTCTTCAGCACGGCGTTCGGCACCAAGAGCTCGCACTTCTACACGAACGACGCGGGCGAGTGCACGACGGTCCAGGCCAACGTCAACTGGTCGTACGAGGGGCAGGGCGCGGAGATCTTCTTCACGGTCTCGCCCACGCTGACCGGCGCGTGCCCGGCGGGCATGGACCCCGTCTACCGCATGTACAACAACGGCCAGGGCGGCGCGCCCAACCATCGTTACACGACGGACCTCGCGACGCGCGCGCAAATGCTCGCGAAGGGGTGGATCCCCGAAGGCTATGGGGACGTGGGCGTGATCATGTGCTCGCCGCAGTGACGGCGTGAGGACGCGGGCGGCACCGCGCCAAGGTCGGCGGTGTCGTGACGAGGGGGATTGCGGCACGGTGACTCGCGGTGCGCCGCGGCGCGCTGGACCGCCGTGCGGTGTGTCGCCCTATCGGTCGTAAGCGTTGCCGGCCGAGGACGATCGCGTGGCCCGATTGAGTGTGGCGCGTCGTGAGCGAGCGCGTCGCGGTCGCCCGCGTCGCGCGCCGCCGGAATAGGCTCAGGGCGGGGATGTTAGCCTTGGCGGCACGCTCACGCGGATGATGTGACCATGGCCTGCTCCTGCCTCCGCATCGCTCCCTTGCTCTTGGCGCTCTTCGCGGGCGCCGTCGCGCACGCGCAGGATTTCGCGCGCGGCCAGTCGCTGTACAACCAGGTGTGCGCGCAGTGCCACAATCCCGGCGCGAGCCCGGGGCCCGAGCCCATCAAGCTCGGCGCGTGGAACGCCGTCGTGATCGCGCAGGCGCTCTCCGGCGTCCCGGAGATGAACGACTACGAGTCGCTGTACAAGCCCGCCGACCTGCAGGACATCGCGGCCTACTTGGGCTTGCGCTTCGGCATCGCGCAGCCCCCGCAGGCACCGGCCACCGCCGACGCCATCGAGTACTACCACGCCGCGTTCGACCACTTCTTCATCACCGCCAAGGCCGACGAGATCGTGAAGCTCGACGACGGGACGTTCGTCGGGTGGACGCGCACGGGGCGGCAGTTCAAGGTGTTCACCACCGCGGGCTCCGGGCTGTCGGGCGTGTGCCGCTTCTTCTCGACGTCGTTCGGCGCCAAGAGCTCGCACTTCTACACCGCGAGCGCGAGCGAGTGCGAGGCCGTCAAGGCCAATCCCGACTGGCTGTTCGAGGCCGAGGTCTTCTACATGCGCCTGCCCGACGCGGGCGGCGGATGCGCGTCCGGGCTCGCCGTCTACCGCGTGTACAACCAGGGGCAAGGCGGCGCGCCCAACCATCGCCTGACGATCGAGCCCACCGTGCGCCAGGAGATGCTCGGCAAAGGCTGGATCGCGGAAGGCGCGGGCATCGGCGTGACGATGTGCACCGCAAATTGAGTCGGTCGCAGTCGTCTTGATTTCGCGGGGTCGCGAGGTCGACTCGCTGCGCGCATCGCGTCCTCGGGTCGAAGTGCGCCGCGGCTCGGACGGCGTGTCGGCGCTCATCGCGAGGCCAGGGCGCCGAGAGCGTCTGCCGGAAAGTCGACTCCGACCCTACTTCTTTCGGCATCGCCGGACGTCACGGTCGCAGGGAGCCGTCCGACGCGACGCCGATCCACTGCACGCCTTGCGCGTCCAGGAACGCGGGCGCGGCAGCTTCGAGGAGCATCGCGATCGTCGCGCAGCTTCCCGCGGCCACGCACAGCGGCGACGCGACGCTGATCGACTGCCAGTGCGATGCCGGGCGTCCCGTCATCGGATTGAGGATGTGGCAGTAGCGCACGCCGTCGACTTCGATGTAGCGCTCGTAATCGCCGCTCGTCGCGAGCGCGCCGGAGGCCAGGTCGAATCCCGCGATGGCCGCGCCCCGCACACGAGGATGCCGCACGCCCACGCGCCACGGCGTGCCGTCGGCTTGCGGACCGACGGCGCGTAGGTCCCCGCCCAGGTTCACGAAGCCGTGGCGAAGCCCGTGCTCGGCGAGGATGGTGGCGACGCGGTCCGCCGCATATTCCTTGCCGATGCCGCCGAAATCGATCTCCATGCCCGCGCGGGGCAATCGCACGTGCGAGGCGCTCCATTCCACGCCGCGCCAGTCGATGAGCGAGACCGCGGCGGCGATGTCGTCGTCGGAAGGCAGCGCGGGCGGGTCGCGCCGGTAGTTCCACGCGCGGCGCAGGACGCCGGACGTGATGTCGAAGAGTCCGTTGCTCAGCGCGTGGCAGTGGTCGGCGTACTGCAGGAGTGCGGCGGTCTCGGCATCGATGGGCACCGGCGCGCCGCCGGCGGCTCGGTTGATGCGCGAGGTCACGCTGTCGTCGCGGTATCGCGAGAACTTGGCCTCGATCCGAAGCACGTCGGCCACCGAGGCCTCGGCCGCACGCTCCGCTACGTCCGCGTCGGCCGCCGCGAGCGTGATCTCGTGCTCCCCGGCCATCGCGCGGAAGGTGCGGCGGAAGAGGCTCATCGTCGAAGATGCCGTCAACACGAAATGGGGTCAGACCCCATTACAGACCTGGCACCATTATGCCGAGCGCCGCCAAACAATGGCGACAACGCCTTGAATTGTCTCCGGAAATAATGGGGTCAGACCCCATTACAGGCCTGGCACCATTCCTCGTGAGCGCGTCAGAAGTTCTTCGTGACGTTCACCTGGAACCAGCGCGCCGCGAAGATCTGGATGCCGGGGCTGCCGGTGCCGAAGATCTGCCAGTCGGGATCCTGGCGGTAATAGTCGGCGCGAAGCGAGACGTTCCAGCCGTCCCATACCGGCGCCGCGACGGTGACGCCCGCGGTCAGCGCGCCGAACGACGCGAGCCGCGTGTCGGCGCTGTAGTTCTGCCCTTCGACGAATCCCCTGGGGAAAGGCGGATTCATGTAGAAATTCGCGGCGGTCTGCGTGTAGAAGCGCAGCGCCGGCGTCACCGAGATCCCCCACCACGGCAAGCCCTGCGCCCATGCGACGTCGAGGGCGTTCGACGTGCTCCCGAACGAGTCGAGGAGCAGCCGGTAGCCGAGCTTGAGCGTCGCGTCCTGCTCGACGAAATAGTGGTTGTAGCGCGTGAGCCACGCCCAGGTCTCGCGCGTCGACGGCCGCGTATCGAGCGGCTTGTACGGATCGGAGTAGTAGCCGTGCCCCGTGTAATACGTGAGGTTCGACTGCACGATGTCGTTCGGCGAGAGCGCCTGCGTGATCCCCACGACGAACTCGAGCGAGTTGCGCCGCGAGTTGGGCGCCACGCCGTTGGTCGCGTTGATCCGGTCGTTGGTCCCCGCCATGCCGAGGAGCCACGTACGATTGCGATCGTCGCTGAAGAGCTGGAGGTTGAGCGACGCGCCGCGCGACAGGAAGTCCTGCTCCGACGAGACGAAGCCGCCGACGCTCACCGCGCGATTGTCGCCGTAGTGCGTGAGCTTGAGGTCGCCCGCCGTGCGGTAGTCGCCGATCGACGCGCCCGAGAGCACGTTGAAGTACAGCGGCGACGCCCCTGTGACGGCGTCGTACACCATGCCGCCCTCGACGACCCACGCGTCGTTGATGGGCACGAGCGCGTAGAACGCCGGCGCGTCCACCGTCATGCGATCGCGCCCCGGCTGCCAGTCGCGATAGCTCAGGTACTGCAGCTCGAAGATGCCCTTGTCTGGCGCGGCTTGCGCGAGGACGCTCGCGGGCATGACGCCCGGCAGCGCTAGCGCCGCGGCCAGCAGCCTCCCGGTGCCGCAGCGTGCGCGATCGTCAGTTGCAGCCACAGCCGCCTCCGCCGACGCCGTAGCCGCCGCTCGCCGCCTCCTTGCTCGTGTAGATGTGCTGCTGCGTCTTGCTGTCGAGGCGGTCGTAGTCGAACTGCATGTCCGGCCGAGCGAGGTTGCCCTTTTCCCACGGCTTGGGCGGCGTCATCGTCGCGCACGAGCACAGCGCGAGGGCGGCGATCACGACGAGGACGGCGCGCATCGTGACGTCGTCCTTCAGGGCTTGGCGGCGACGAGCGTCGCGATGCGCTGCTCGAGCCCCGCCTTGCTCTCGTCCAGGAATCCGCGCTCGACGAAGGTGACCTTGCCGCGCGCGTCGATGAGGTAGGAGCTCGGCATGCCCTTGACGTCGTACGCGGTGGGCGTGGCCCCCGCCTCGTCGAACACGAGGGTGAATGCCGCGGGAACCTGCGCGAGGAACTTGTCCGCGTCCGCGCGCTTCTTGTCGACGTTGACGCCGACGACCACCAAGCCCTTGCCGCCGTACTTCTGCTGCATCTCGTTCATCCACGGGAAGGAGCGGCGGCAGGGCCCGCACCACGAGGCCCAGAAGTCGACGTAGACGACCTTGCCCTTCAGCTTGTCGAGCGCGACGGCTCGCCTTCGCGCCCGGAAGGCTGAAGCCGGGCGCAGTGTCGCCGGCTTCGACAGCGAGCGGCGAGGGGAAAAAGCAGCGCCAGCGCCGCCAAAGCGGAATCAGGCAGGGGGCGCGGGGTTTCATGACGTTGGCATTATGCCGGAAACGGCATGTCGATTCAATCAGGGGTGTTCTTTGGGATCAACATGCGGATGGGGGAACATTCCGCCGGGTGTTCGGCTGTGGCTGTTGCCCTCACCCCGCGCGCGCTCCCGCGCACGGGGAGAGGGCGGCACGGGACGACGGACGGCGAGGGTGGATGCGCGGCGTCGCAAGCAGGATCGGTTCGGGCATGCCATAGGGCTCCCTCGTCCAGGCTTGCGGGGAAAGGGCTGGGGTGAGGGCGCGCGGAAGTGCCCCAAGACGCGCGCGCGACCGGCGCTACAGCGCGTTGAGCTTCTCGACCAGCGCCGCGATCTTGTCGGGGCTGTCCGCCCGGCGGATGCGATCGACGACGGCCTTGGCGGCGGCGACGTCGGAGGTCAGCACGCGCTGCTTGACCTCGAGGAGGTGCGCAGGGTGCATCGAGAAGTTGCGCAAGCCCAGCCCCAGGAGGAGCCGGGTGAGCTCCACCTCGCCCGCCATCTCGCCGCACACGGCGATGGGCTTGCGCGCCTTGGCCGCGGTACCGATGGCCTGCGCGAGGAGCCGCACGACGGCCGGATGCAGCGGGTTGTAGAGGTGCGCCACCGATTCGTCGGCGCGATCGACCGCCAGCGTGTACTGGATGAGGTCGTTGGTGCCGATCGACAGGAAGTCGAGCTTCGCCACGAACGCGTCCATCGCGATGACCGCGGCGGGGATCTCGATCATGCCGCCGACCTCGACGCCGGAATCGAACGGGACGCCCTGCTCGCGCAGCGACTCCTTCGCCTGCTCGATCATGAACAGCGTCTGCTCGATCTCGATCGACGACGCGAGCATGGGCACCAGGATGCGCACCTTGCCGTAGTGCGACGCGCGAAGGATGGCGCGCAGTTGCGTCAGGAAAAGGCGCGGCTCGGCGAGGCAGAAGCGCACCGCGCGCAGGCCGAGCGCCGGATTGGGCGCGACGCGCGCGAGGCCCTCGAGCCCCTCGTTCTTGTCGGCGCCCAGATCGAACGTGCGGATCGTCACGGGATGCCCGTGCATCCCTTCCGCCACCGCGCGGTACGCCTCGAACTGCTCGTCCTCGGTCGGCAGGCCCTCGCGATTGAGGAACAGGAACTCCGAGCGGAAGAGTCCCACGCCCGTCGCGCCGTTCTCGATGGTCTGCGGCAGGTCCTCCGGCAGCTCGATGTTCGCGTGCAGATCGACGTGCACGCCGTCGATGGTCTCCGCGGGCTTCGAGCGCAGGCGCTTCAGCTTCTGCCGCTCGAGCTCGAGCTGGCTCTGCTTCAGGCGATACTCGGACAGCACCGCGCGGTCCGGGTTGATGATGACCACGCCGGCGTCGCCGTCGACGATCAGCATCTCGCTGTCGCGGATCAGCTGGCGCGCGTTGTGCGTCGCGACCACCGCGGGCACATTGAGGCTGCGCGCGACGATGGCCGTGTGCGACGTCACGCCGCCGACGTCGCACAGGAATGCGCCGTAGTGATGGTGTTTGAACTGGATGACGTCGGCCGGCGAGAGATCGTGCGCGACGAGGATCGTCTGCTCCTCCGCCACCGGCGGCGGCAGCGATCCCGGCTTGCCCATCAGGCGCTTCAGGATGCGCTCGCCCACTTGCACGATGTCCGCCTTGCGCTCGCGCAGGTAAGCGTCCTCGATCTGGTCGAACTGCTCGACGAGCACGCCCATCTGCTGCGTCAGCGCCCACTCGGCGTTGCAGCGCTGCTCGAGGATCATCTTCTTCGGCGCCTCCGACAGCGTGGGATCGGTGAGGATCATCCAGTGCACGTCGAGGAAGGCGCCGAACTCGCCGGGGACGTCGCCGCCGGTCATCGCGGCGTGAAGGCCCTCGAGCTCCTTCTGCACCTCCTTCACTGCGTTGCTGAAGCGATGGATCTCGGCGTCGACCTTCGACGCCGGGATCTGGTAGTGCGCGACCTCGAGCGTTGCGTGCGAGACGAGCTGCGCGCGCCCGATGGCGATGCCGCTGGAGACGCCGACGCCCGCGAGCGCGAAGCTGACCATCATGCGCCGCTCGCGAGCTGAGCTACGAGCGCTCGCCGAGACCGTCGTGGAAGAGCGCGGCGATGGCGCGCATCGCCTGCGCCTCGTCGGGGCCATCCACCTCGATGCGCACGGTGGCGCCCACCGACGCCGTGAGCAGCATGACCGCGACGATGTTGCGCGCGCTCGCGCGCCGGCCCTTCACCACGAGCGACACCGTAGAGCGGAATTTCGACGCGATGGCGACGATCTTCGCGCAAGCGCGGGCGTGCAGGCCGGACGGATTGATGATGGAGACAGCGCGAGTCAGCATGTTGCACCGCAGGGCATTGAATGGCGGAATTCGCGAGCCGCCGCGGCGGACGCGATTGCCTATTGGTCGTCAATTTTGCGCGATGGTTCCGCAAATGTCTCCCGCATTCCGGACATGACGATATGACCAAAGTTCCTCCCGCGCGAGACTTCGAGGAGGCTCGCGCGCGCGCGTGACGCGATGGTGACGCGCGTGTTGCTCGCAAAATGCCGCACTGCCGGGGTCCCTATCCTGGGACCTCCACTACGGCTACTGCCCTTCGCCGAAGTAGTCGCCGATGAGCGAGACGATGGCGTCCATCGCGTCGCTCTCGTCGGGACCCTCGATCTCGATGACGACCTTCGTCCCCTGCCCGCCGCGAGCATCATGACGCCCATGATGCTCTTCGCGTTCACCTTGCGCCCGTTGCGCGACATCTGCACGTCGCTTTGATATCGCGCCGCGAGTTGCGTGAGCTTCGCCGAGGCCCGCGCGTGCAGGCCCAGCTTGTTGATGATCTCAACCTCTCGCTGCTGCATAGACGGGGTCGAGCTCGATGCGCAGCACGCCGTCTCGTCCGCCGGAAACGGCCTTGGTGATCATCGTCTCCATGCCTCGCGCGCGATACGTGAACGCACGCACGAGCATGGGAAGGTTGACGCCCGCGACGAGCTCGACGCGGCCCGGCACCTGGAGCTTGCCCGCGAGGTTGCAGGGCGTGGCGCCGTAGATGTCGGAGAAGATGAGCACACCCTCGCCGGTGTCGAGCTAGCGCGACGCGCGCCGCGTCGAACGGGTCGTCGGTGGCCAGCACCGGGAACGTCTCGCGCGTGCAGGCCGAGCTTGTTGATGATCTCAACCAGGCTCGGCAGGGTGTCGTGCGCGACGATGAGCACTCCGATCATGGGCGACCCGCGATTCCGTGGGGATGGTAGCACGCGCGCCACCCCATCGATTAAGTAGGGTCGGAGTCGACTTGAACCGCCTTGGTGGATCATCGTATCCATGCCGCGTGCGCGATACGCCTTGCGGCGCGCGAGGCTCGCCGCGGGCCACAGGGCCTCGATGTCGTAGAACTCGTCGAAGGCGGGAGCGCCGCCCTCGAGCTTCACCCACGGCTGCTTCGACATCGTGAAGATGTGGACGTCGGGCGGGAAGATGTCGGGATCGTCGAGCACGCGCACGAAGCGCACGATGTCCCCACCGCCCGAGTAGTCGCACCCGCGACGCGCGCGGTGGGCAGCGCGAAATCGGCCCGTCGGCTGGCGGCGACCGACAGACGTCGCCGTCGAACGCGGTGCAGCACGGCTTCGTCACGAACGCCGACGCGCGGCACCAGCGGCTTGACCAGTGCTCTCGGGCGGCGCGTCCGTGAGCGATGATGACATGGCGGCCGTGCAGCTCGAAGGCCGTCGTCGCGGGCGCGTCCGCGATAGCGGGCCGGGCCGCGGCAACGCGGCGATTCGACAGGGGGCCGAGTCGGCGCGATCCGCGGGTGGGCCGGCGGGGACGACGCTGGCCCCGCCCGATGGGTCAGGCGCCGGCGGCGGCGAGGAGCGTCTGGGTGTACTGCTCGCGCGGCGCCGCGAAGAGGGCCTCGGCCTCGCCTTCCTCGACGATGACGCCGTCCTTCATCACGAGCACGCGGTGCGACATCGCGCGCACGACGGCCAGGTCGTGACTGATGAAGACGTAGCTCATGCCGTAGTGCGCCTGCAGATCGGAAAGGAGCTTCAGCACCTGCTGCTGCACCGACACGTCGAGGGCCGACGTGGGCTCGTCGAGCACGAGGACCTCGGGACGCAGCACGACGGCGCGCGCGATGGCGATACGCTGCCGCTGCCCGCCCGAGAATTCGTGGGGATAGCGCGTGAGCACGTCCTGCAGGCCGCTCGCCTCGGACAGCCCGACCTCGGCAAGCATGTCGAGGATGCGCTGGCGGCGCTCCTGCTTGCCGAGCTCCGGCATGTGCAGCGCCATGCCCTCGCCGACGATCTGCTCGATGGTCATGCGCGGCGACAGCGACGCGAACGGGTCCTGGAACACGACCTGCATCCGGCGGCGCATGGCGCGGAGCGTCGCGCGATCGGCGCCGTCGATGCGCTGGCCGTCGAGCGTGACGCTGCCGCCCGCGATGGGCTGCAGCGCGAGGAGCGCCATGCCGAGCGTCGTCTTGCCGGAGCCCGATTCGCCGACGATGCCGAGCGTCTCGCCGCGGCGCAGCGAGAGCGTCGCGTTGCGCACCGCGTGGAAGGTCTCCTTGCCGAACCAGCCCTTGCCCGACACGAAATCGACGTCGACGTCCTTCGCCGACGCGAGCACCGGCGCACCCTCTTCAACGGGCCGCACGAGCCGCTGCGGCCGGCTGTTGATGAGCTTGATCGTGTACGGGTGGCGCGGGTGCGCGAAGACCTCGTTCGTGAATCCCTGCTCGACCAGCTTGCCCTTCTCCATCACGCCCACGCGATGCGTGAAGCGCCGCACGAGGTTCAAGTCGTGCGTGATGAAGAGGATGGCCATGCCGTATTCGCGCTGGAGGTCGTCGAGCAGCGCGAGTATCTGCACCTGGATCGTGACGTCGAGCGCGGTCGTGGGCTCGTCGGCGATCAGGAGCTGCGGCCGGCACGCGAGCGCCATCGCGATCATCGCGCGCTGTCGCTGGCCGCCGGAGAGCTGGTGCGGGAACGCGTCGACGCGCTTGCCGGGATTGGGAATGCCGGTGCGGTCGAGGAGCTCGATCGCGCGCGCCCGCGCCTCGCTCTTGCCGAGGCCCTCGTGGAGCTCCAGCACCTCGCCGATCTGGTTACCGACGGTGAAGAGAGGGTTGAGCGCCGTCATCGGCTCCTGGAAGATCATCGCGATGTCGCGGCCGCGCAGGCCGCGCATCTGGCGCTCGCTCTTCTGCAGGAGGTCCTCTCCGTTGAAGCGGATGGCACCTTCGTACGTGGCCGTCTCGACGAGCCGCAGCACCGACAGCGCGGTCACCGACTTGCCTGAGCCCGACTCGCCCACGAGCGCGAACTTGTCGCCGGCATCGACCGTGAACGAGACGCCGTCGACCACGCGCGAGTCGCCGAAGGTGACCGCAAAGGCGATCGATCGACAGCGGCGATCGCTCACGACTTCCGCGTGTCGAAGGCGTCGCGCAGCGCGTCGCCGATGAAGGTCAGGAGCAGCAGCGTCAGCACGAGCAGCAGGAACGTCGGCACCGAAATCCACCACGCATCGAGGTTGTCCTTGCCCTGTCGCAGGAGATCGCCGAGCGACGCGACGCTCGTCACGCCGAGGCCCAGGAAGTCGATGGCGGCGAGGAAGAGGATCGCGGCGCTCATGCGGAACGGCAGGAACGTGATCACCGGCGTGATCGAGTTGGGCAGGAGATGCCGCCAGATGAGCTGCGAATTGGACAGGCCCATCGCGCGCGCGGCCTTGACGAACTCGAGGTTGCGGTTGCGCAACATCTCGGCGCGCACGTAGTCGGACAGCGAGATCCAGCCGAAGAGCGCGAACACGAAGAGCAGGAGAAGCATCGACGGCTCGAAGATCGACGCGATGATGATGAGCACGTAGAGCTCGGGGATGGCGTTCCAGATCTCGATCAGGCGCTGCGTGCCGAGGTCGGTCCACCCTCCGAAATACCCCTGCACCGCGCCCATCAGGATGCCGATGATCACGCCGATGGCGGTGAGCGCGAGCCCGAACCACACGCTCACGCGGAAGCCGTAGAGCAGGCGCGCGACCATGTCGCGGCCCGCCTCGTCCGTGCCGAGCCAGTTCTCGCGGTTCGGCGGCGCGGGCGCGGGCACCTTTGTCGAAGTAGTTGACGGTGTTGCCGCCGTACGCGTTGGGAGGGAACAGCGCGAAGTTACCGGGCTTCGCGAACTGCTGCTCGATGAACGGATCGTGCCAGTCGGTGGGCGACTTGAAGTCGCCGCCGAAGCGCGTCTCGGGCGGGTTGCTCAGCACGGGGACGAACCAGGAGCCCTCGTAGCGCGCGAGGAGCGGCTTGTCGTTGCTCACGAGCTCCGCGAACGTCGCCACGGCGAGCATGATGGCGAAGACGATGAGCGACACGTAGCCCATCCGGTTGCGCCGGAAGCGTCCCCACGCGCGCTGGTTGGGCGACAGCGACGTGCGACGCACGGGCGGCCTGGCGGCTTGCGCGGGCTTGGCGACGTCGTTCATGGGCGAGCGTGGGGGGTCACGCGAGCGGCGAAGGGCCGCCCCCGAGCCGCGAGCCGCGCCCCCTCGGGGGGCAGCGAAGCCGCGCAGCGGCGAGCGTGGGGGCTCATGCCAGCGGCGAGCATGGGGCCCTCATTTTGCGGCGGCCGCGAACTGCACGCGCGGGTCGACGACGACGTAGAGCAAGTCGCCGATGAGCTTCACCACGAGCCCCAGCAGCGTGAAGAAATACAGGCTCCCCATGACGACCGGGTAGTCGCGGCGAACGATCGCCTCGTAGCTCAGGAGCCCGATGCCGTCGAGCGAGAACAGCGTCTCGATGAGGAGCGAGCCTGCGAAGAACGCGGCCACGAACGCGGCGGGGAACCCGGTCACGATGGGGATGAGCGCGTTGCGGAAGACGTGCTTGTACAGAACGCGGCGCTCGCTCAGGCCCTTGGCGCGAGCGACGAGGACGTACTGCTTCCTGATCTCCTCGACGAACGTGTTCTTGGTGAGGAACGTGACCACCGCGAAGCTGCCGATGGCGTAGCACGTGAGCGGCAGCGTCAGGTGCCAGAGGTAGTCGGTGATCTTGTGCGGCCACGGCAGCGACGACCAGTTCTCGGACGTGAGCCCGCGCAGCGGGAACCAGTCGAGGAACGTGCCGCCCGCGAACAGCACGATGAGCAGCACGCCCAGCGCGAAGCCCGGCAGAGCGAAGCCGATCAGCACGAGCAGCGTGGTCGTGGCGTCGAACCGCGAGCCCTCGCGCACGGCCTTGGCGACGCCGAGCGGGATCGAGATGAGGTACGTCAGCACGAACGTCCACATGCCGAGGCTGATCGACACGGGCAGCTTCTCCTTGATGAGCTGCCACACGTCCTTGTTGTGCATGAAGCTCTTGCCCAGGTCGAAGCGCGCGAAGCCCGCCATCATCTCGAAATAGCGCGTGAGCGGCGGCTTGTCGAAGCCGTAGAGCTTCTTGATCTCCTCGATCTGCTTCGCGTCGAGATCGCGTCGTCCGGCGCCGCCGGAACGCGCGCCCTCGCCCCCGCTCCCCGCCTTCATTTCCGCGATGAGCTGCTCGACTGGGCCGCCGGGCACGAACTGGATCAGGATGAACGTGATGGTCAGGACCCCGATGACGGTCGGGATCATGAGCAGCAGTCGCTTCGCGATGTACTGGAGCATGGAGCCTTCCGGGCTACGATCCCGCCTGCTGCTCGCGCACGGCGTCCTTGAGCCACCAGGTGGTGACCGACCACGTGGGCCACCAGTTGTCGGAGGCCTCGTCGGTCAGGTAGAACTTGGGCGTGGGCGGGATGCCGAACTTGTTCCAGTACGACGTGAGGTAGCCCGGCGAGAAGAGCTGCGGCACCTGGTAGTGCTGGTGCATCACGATGCGGTCGAGCGCGCGCGAGGCGTCGCGGAGCTGCTCGTACGTCTTGGCGCTCTCCATGGCCTTCAGCACGGCGTCCACGGCCGGGTCCTGCACGCCGCGATAATTGCCGGAGCCTTCGACCGTCGCCTTCTTGCTGCCGAAGAGCTCGTCGTAGTCGGCGGCCGAGGGAATGGCGAAGTCCGGCGTGCGGATGGTGATGAGGTCGAAGTCGAACGTCTCGAGGCGCTTGCGATACAGCGCGAAATCCACCTGGCGCACCTTGAACTTGATGCCCACCTTGGCGAGGTTGCGCGCCCAGATCACGTTGCGGAACTGCTGGCCGCCCTGCGTCTCGAGGTACTCCATCTCGAAGGGCTCGCCCTTCGCGTTGCGCAGCACGCCGTCGCCGTCGATGTTCCAGCCGGCCTGCTCGAGGAGCGTGCGCGCCTTCTTCAAATTCTCGCGGAGCGCGTTGGGTCCGGTGTCGGTGCGCGGCGGGACGTACGGCTCGCCGAACACCTCCTTCGGCAGCTTGTCGCGGAAGGGCTCGAGGAGAGCGAGCTCGCCCGGGCCGGGCAGGCCCTTGGCCGCGAAATCGGAATTGGAGAAGAGGCTGTACGCGCGGACCCGCATGTTGTACAGGTTGATCTTCTCGAAGTCGTACGTGTAGTCGAGCGCCTCGCGCACGCGGCGGTCCTGGAACAGCGGGCGGCGCATGTTGAGGAGATAGGCCTGGTGGCCCTGCCCCATGCCGTGCTTGAATTCCTTCTTCACGATGCGCCCGTCGCGCCACTTCGCACCCTCGTGGTTGCGCACGTACTGCGGCGCGACGAACTCCTGGAGGAGGTCGAATTCGCCCGCCTTGAAGGCCTCGAGGCTGATCGCGCGATCGCGGTACAGGCGATAGACGACGCGATCGAAGTTGAACATGCCCTTGCGCACGCCCAGGTCCTGCGCCCAGTAGTCCTTCTGGCGCTTGAACGTGATGCCGCGACCCGAGTCGGTGGCCTCGATCACGTAGGGGCCGGTCGTGATGGGGTACTCCGTGATCACCTGGTCGAACGGCTTGGGCTGGCCGTCGGGGCCCGCGCCCCACTTGCGCGAGAAGACGGGCGTGCCGCTCACGTTGAAGATGACGTCGTCGGTGCGGTCCTTGAGGTCGACGCGAACGGTCCGGTCGTCGACGATCACCACCTTGTCGACGCCGTCGTACGCGGCGCGGTACGAGGGATGCGCGCCCTTGCTCATCATCATGTCGAAGGAATGCTTCACGTCCGCGGCGGTCACCGGGTCGCCGTTGTTGAAGCGCGCCTTCGGGTTGATGCGGAAGCTGACCGACGACTTGTCCGGCGGGACGAGCATCTCCTCCGCGACGAGGCCGTAGACCGTGCCGGGCTCGTCGCCCGAGCGCACGGCGAGCGGCTCGAACATGAGGATCTGCGTGCCGGTGGGCGGCGAGCCCTTCAGCGTGTACGGGTTGAACTTGTCGAAGCTCGTGCGGCGATCCGGGTTGCCCAGGTACATCGTGCCGCCGTGCGGCGCGTCCGGGTTCACCCACTCGAAGCTCTTGAAGCCGCGGGGGTACTTGGGCGGCACGTCGAACGCCGTGAACGCGTAGGACCAGTGCCCGAGCGTGGTGCCGCCGTCGTCGGTGGCGGCGGGTTTCGCCGCGGCCGCGGGCGCGCCTGCCGCCGGGGCCTTGGCGGCGGCCGGGGTCGGCGCGGGCGTGGCGGCGAAGGCCGTCGCGCAGGCGAGGGTCGCGAAAGCGACGAGAGTGCGAATCGAGCTCATGGCCGAAGGCGGGCGAACGAAAGCCCCGATATAACCCGCCGCGCTTAACGAGGGCTTAATCCCGGCGTTCCGGGAAATGGGGTCTGACCCCATTATTGACCCCCCTCCGACAGCGGGTATTTCGAAATGGGGTCTGACCCCATTATTGTCCCACGGCGCGCTCGAGCGCATCGGCGAACACGCCGGGGACGTCGAAGCCGGTCTGCTGGGTGATCTCGACGAAGCAGGTCGGGGACGTGACGTTCACTTCGGTCAGGCACGGCCCGATCACGTCCAGGCCGACCACCAGGAGCCCCTCGGCCCACAGCCTGGGCGCCAGCGACTGCGCGATTTCCTGGTCGCGCGCGGTCAGCGGACGGGCCTCGCCGCGGCCGCCGGCAGCCAGGTTGCCGCGCGTCTCCCCCGCCTTCGGAATGCGCGCGAGGCAAAACGGCACCACCTGCCCGCCGATGAGCAGGATGCGCTTGTCGCCGTCGACGATCTCCGGCAAGTAGCGCTGGACCATCACCATCGTGCTGCCGTGCCGCGACACGGTCTCGACGATGACGTTGCGATTCGGATCGGACGCACGCACGCGGAAGATCGACGCCCCGCCCATGCCGTCGAGCGGCTTCACCACCGCGTCCTCCTGCTCGTCGATGAACTGCGACACGAGGGCCATGTCTCGCGTCACGAGCGTGGTGGCGGTGAACTCGCGGAACTTCGCGATGGCGAGCTTCTCGTTGTTGTCGCGGATGGCGCGCGGGCGGTTGAACACGCGCGCGCCCTCGCGCTCGGCGCATTCGAGGAGGTACGTCGAGTACACGTACTCCATGTCGAACGGCGGATCCTTGCGCATCATCACCGCGTCGACCTCGCGGAGGTCGCGCAGCACGGGCTCGCCCGCGCGGTACCAGTCGTGGTCGTCCGGCAGGAGCTCGATCGGGCGCATGCGCCCGCAGGTGCGTCCGTCGACCCACAGGAGGTCGCGCTGCTCGAGCGCGTGCACCCGGTGGCCCCGGCGCGCGAGCTCGCGCATCATCGCGATGCTCGAGTCCTTGTAGGCTCGAAGCTCGGGCAGCGGGTCGAGGATGAAGGCGACGTCCATGGGCAGGGCGAACCGGCGAGGGTTCGCATCCTACCCCATCTCGCTACGGCGGCAGGGTCCCGGGATACAAGTCGGCGAGCACGGCAAGCGCCGTCTCGCGCAGGAAAGGCGTGAGCTCGCCGGCCATCGCGGCGGGATCGCAGCCTTGCGTGCGGGTCGCGAGAATCGTCGCGAGCGGCGCCGCGCGCGAGGCGACCTCGCGTTCGATGGCCTCCCGCCAGAACGCGGGGGCCTGCGCATCGACGTAGCTGCCGCGTCCGCGCCCGTAGTGCGCGACGGCCAGGTAGCGCAAGAGCGCGATCACCACGAGCCTCGTGACGAACGCGTCGTCCCAGCGGATGGTCTCGTCGGTCTGGCCGCGTGCGACGTTGAAGGCGCGCGCGAGCCCCGCCCCGCCCAGCGCGCCCAGGACCGCGCCGGTGAGCATCCCCGCGCCGAACGTGAGTCCCCCCGCGGCCAGGTCCGCCGCGAGCCCCGTGAGCGCGCCGGATACGACGCCGCCCATCGCGGCCGCCTTGCCCTCGTCGACGGGGCCGTCGCGCGCGAGGTCGCGCTCGAGGCTCGCCTCGACGTCCGCGGCGGCGCTGCCCGTGAGGCCGTGAAGGGCGATTAGCGCGTCCATCGCCGCGCGCATGTCGGCGCCCACCTTTCGCGTCAGCGACTCGGCGGCGCGCGTGGCCTCCGCTCGGCCGGGGTCGTCGGCGAGGCCGAGCGCCGTGCCCAGCTTTCGCAGCATCGCGGTCTTCGGCACCACGACGCGCGCGCAGGCGGCATCGGCCACCACGCGCGCGAGCGCGGCCATCGACGCGTCGAGCTCGCGGTAACGCTTGTCGCGCCACGCCGCCGCGAGCCGCGCGTACGCGCCCGCGAGGTCCGGCGGCATGACGCGACCGACGGCGTCGAACAGCGCGAATTCCTGCACCCAGCAGCGCGCGAACGCGTCGAACGCGATGACGCCGCGAACGTGCGCGTACGAGGCGAGCGCCACCGTCCAGCGCGCGACGTCGTCGGCATCCTCCTTGGGCGGCCCCGTCTGGTTGAGCAGCACGAGCACCGGCTTGTCCATCCACGCGAGGATCGCGAGCTCCGGGGCCAGGTAGCCCGCGTCCTCGGGACGCTCGGACGCGTTCACGAGGTAGAGCACGACGTCGGCCTCGTCGCGCACGTTGCGCATCGCCATCTGCGTGAGGAAGAAGGCACGATCGCGAAAGCGGTCCCACACCTGCGACAGGAACCAGCCGACGGGATGGCCTTCCTGCCCCAGCCGGCGCGCGAGGCGCGCGCTGTCGCCGAAGCCGGGCGTGTCCCACAGCACGAGCGTGTCCCCGCCGCTCTCGACCAGCGGGAACGACGACGACTCGACCGTCACGTGCGGCGCGTCGCGCACCTCGCCCACGTCCTGCCCGAGGAGCGTGCGCGCGAGCGTCGTCTTGCCGGCGTTGGTGTGCGAGATGAGCGACAGCGTGACCGCGGTCATGACAGCGCGCGCTCGAACGCGGCTTCCGCGGCGTCGACGTCGGGCTGCGCCAGGTCGACGAACACGGGCACGCGTCCCACCTCCGCGGCGAGCTCGCGCCACAGGTCGCGGCGGCCTTCGCGGCGAACCGTGTCGCCCTCGAAGCGCGCGTTCTGCGCCGACTCGTCGACGACCACGACGAGCGTGCGCCCCGGCGTGGCGAGGCGGTCGAGGAAGCGGCCGTGCGCCTCGCGCTCGGGCGTCGCGGCGGCGTTGAAGAGCGCGACCACGGTATTGCCCGATCCGCTCGCCGTGGCCGCGTCCTCGTCGCCGTACGTCACGGCCGGCGCCAGCATCACGCTCACGTTGCCGCCGAACGCGCGCGCGAGCAGGAGCTCGAGCGACGGCGCGGCGCCTTCGGGCACGGTGAAGCTGTAGGGCAGGGCGATGACCGACACCGAGCCCGGATGGAAGCCGCGCAGCAGTCGCTGGTAGTACGCGTCGCCGAGGTCCGTGAGGAAGCGCGACGCGCGGTAGCGCTCGACCATCGCGCTCGCGAGCGCGAGCACGAGGCGCGGCACCACGACTACGGCCGCGAGCGTTGCCGCCATGAGATGCAGCCAGGTCGCCGCATTCTCGCTCGCCGGCGCGCGAATGGCCGCGACGTGCGCGACGTCCGGCACCGCGATGCCCGTGACCAGCGCGCCCACGGCGTACATCGCCTTGACGATCGCATGCACGGTCGAGGGCTCGAGGAAGGTGCTCTCCCACGTCGCGCGATACTCGAGGCCGAGCCCGCGCACGTAGAGGCCCGCGATGACGCCGAGCGCCAGCATCGCGGCGGCGACGTGCAGGAGGCGCGCGGCGCGCGCGGCGTACGTGGGCGCCGCGGCGGCGGACCAGTCGGCGACGAACGTCGTCACCGCCTCGTCGCGCGCGCGACCCGCGCTGCGCGCGCCGCCCGCGAGCCAGGTCAGCGCACGCACGAGCGGACCCGGCGCGCCGGGCTCGCCGTAGCGCACGACGTAGCGACCCACGACGAGCGCGTACACCGCGAGGTTCCACAGCACGAGGAGCGCGACCGGCGGGCTCAGGACGTTGACGCGCTTGCCGCCGCCCACCTCGTCCGCGAGCGCGCCGAGCACGAACGCGGCGAGCGCGACGGCGACGCCCACCCACGAGCGCCAGCGCCACGCGTGGGCAAGTCGCGCGACGCGATGCTTGCGCTCGCGCAGGCGCTCGATCGCGAGGCGCGCGCGACGGGCGACGAACGCGTGCGGCGAGCCGCCCTCGCCCACCACCTCCGCCGCCGCGCGCGACGCCCACGCGCGATCGGCGTCGGACCACACGTCGCGCGAGCGATCGGCGGTCTCCACCGCGCGAACCGCGACGACGTCGATCGCAGCGCGTTCGTCCATGGCCGGGGCGCGAGGGCCCTGCGCTACTTCGCTCGCGGAGGAAGCGGCTTTCTCGCGAGCACCGGGAGGTCGCCGAATTCCGGCACGCGCGGCTTCGTCTTCTCGACCAGGTCGAGCGCGGTGGCGAGCGCCACCTCGAGCTGGCGGTCGCGGCCCTCGCGTCCGTCCTGCGGCGCGTTGTCGATCTCGATGTCGGGATCGGTCCCGTAGTTCTCGACGCCGAATCCCACGTCGTTGAACCAGAACGAGAACTCCGGCTGCGTGGTGGTGGTGCCGTCCACCAGCGCATGGCGCGGCCAGATGCCGATGACGCCGCCCCACGTGCGCGTGCCGACGAGCGGCCCCAGCTTCATGAGCTTGAAATTGTGCGAGAAGATGTCGCCGTCGCTGCCCGCGTGCTCGTTGGTGAGCGCGACCACCGGGCCCATCACCGACTCGCTCGGGTACGGCGAGGGCTTCATCCAGCGCGCGAGATCGTAGCCCGTGCGCTTGCGCGCGATCTTCTCGAGCAGGAGCTGCGAGACGTGGCCGCCGCGGTTGTAGCGCAAGTCCACGACCAGCGCCTCGCGGTCGCATTCCGCCGTGAAGTAGCGATGGAATTCGGCGAAGCCCGCCGATTGCATGTCGGGCAGGTGGAAGTACCCCACGCGGCCGTTCGACTGCGCGTGCACCCACGCGCGATTCTTCTCGACCCACTCGCGATAGCGGCCCGGCACTTCGTCGGGCACCGTGGTGACGAGGGCCGTGCGCCGGCCGCCCGCACCTTCGATCGTGAGCTCGACCTTGGCGTTGGCCTGGTGCACGAGCAGCGCCTGCGGCGGCGCCGCCCGCGAGACCGGCTGCCCGTTGACGGCGACGATGCGCTCGCCCGGCTTTGCCTCGACGCCGATGGCGTTGAGAGGGGAATCCGCGCCCGCGTCCCACGGGTCGCCCGACACGATGCTCTGGATCTCGTAGCTCGCGCCGTCCTTCGCGAGCGCGAGCTGCGCGCCGAGCTGGCCGAGCGTCCACGCCGGTGGCCTGCGATGGTCGCCGCCCATTTCATACGCGTGCGACGTGCCGAGCTCGCCGTGCATCTCCCAGATGAGGTCGGAGAGCTCGCCGCGCGACGACACGCGATCGAGGAGCGGCGCGTACTTCTCGTACACGGCGTTCCAGTCGATGCCCGACATCGTCGGCGTCCAGAACTGGTCGCGCTGCAGGCGCCACACCTCCCGCAGGATCTGCCGCCACTCGGCGCGCGGCTCGACCGCGGCACGGATGCGATCGAGGTCGATCCAGCCCGACTTGCGCGACGGCGCATCGGACTGCACCGCGGGATCGCGCGTGTCGAGCTTCATGTTGGCGGGCATGGCGCGCAGCCGCTTGCCGTCGCGCACGACGAGCGTGAGGTGGTCGTCGGCGATCACGAATCGGTCGACCTTGTCGCACAGCGTCTCGGTGCGCAGCGTGTCGAAGTCGAAGAGCTCGAGGCGGCCGGGGCCCTCCTTGTGGCCGCCGCGGCCGTGCGCGCCGACGATGGGCAGCACGGTCCATGCGACCTTGTGCCCCGACACCGCCGCGATCTGCCCGAACTTGTTCTCGGCGACCGGGAACGCGGCCACGCGGCTCGCGAGCCCTTCGACGTCGACGCGAACCGAGCTCGCGTCGGCGCTCGCGCCTTCGTCGGGCCGGAAGCCCGGCGGCGGCTCGGGCTTCATGCCCTTGAGCGGCGGATCGAAGGGCGGCGCGCCCCCGGCCTGCAGCGCCACGAGGTACGGCCGCGCGGCCCGCGGAAACGAGAGCTCGAACTGCACGGCGTCGTACACGGGGTCGAACGTGCGCACCGACAGGAAGTAGAGGTACTTGCCCTCGGGGTCGAACGCGGGCGAGTAGTCGCGGAACTCGGGCTGCGTCGCGAGCGTCGACGACTTCGACTGCACGCCGTACAGCTTGATGGCCTGGTGGCGCGCGTCGGTCACCGACGTGTAGGCGAGCCAGCGGCCGTCGGGCGCCCACGCGAGCTCCTCGGTGCGGCCGTGGTCGCTCCTGTCGATGGTCTCGACCTCGCCGGTCTCGATGTCGCCGACGATCACCTCGTTGCGGTGATTGCCGATGGCGATGCGCGTGCCCTTGGGCGAGGCGCGCATCACGATCGCGCGGCCCACGTCCCACGGCAGCGTGCGCGTCGCCCCGTCCTTCCAGACCTGCACGCGCTCCTCGCCGCTCTCGTCGCTCAGCGCGACCACCGTGGTGCCGTCGGCGAGCCACTGCGCGTGGCGATGGCGTGCGCCGTCCGGCGTGCCGAGCTGGCGCACGGCGCCTTCCCACAGGCCCATCGTGAAGAGCTTGCCGCGCACGTCGAGCGCGAGGCTGTGGCCCGCGGGATGCACCGCGAACCCGCCCAGGTACTCGCCGGTCGACACGAACTTGCGCGCGGCCTGCGTGCGATGCGCGGGGACGCGGATGTCGACCTTGCGCGACTGGTTCGTCGACGGATCGAAGACGTAGACGTCGGCGCCCGCCTGGTACACGATGCGCTTGCCGTCGGTCTGCGCGTGGCGCGCGTAGTAGTCGTCGTGGTCGGTGTGCCGGGCGAGGCCCGTGCCGTCGGGCTTCACCGAATAGAGATTGCCCACGCCCTCGCTGTCGGAGAGGAAGTACACGCGGTCGCCGATCCACATGGGGCTCGTGATGTTGCCGGCGAGCTCCTTCATGCGGCGGAACGTCCCACTGCCGCTCGCGTCGATCCACAGGTGGCCGGCGGTGCCGCCGCGATAGCGCTTCCATCGCGCGGGATCGGCGGTGTTGCGGCCGATGACCTTGGCCTTGCCCGGGCCGTAGGCGAGATGGTTCACCTGCCCGAGCGGCAGGACCTGCGGCAGGCCGCCCGCCGGGTCGAGCGTGAACGCGCGGTAGTTGCGGAAGAACGGCTGGCCGTACGTCGACACGAAGAGGATGTGGCCGTCGGGCGTGAAGCCGCGCACCATCACGTCGGGGCCGAGCCACGTCATGCGGCGCGCGGGACCGCCTTCCGCGGGCATGAGGTAGACCTCCGGGTGCTGCTCGTCGCGGCTCACGAACGCGAGCCACTTGCCGTCGGGCGAGAAGCACGGCGTGGATGGCTCGCCCAGGCCCGCGGTGAGACGGCGCGCCACGCCGCCGCCGACGCCGACGCTCCACAGGTCGTCGTCGCACACGAACACGAGGGTCTCGCCGCGCAGTGCGGGATAGCGCAGATAACCTTGGTCGGTCATGGGGGTTCCGTTGCGTTGAGGGAGCGGCCGGCGCTCCGGGAACGAGATGGTACTGGAGGCGGGAGGAGGGGCGCTATTGCGACGACGGGGCGCCGCGGGCGCGGACGGATCGCGACTTCGCGCGACGGGGACGGGGGCGCGCGCCGTCGGCGGTCGCGACCTTCGCCTCGTCGATGACCCAGTCGCGGAAGGCCGTGGCGGCGGGCGAGAGCGTGCGCAGGCCGCGCCGCGGCCAGCACAGCCAGATCGCGGTGCCCGGGAGGAAGCCTCGCGGGTCGATGGTCACGAGCGCGCCGCGGGCGAGCTCGCGCTCGGCGAGCGACGGCGGAGCGAGCGCCACGCCCTGGCCTTCCACCGCGGCGTCGAGCGCGAGCATCGTGTGGCTGAAGAAGAGGCCGCGCGCGACGTCGACGTCCTTCACGCCGGCCATCGCGATCCAGTCGGGCCAGTAGTCCACGCTCACCTCGTGGAGGAGTCGGGCGCGCGACCAGTCGAACGAGCCGTCGGGACGGCGCAGTCGCCGCGCGAGCGTCGGGCTCGCGACGGGGAAGTAGTCGAGCTCGAACAGGCGCAGGAGCTCGGTGTCGGGATACGCGCCGCGGCCCTCGCGGATGGCCAGGTCGAACGGATCGCGCGTGAAGTCGGCGAGCACGGGGCTCGCGTCGATGCGGACCTCGATCTCGGGCTCGCGCGCCGTGAACTTGGTGAGGCGCGGCATGAGC
>JBGAIS010000016.1:0-7994 GCA_044225355.1 Casimicrobiaceae bacterium | reverse complement strand
GATCTCGCCGTGCCACGTGCGCCCGGAGTCCGTCAGCGCGAGCCCGCGCCCCTGGCGCTGCGTGAGGGCGAGGCCCAGGTGGGACTCGAGCACGCGTAGCTGCTGGCTCACCGCGGCCGGCGTCACCGCGAGCTCGTCGGCCGCGGCGCGCACCGAGCCCAGCCGCGCCACCGCATCGAAGGCCCGCACCGCGTTTAACGGTGGCAGGCGCATGGTCTCTCTGCAATCATGTAGAAAATCTTAACATAACGCCGCGAATTGATCGCTGGTCCCCTGCGTGGCCCGTCGATATCTTCCTTCGCATGGCGGGTGGAGTCGCGCTCGCCGGACGTCAAGGAGATTCGGTGATGCCTCATGTCGATGGTGCGCTGCGCGGCGCGTGGACCGCGCGAGGAGAGTCGCGTTTCGCGCGGCCGGTGGCGGCGATCACGGCGGCCGCCCGGCGATGGACGGAGGTCCTCGCGAAGCGTTGGCCGCAGACGCTCGCGCGGCCCCTCGGCATGCCCGCGGCCCCGCGAATCCGGCAGGACATCGAGGTGCGGGCGCTCGAGGAGACCTTCGGGCGCGCCGCCGACTTCGCCGACTTCCAGGCGATGGAGCGCGACTTCGAGCGTCGTGAAGCAGGCGGCGTGCGGTCGTGGGACTGGCGGTAGGGCGAAATGGTGCCAGGCCTGTAATGGGGTCTGACCCCATTTTCCGGGGCGACACCCGTTCACCGGAGGCGGATGCCACGCCCACAATGGTGCCAGGCTTGTAATGGGGTCTGACCCCATTTTCCGGAGGGCGGCCCCGCTTACCGGAACCGGCGCGCGGCGTCGATGCCGAGACCGCTGACGACGCTGCCGAAGAGGTCGCCCACCGCGACGCGGCTCGTAGGGAACGCGGGCACGAAAGCGTCGCGCAGCGCGCGCATGCCGCTCGACCCGCCGGTGAAGTAAACGGTCGAGACGTCGCCGCGCGCAAGCCCCGCCGCCGCGACCGTCTCCGCACCCATCCTCACGAGCCGCGCGAGGAGTTCGTCGAGGAGCTCGAGGAGGCCCTCGCGCGCGACCGCGATGGCGAGCCCTCGCTCGACGTGCCCCAAGTCGATGGTCGCCGACGCCGCGTCCGACAGCGCGATCTTCGCGCCCTCGGTGCGCGCGAGGAGCTCGTGGCCGAGACGCTCGTCGACGGCCGTGCGAAGGCGCGCGTAGATCCGCGGATCGACGAAGAAGTCGCCGAGCTCGCGCAGCGTTTCCCGCGTGCTCGCGCCGTAGAGCAGGTTGATGCGATGCCACGTGGACAGGTCGAAGAACAGCGGGCTCGGCATCGCGAGCCCCTTGCGGCTGATGCTGCCGTAGCCCAGCTCCGGCATCACCCACGCGAGGTGCAGCCCGGTATCGAAATCGGTGCCCGCGACGTGGATGCCGTCGTTGGCGAGGACGTCGGCCGCGCGATCGATGCGGGCACGATGCGCAGGCCCGACGCGGATGACGGTGAAGTCCGCCGTGCCGCCGCCCACGTCGACCACGAGCACCGCCTCTTCACGCGCGATCGTCCGCTCGTAGTCGAACGCCGCCGCGATCGGCTCGAGCTGGAACTCGATGTGCGCGAAGCCGGCCGCCGTGGCGCACGCCGCGAGCGTCGCCTGCGCGTCGGCGTCGCGCTCGGCGTCGTCGTCCACGAAGCGCACGGGCCGCCCCAGCACTACCGACGCCAGCGCAGAGCCGGCCGCGGCTTCCGCGCGCTCGCGCAGCATGCGCAAGTACAGCGTCAGGATGTCCGTGAACGCGAGGCTGCGGTCGCCCACCGCCGTGCGCTCGTGGATCAGGCGGCTGCCGAGGAGGCTCTTCAGCGACCGCATGAGGCGGCCCGGCGTGCCGTCCAGGTACTCCCTCATCGCCGCGCGGCCGTACATCGCGTGCTGCGACGTCTCCGACGGGAAGAAGATGGCGCTCGGGATGGAGGTCTCGTCGCCCTCCACGCGCGCGAGCGCGACGCCTCCGCCGGGCGCAGGAAGCGCCACGCCCGAGTTCGACGTGCCGAAGTCGAGTCCGCACGCGCTCATCGTCGCGACGTCCGCCCGGTCACGCGCGTCGCGAAGAAGGCCCGTCCCCCACGCCCCAAGCCGGTGCGCGAAATGGTGCCAGGTCTGTAATGGGGTCTGACCCCATTTTCGGGGCGCCGATCAGGCCGGCAATGGGGTCTGACCCCATTTTTGCGGCTCGGACTATCCGCGGGGCGTGCCGTGCAGCCCGGCCAGCGGCGCACGGCGTAGGAACGCGGCATCGCGACCGAGGATGAACTTGAGGAGGTCGTCGAGCACCGGCTCCTCGATGGCCTGGCTGTGGAACTCGAGCGCGAGCCGGTCGAAGCGGTCGACGTTGACGAGCGGCACGGTCACGATGCCCGTGACGTAGTCCGCATGGAACGAGACCTTCGCGGGAATGGCGGGCGGCACGGTGATGACGCACTTGCGCACCTGGCCCGCATGATCTTCCACGCGTCGGCACGTGTACTGCAGCCCGGCGTCGTCGAGCGCCTTCTCGGCCATCTGCACGCCGCCGGGCGCCACCTCGATGTTGAGCGGACGCGCCGCGGCGATCTCGTAGTAGATATTGATCTCGTCGAGCACCGGGAAGCCGACGATGCGCCGCTCGTGCTGCCCCACGTACCCCCGCCCGAACTTCGTGTCCTCGAACACCATCCCGTGACCGACGTCGAAGCGATGCGCGATGGCGGGCTTGACGCCGTCGAGGTACGAGAACGCCTGGTCGAGCCACTTGTAGGCGTTGCGCAGCCGCGCATTGATCTTCTCGTAGCCCTCGACGTCGGTGTGCGCGTGATCGGACGTGCGCGACGTCTCGTACTGGCTCCGAAGCTCTTCGAGGATGGACGGCGAGGTGGACATGGGTCGGCTCCGGCGGCAAGCCGAAAATTCTAGCCGTTCCCGCGATTTCGGTGTCAAATTGCGGGCCATCCGCCCGCCCGTTCCCTTCCCGAGCCCTCCGTGAACCCTTACTTCCCGCGTTGGACGCTGCGCGAGAGCGGCACGATCGCGCCCGACGAGCGCCTGCCCGCCGGCCAGACGATCGCCCTCGGCATCCAGCACGTGGTGGCCATGTTCGGCGCCACCGTGCTCGCCCCGCTCCTCATGGGATTCGATCCCAACGTCGCGATCCTATTCTCCGGCATCGGCACGCTGGTCTTCTTCGTCCTGGTTGGCGGGCGCGTGCCGAGCTACCTGGGCTCGAGCTTCGCGTTCATCGCGGTGGTCATCGCGGCCACGGCGTACGCCGGCAGCGGGCCCAACGCCAACATCCCGGTGGCGCTCGGCGGCATCGTCGCCGCGGGCGCGCTGTACGCGGTCATCGGCCTCGTCGTGATGAAGGTGGGATATGCGTGGATCGAGACGCTGATGCCGCCCGCCGTCACCGGGGCCGTGGTGGCCGTGATCGGCCTCAACCTCGCGCCGATCGCGGTGAAGGGCGTCTCGGGCAGCACGTTCGATACGTGGATCGGCATCGCGACGCTCGTGGCCGTGGGCCTCATCGCGGTGCGCGCGCCGGGGCTCGCGCGTCGCCTGCCCATCCTGCTGGGCGGGCTCGCGGGCTATCTCCTGTACGCGCTCCTCGCCAACGGCATGGGGCTCGGCAAGCCCATCGACTTCGCCTCCGTCGCGTCGGCGCCCTGGCTCGGGCTGCCGAAGTTCCAGGCGCCCGTGTTCGACCTGCGCGCGGTCGCGCTCATCGCGCCCGTGGCCATCGTGCTCGTCGCGGAGAACCTGGGGCACGTCAAGGCCGTGGCTGCGATGACCGGACAGAACCTCGATCCGTACCTGGGGCGCGCGTTCCTGGGCGACGGCATCGCGACGATGATCTCGGGGGCGGGCGGCGGCACCGGCGTGACCACATATGCCGAGAACATCGGTGTGATGGCGGTGACGCGCATTTACTCGACGCTCGTGTTCGTGGTCGCGGCACTCGCGGCCATCATGCTCGGCTTCTCGCCCAAGTTCGGCGCGCTCATCTCGACCATCCCCGGCCCGGTGCTGGGCGGGCTCGCCATCGTCGTGTTCGGCCTCATCGCCGCCACCGGCGCGCGCATCTGGGTCGTGAACCAGGTGGACTTCGGACGCGCGCGCAACCTCGTCACCGTGGCGGTGACTCTCGTGATCGGCGCCGGCGACCTCGGGCTTCGCATCGCCGGGTTCACGCTGGGCGGCATCGGCACCGCAACCTTCGGCGCTATCATTCTCTATCAACTGTGGCGCGACGAGAGCGCGCCGACTTCCCGATGAACCGCACCTTAGGTCTTCTCCTCGCCGCGACGCTCGCGCTCGCCGGCTGCGCGACGCGCCCCATCAATCCGCCGATGACGTCGATCGATCCCACCGAGGGATATCGACTCAATCTCCAGCTCGCGAAGCGCACGACGTTCAACGACAACGACTCGCTCGTCATCGTCACGTTCTCGGGCGGCGGCACGCGCGCCGCGGCGTTCTCTTACGGCGTGCTCGAGGCCCTGCGTCGCACCGAGGTGGTCGGGCCCAAAGGCAACCGCGGCCGCCTCATCGACACGGTCGACGTGCTCACGGGCGTGTCGGGCGGCAGCTTCACCGCGCTCGCGTACGCGCTGTACGGCGACAAGCTCTTCTCGCAATACGAGCAGCAGTTCCTGAAGCGCGACGTGCAGGGCGAGCTCCTGCGCCGCTTGCTCCTGCCCGGCAACTGGCCGGCGCTCATGTCGGACACGTACGGCCGCTCGGAGATGGCCGCGGACCTCTACGACGAGATCCTCTTCCATGGCGCGACGTTCGGCGATCTCGCGCGCGGGCGCGGCCCGTTCGCGGCCGTCATGACCACCGACCTCACGACCGGCTCGCGCGTCGGCTTCACGCAGGCGATGTGGGACGTGCTGTGCTCCGACATCGGCACGACCCGGCTCGCGAGAGCGGCGGCCGCGTCGTCGGCGGTCCCGCTCGTGCTCTCGCCCGTCACGATCAACAACTACGGCGGCACGTGCGGCTACCAGACGCCCGAGTGGGTTGAGGCCGCCTCGAACAGCGACAACCCCGCGCGGCCCGCGGCGCGCTCGCTCAAGCGGCAGGAGGAAGTGCTCTCGTTCGAGAACGGCAAGGAGCGCCCCTTCATCCACCTGGTCGACGGCGGGCTGGGCGACAACCTCGGCATGCGCAGCGTGCTCGAGGTGCTGGAGGAATTCGAGGCCGCGAGCCTTCGCGGCGTGAAGACGCCGCTCGACAGCGTCAAGCGCATCGTCGTCATCGTGGTCAACTCGCTGTCGGTGCCGAAGACGAACTGGGACCAGTCCGAGCGCCCGCCGGGGAGCTTCGACATCCTGCTCAAGGCGACGGGCGTGCCCATCGATCGCTATTCGTACGAGACGGTCGAGCTCCTGCGCGACATGATCGCGCGCTGGGACGCGATGCGGCGCATCCGGCTGTCGGGTGCGCTCGATATCTCGAAGGACCCGGGACTGTCGCCGCTCATGAGCGCGCCTACGGCGCGGCTGTACGCCATCGACGTCTCGCTCGCGCAGCTGAAGGACAAGGACGAGCTCGGGTACCTCAACGAGCTGCCGACCTCGTTCGTGCTGCCGCCCGAGGCGGTCGACCGCCTGCGCGCCGCGGCCGGGACCATCCTCTTGCAGTCGCGCGACTTCCAGCGGCTTATGAAGGATATCGGCGCCACCGTGCTGCCGCCCCAGTAGCGCGTCGCCGCCCCGCGATCCGCAGGCCCGGGGCGCGACCCCGCCGGATGCGCGACCCCGAAATGGGGTCAGACCCCATTACAGGCCTGGCACCATTTCGCGGGACCTCGTCGCATCAGCCCGAAGCGGTGGCCTCGGGCGGGTCGGTGCCTCGAAGGAACGTGCGGCCGTGGAGGCCGAAGACGCGGAGCTTCGCGAGCACCGATTCGGTCGCGCGATAGCCCGCGTACCAGCGCCACGCCACGACGAGCGCGACGGCGCCGATCACCCCCAGCATGACGATCGGCACGCGCAACAGCAAGGCGGCGCCGATGACCAGCGCGCCGCCCGCGAGGCGCTGCGGCGTCATGATGATCGCGTTGATGCCCTGCGCCTGCTCGACGTCCGCGAGCGCTCGCTGCGCGTGCATCGCGAGCACGGAGAGCTTTTCGGCGGAGCGCCGGAGTTCCTCGTCGTCGTCTGCAGGGTCCAGCGAGGCCACGCGCTGGCAGGCCGCCTGCAAGGCGCTGAACGCGTCGAGGAGGTCCGCGACGGCGCCGTTCGGGAGGTCCTCGTCGCCGCGCGGCGAGAGCGCGAGGATACGCGACACGCCGGCGCGAAGGTCGTCGCGCGCCTCGACCCGCGTGCGCGCCCGGGCTTGGGCGGTGGCCGACCGGCGCTTGCGCTCACCCGCCGCCGCCTCGCGCGCGAACGGCAGCATCGCGTGCGCGGCCACGACGCCCGCCGGCGTCTCGCGCGCCTTCTCCCACACCGCCGGCAGCCACGGGCAGTGCTCACCCAGCGACGCGACGCCGGCGCGCAGCTTGTCCTCCAGCGCCTCGACGTACGCACGATCGAGGAGCGCGAGGAGGAGCGCGCCGTTCACGTCGCGCTGCGGCGGCAGGGGCAGCCGGCCGGGTGACGCGTACGCAAGGTCGTCGAAGCTCACGACGGGCGCGTCGCCGCCGACGTCGCGAGGCGCCTTGTGCCACGCATCCTCCGCGCGCTCGGCCGCTTTCCATGACGCGACGAAGCGCTGCCACGCCTCGCGCCAGCGGCGATCGATGTCGCGCAGCGCCTCGTCCCCTGCATCCGCGAAGCCCTTGAGCACGCCGTCGCGAGCGAGCGAGTCGAGCCAGTCGCGCGCGGTCCCGTCCTCGCCGGCGGCGGCGCGCGCCGCGGCGAGGATCGACGCGGGCGTCACGGGCGAGCCTTTCCACACGGGCGGCAGGTCCGGCGCGGCCGCGAGCAGGAAGCGCAACAGCCTGCCGTCGTCGGTGATGTCGCGCGTCTCCTGGATGTCGCGCAGCGTGCGCAGGAGGTTGTAGTCGTGCAGCTCCTGCTCGAGCCATCGCGCCACCTGCCCCCGCTGCATGTCGCGGCGCGCGGCATCCCAGTGCTTGGCGAGCGCGAGCGCAAGGTCACCGGCCGTGGTCGCCTCGGTCTTGCCGATGCGATACGCGCGCACCGACGTCGCGGCGCCTTCGGCGTCCTCCGCGACCGCGAGCGTGCGATCCCCCTCGAGCCATCGCGCGACCTCGTCGCGCCCCCAGCGCTTCTTGGGATCGCGCAGGAGGAGGCCGCGGCACAACATGCGGAGGTCGTCGTCGTACACGCCGCGCACGTCGATCGGCCGCGTCGCGAGCTGGTGGTTCATCACCTGCTCGGTGAGGCCGTCGAAGGGATGGCGGCCGCTCGCGGCCTCGAGCGCGATCATGCCGAGCGACCACCAGTCGGACTTGGCGTCGAGCACGCCCGTCAGCACCTCGGGGGCCGCGTACCGCGTCGTGCGCGCGACGCTCGTGAAGTGCTGCGTCGCCACCGAGATCGACGCGATGCCGAAGTCGGTCAGCGCCAGGTGCAGCGGCGACGCCGTGCGCACGAGCACGTTCTCGGGCTTCAAGTCACGGTGCAGGATGTGATGCGCGTGGATGCCGCCGAGGGCGTCGGCGATCTCGAGGACGATGCGCCGGATGTCCGCGCGCGGCAACGGACCGGCGCGCATCAGCGCCTCGAGCGTTCCGCCGGGAACGTACTCGAGGAGCTCGAACGCCGCGCCGTCCGACACGCCGTGGTCAAGCACGCGCACGACCGTCTCGCCGACCGACTTCGCGAGGATGTCGAGGAGGCGGAAGTCGGGCTTGATGCCCATGCGGTAGAGCTTCGCGACGGCTTTCGCGCCGGTGCGCGCGTCGACGACGAGCAGGATGTCGGCTTCGCTTCCCGTGGCGGGAAACGCCTCGATCACGCGATAGCGGTCGCGCAGCGCCGCGGGCAGCGGCCGCGCGCCGGCGACGGTCGTCGAC
>JBGAIS010000259.1:0-3971 GCA_044225355.1 Casimicrobiaceae bacterium | reverse complement strand
GCGACGCGCGCGGCGCGGACCCCCGACGGCTGGTTCAAGACCGGCGACAGCGCCGTGCTCGGCGAGGACGGCAACCTGCGCTTCGGCCGCCGGCTGGGCGACGGGTACAAGCACAAGGGCTTCCTCGTGTCGTCGGCGGAAGTCGAGGCGGTGCTCGCGAAGCACCCGTCGGTCGCCGCTGCGGCTATTCTCGGCATTCCCGACGCGACCTGCGGCGAGGTGGGCGTGGCGTTCGTGGTGAGCAAGCCGGGCATGCCGTTCGAGCCGGCGGCGCTCGTCGAGTTCTTGCGGCCGCAGATCGCGTCGTACAAGCTGCCGTGGCACGTGTTCCCCATCGACGAGCTGCCGCGCACCGAGGGCACTGCACGCGTCCAGAAGTATCGCCTGAAAGCGCTCGCGATCGACTCGCTGGCGCGAGCCACCGAAAGCAGGACATGACCGAATCCGCGAATCCGTTCCTGGGCCTTACGTACACGCAGTCGATGGCGCTGCTCGTCGAGCGCTACGGCGACCGCGAGGCCCTCGTGTTCGGCGAGCGCCGCTACTCCTTCCGCGACCTCGACCGCGAGTCGCAGCTCGTCGCCGATCGCTTCCACGCGCTGGGCCTGCGGCCGGGCGACAAGGTGGCGATGTGGCTGCCGAACCGCGACGACTACGTGCTCTTCTGGCTCGGCGCCGCACGCTCGGGCATCGTCACGTCCATGATGAACACGCGCCTCAAGCGCGACGAGATCGCCTACCAGGTGAAGCAGTCGGACAGCCGCGCATGGATCGTTCCCGGTCCCGGCCAGTTCCGCGACTTCCTGGAAGACGTGGCGTCGCTGTGCCCCGAGGCGCGCACGTCGCCCGCCGAGTCGCTGCGATGCGAGGCGTTTCCCGAGCTCCGGTGGATCATCTGCGCCGACCCGCCGCCCGCGGACCTGCCCGGGCTCACCGACTGGACGAAGGTGAAGGCCGTCCCGGGCCGGCATGCGCCGGCGGCCACCGACCCCGACGCGCCGGTGCTCCTTTCGTACAGCTCCGGGACCACCGCGCTGCCCAAGGGCGCGCTCATCACGTCGTGCATCTGGCGCAAGGCGTGGGACATGGGCGAGCGCATCGACATGACCGGCGACGACTGCCTCTACCTCACCATCCCCATGTTCGGGTCGATGGCGACGATGAACGGCTTCCTTCAATTCTGGGTGCGCGGCGGCCGGGTGGTGCTCGACACGCACTTCGACGCGGAGCGCGCGCTCGCCGCGCTGCACGACGAGAAGTGCACCATCGCGCACCTGCTTCCGGTGATGGTGCAGAAGATGTGCGCGCATCCGCGCCGGGCGCAGTACGACACGAGCTCGATGCGCATCGCGTTCGTGCTGAGCATCGACCTCGGCATCCTCTCGGCGGTGGAGGACGACCTCCGCGTGCCCGGCGTGCTCACGGGGTACGGCATGACGGAGACGTCGACGGTCGTGTGCCGCAACCGGCCCGACGACCCGCGCGACGTTCGCTATCGCACGCAGGGGCGACCGCTTCCGGGGCTCGAGATCCGCATCGTCGACCCGGAGACGGGCGTCGAGCTTCCCGCCGACACGCCCGGCGAGATCCAGGTGCGCGGCTACGCGGTCACGCCCGGCTATTACAAGAAGGAGGCCGAGTACGCGAAGACGCAGGCGCCGGACGGCTGGTTCCGCACCGGCGACAAGGGGATCATCACGCCGGAGGGCCGCATCTCCTTCATCAGCCGCCTGGGCGACGACTACAAGTCGCGCGGCTTCAACGTCTCGCCGTCGGAAGTCGAGGCGGTCCTCGTCGCCCATCCGTCGGTGCGCGAGGCGGCCGTGGTCGGCGTGCCGCATCCTGCGCACGGCTTCGTGGGCGCGGCGTTCGTTCTTCCCGCTCCCGGACACGCGTGCGACGAGGCCGAGCTCCTCGCGTTCATGGGCGAGCGTCTCGCGGGCTACAAGGTGCCCGACCGGGTGTACGCCGTGGACGAGTTCCCCCTGACGGAGGGCACGGGCAAGGTCCAGAAGTTCAAGCTGCGCCAGCGCGCGATCGCCGACGCCCAGGCCGCGCCCCGGGTCTAGCGCGGACCTAGGTAAATCACTAGACTGGCGTCCGCATCCATATCGATACAATTTGTCGTTCTTGCATTAATTGGAATGGTGACATTCGGCGGAAGGCCCGCCATAATCCAATCCAGCCCGCCGCCGTGGCCCTCGAGGCCCGGCGCGCCCGACAAGAGTCCCTTCGATGGGACCGCCGCGAATTCCCTAGGCCATAACGGCGAGACGCTCGCCGCAGGAGGAAGCAAGATGAGCTCGACGCACGCTAGATTCGCCCTCGCCGCGCTGGCATTTTCCTTCGCGCTGGGCGCCGCCGCCGCCCCGGCCGTCGACAAGGACACGGTCGTGATGGCCCTGCGCGGGGAAATCTACAACCTGGACCCCCTCGTGACCGCCACCGGCGACTCGCAGCGCTGGGGCCTCCAGATGTACGACTCGCTCTACACCTTCGACCGCAAGGGCAAGCTCGAGCCGCAGCTCGCCACGGGCTACAAGATCTCCGACGACGGCTTGAAGTACACCTACACGCTGCGCGACGGGGTCAACTTCCACAACGGCGACCCGCTGACCTCCGCCGACGTCAAGTTCTCGATGGAGTGGATCCTGAACCCGGCCACCAAGAGCACGCGGCGGCCGCAGTTCGCCACGCTCATCGAGTCGGTCGAGACGCCCGACCCGCGCACCGTGGTGTTCAACCTCAAGACGCGTGACGGCGCGTTCTTCAACAAGATCGCGGG
The DNA here is from genome assembly GCA_044225355.1 of Casimicrobiaceae bacterium. GTDB lineage: Bacteria > Pseudomonadota > Gammaproteobacteria > Burkholderiales > Casimicrobiaceae > VBCG01. Next base: position 1,186 of record JBGAIS010000259.1, on the reverse strand, counting down.
CTACCTCTTCGTCATCCCCAAGAAGTACGCCGAGAAGCTCTCGGCGCCGGAGGAGTTCGCCAAGGCGCCCATCGGCAGCGGCCCGTTCAAGTTCGTCGAGCAGAAGATCGGGCAGTACACCAAGATCGAGCGCTTCGACGGCTACTGGGGCGCCAAGCCGGCGATCAAGACGATCATCTACCGCGTCATGCTCGAGCCGACGAGCCGCGTCAACGCGCTCCTGAGCGGCGAGGTGGACATCAGCGAGGGCATCCCGACCAACCAGATGGCCGACCTCAAGAAGGACCCGAAGATCGACATCATGTCGGTGCCGGTCGGCAGCCCGCTTGCGGTGCGCCTGTATTCCGACGATCCCGCGTCGCCGCTGTCGAAGCGCGACGTGCGCCTCGCGCTCAACTACGCCATCGACGCCAACGCGATCATCAAGAGCGTGTTCCACGGCGCGGGGGCGCCGATGGCGAGCTACATCTCGAAGTACTACCCGCTCGGCGTCGACGCCACGCTCAAGCCCTACGGCTACGACCCCAAGAAGGCGAAGGAGCTCCTGACCAAGGCGGGCTACCCCAACGGCTTCGAGCTCAAGATGTACTCGTCGACCGACATGCCCAAGGACCTCGCGGGCGCCATCGCGGCGTACTGGGGCCAGGTGGGCGTGCGCGTGCGCCTGCAGTACATGGACTACGCCGCGTGGAGCCGCATCAACAACACGCACCAGAGCGGCCCGGCCACGATCATGCAGTTCTCGAACGCCATGTGGGACCCCGTGCACCCGGTGCAGGGCGCGGCGGCCAAGGACGGCACGTGGTCGAACTACAACAATCCCGAGGTCGAGAAGCTCCTGCTCGAAGCCCAGGCCACGTCCGACCTCGCGGGCCGCGACCGCATCTTCAAGCAGATCGGCAGGGTTCTCCACGACGACGGGCACTCCGTCCTCATCACCGAGCTCTTCTACGTGTGGGGCAAGAAACGCGAGCTCCTCTGGGAGCCGCAGGTGGGCATCGCCTGGTTCAACCTGCGCGACATGCGCTGGAAGTAGCGGACCGGCGCGTTCTCGATGCTCGCTTACATCCTGCAGCGGATCGGGCAGGCGGCGATCACCGTGCTCATCGTCACGGTGATCATCTTCGTCGCCGTGCGCGTCGTGGGCGACCCGACGCACCTCATGCTGCCCCCCGAGGCCACCGAG
>JBGAIS010000015.1:13409-34340 GCA_044225355.1 Casimicrobiaceae bacterium | reverse complement strand
ATCCCCGCCTACGCGCAAGACACCAGGATCGCTTTCCAGCTCGACTGGCGGTTCGAGGGGCCGTCGGCGATGTTCCTCCTGCCGAAGGCGAAGGGTTATTTCGCCGCCGAGAAGCTCGACGTGAGCGTGGACGCGGGAAGCGGCTCCGGCAATGCGGTCAACCGCGTGGCCTCGGGGACGTACCAGATGGGCTTCGCGGACTTGGCCGCGCTGATCGAATTCGTGGGCAACAATCCCACGGCGCCCAACAAGCCCGTCGCCGTGATGATGGTGTACGACACGACGCCGGCCGCGGTCTTCTCGCTCAAGAAGCGCGGCATCAAGGTGCCCGCGGACCTCCTGGGCAAGAAGATGGGCGCTCCCGTCTTCGACGCCGGCCGCCGCGCGTTTCCCCTCTTCGTCAAGGCGAACAAGCTCGACGCGTCCAAGATCGCGTGGACCGCGATGGATCCGCCGCTGCGCGAGACGATGCTCGTCAAGGGCGACGTCGATGCCATCACGGGCTTCTACTTCACGAGCCTCCTCAATCTCAACGCGCGCGGCGTGAAGGACGAGGACGTCGACGTCATGATGTACCCCAAGTACGGCGTCAACCTGTACGGCAACGCGATCATCGTCTCGGAGCAATTCCTGAAGGAGAAGCCCGAGGCCGTGAAGGCGTTCCTGCGCGCGTTCGCCAAGGGGATGAAGGACGTGCTCGCCGATCCGGAGGGATCGATCAAGTACGTCAAGGAACGTGATGCGCTCATCGACGACGCGCTGGAGAAGCGCCGGCTGAAGCTCGCCATCGACAGCGTGATCGCCACGCCCGAGGCGAAGGCCAACGGCCTCGGAGGCGTCGCCGCGCCGCGCCTCGCCGACATGGTCACGCAAGTATCGAGCGCATTCGAGATCAAGAATCCCGTCAAGCCCGACGCCATCTGGAGTGGCGCCTATCTACCCGCTCAGGCCGACCGCATGGTATTCCCGAAATAATGGAGTCTGACCCCATTTTCGAGGAAGCGCCGCCGATAATGGGGTCTGACCCCAATTTCGCGGTCTTGAGAATGGTGCCAGGTCTGTAATGGGGTCTGACCCCATTTCCTTCGTCGACTTCCGCGACGTAAGCCTCGCCTACGACGGCCAGGCGAACGCGGTCGAGCACATCTCGATCTCCATCGCCGCGGGCGAGTTCGTGGCCATCGTCGGACCGTCGGGGTGCGGCAAGTCGACTTTCATGAAGCTCGCGACGGGCCTCAAGCCCCCGAGCCGCGGGACCGTCACCGTCGAAGGCCGTCGCGTCGACGGCCCGCTCAAGATCGTCGGCATGGCATTCCAGGCGCCGACGCTCCTTCCGTGGCGAACGACGCTCGACAATGTGCTGCTGCCGCTCGAGATCGTCGAGCCCTATCGCTCGACCTTCCGCCGCGATCGCAGGCAGTTCGAGGCGCGCGCGCTCGATCTCCTTCGCACCGTCGGCCTCGAGGGCCACGCCGGCAAGTTTCCCTGGGAGCTCTCGGGCGGCATGCAGCAGCGCGCGTCGATCTGCCGCGCGCTCGTGCACCAGCCCAAGATGCTGCTGCTCGACGAGCCCTTCGGCGCGCTCGACGCGTTCACGCGCGAGGAGCTCTGGTGCCTCCTCCGCGACCTGTGGACCGAGCATCGCTTCACGGTCATCCTCGTCACCCACGACCTTCGCGAAGCCGTGTTCCTCGCCGATACGGTCTACGTGATGAGCCCGCGCCCCGGACGCATCCTCGCGCATCGCGCGGTCGATCTTCCGCGTCCGCGCGATCTCGACGTCACGTACACCGACGCCTTCTCGCACATCGTCCAGGACCTGCGCGAGCGCATCGGACGCGTGCGAAAATGAGCGCGCCGGGCCTCGCCGCCGAAGCTCGCGCCCCGCTCACGCGAAGGGCACCGCGATGAGCGAGCGCGCCGCCCCCTGGATCGTCACCTTCGTGCTCCTCCTCGCGTGGCAGGCGATCTGCTCGGCCTTCTCCGTCTCCGACTTCATCTTCCCGAGCCCGTACACCATCGTGCTCGCGCTCGTGCAATACGCGGGCCCCATCGCCGTCCACGCGTGGCAGACGTTCTGGACGACGATGATCGGCTTCGCGATCGGCGTCGCCGTGGGTCTCGCGCTCGGCATCGCGGTCGGCACCTCGCGCTTCGCCTATCGCGGCTTCTATCCGCTCCTCGTCGCGTTCAATGCCATCCCCAAGGTCGCGTTCGTGCCGATCCTGGTGGTGTGGTTCGGCATCGGCACGCTCCCGGCGATCCTCACCGCGTTCCTCATCTGCTTCTTTCCCATCGTCGTGAACGTGGCGACGGGCCTCGCGACCTTGGAGCCCGAGCTCGAGGACGTCCTGCGCTCGCTCGGCGCCACCAAGGCCGACATCCTGTGGAAGGTGGGCCTGCCGCGCTCGCTGCCGTTTTTCTTCGCGTCGCTCAAGGTGTCGATCACGCTCGCGTTCATCGGCACCGTCGTGTCGGAGACGGTCGCGTCGAACGAGGGCATCGGCTACCTCATGATGTCCGCGGGATCGTCGATGAAGATGCCGCTCGTGTTCGCGGGTCTCGCCGTGATCGGCGTGATGGCCATGGCGATGTACGAGCTCTTCGCGGTGCTCGAGCGCCGCATGACGCGCTGGGCGCATCGAGGCGGCCGAATGTCCGCCTGAGGCGCCGGGCGCGCGTCAGCCCGTCGGCGCGTCCGCGGCGACGAGCCCCTCGCGCTTCATCTCCGCCCAGAAGTCCACCGGAATGGCCGCGCGGCAATGCTCGAGGTTCGCGACGGCCTCGGCCTCGCTTCGCATGCCGGTCACCACGCTCGCGATCGCGGGATGATGAAGCGGGAACTGGAGCGCGGCGGCCGCGAGCGTCACGCCATGCCGGCCGCACACCGCTTCCATCCTCGACACGCGCTCCTTGATCGCAGGCTCCGCCTCCACGTAGAAGAAGGTGGCGCCCGGGCGCGCGCCCGTCGCGAGGATGCCCGAGTTGAACGGCGCCGCCATGAGCACCGAGATCGAGCGCCGCTCGCAATCAGGCAGGAACGTCGCGAGGGCGGTGTGGTCGAGCAGCGTGTACCGTCCCGCGAGCATGAAGCAGTCGAAGTCGCCGTCGCGCGCGAAGCGCTCGAGGATGGCCCAGTCGTTGACGCCTACGCCCAGCGCCTTGATCGCGCCCGCGCGCCGCAGCTCGTCGAGCGCGTGATAGGCGCCCGACATCGCCTCGCGGTAGCGCTCCTCGAGGCGATCTCCTTGCCACCGCCTGTTCACGTCGTGGATGAGCGCGATGTCGATGGCGTTGGTGCCGAGCCGCTGCATGCTGTGCTCGAGCGAGCGCATCGTTGCGTCGTACGTGTAGTCGTAGCGCACCTCGAATGGATACGCGCCGCCGGCGGCCCCGGGCGCCATGCCGCCTGCCACAGGGTCGAGCAGGCGGCCGACCTTGGTCGACAGGACCACGTCGCGGCGGTCGACGCGACGAAGGCACGCGCCGAGGCGGTGCTCCGCGAGCCCCGTGCCGTAGAACGGCGCGACGTCGAAGTAGCGCAGCCCGCTGCGATACAGGCGCGAGAAGCACGCGTGGATGGATTCGTCGGTATCCGCCGCGGAGATGCTTCCGAACGGCGCGCAGCCCACGCCGAGCTGCGAGACGGTCAGGTCGCGCGTACCGATGCGGCGGCGCGCGGAAGGGTCGGGCATCATGCGTTCTCCGGCACGTGTCGGTGAAGCGACGTGGCTTTCGCTTCGAGCGTGTTCGCGGGACAGGCCACTAGGTCGAGGGACCGAGGCGGCTCACGACCTCCGCGCCTTCGCCCACGATCTCGCCGAAGGTGAGCGATCCGGACGCGACGTCCAGGAGCTTCGCGAAGCCCGTTTGCGCCGCGGACTCGAGCGTCGCGGTGCCGTCGAGCACGGCGGACGCGCCGAGGTCGATCTGCTCCGTGAGCCGCTCGCAGGTGGCAGGATGCGCGCTCATCTTGATGGTCGGCGCGACGAGGCTGCAGTAGCTGTTGCCCGCGCCCGTCGTGAAGCACACGAGCTGCGCGCCCGATGCCACCATGGCCGTGATCGACTCCGGCGAGAAGAACGGCGTGTCCATGAGGTAGAGCCCGCGACCGGGGGGCGTTGCGCGGGCGCGAGGACGTCGCGGATCGGCTGCCGTCCGCCCTTGGCGATGGCGCCGAGCGCCTTCTCCTCGAAGCGTGGTGATGCCGCCCGCCTTGTTCTGCGGGCCGGGATTCTGCGCGCGCAGGTCGCCGCCCGACTCGCGCACCGCGCGCTCGCGCTCGCCGACGGCGATCATGATCTTTCGCGCGACCTCCGACGACGCGCGCTGCGCGAGGAGATCAGCGCCCGTCCACTCGACGGTCTCGCTGAACATCGCGGTGCCGCCCGCTTCGACGACGAGCTCCATCATTCGCCCCGCCAGCGGATTGCACACGAGGCCGGACGTCGCGTCGGAGTGCCCGCATTCGACGGCCACCACGAGCTCGCTCGCGGGGCACGCCTCGCGCCGGAGCAGCGAGGCCTCGCGCACGAGCCGCGCCGCATGGCGCACGCCCGCGTCGACCAGCGCGAGCGCGTCCTCGCGCACATCCGGCAGCGAGAGACCCACCACAGGCTTGCCGGCCGCGCGCGCGGCGTCGACGTAGAGCGACGTGATGTCGCCCGCCGCGGACACGACGAGCGCTGCCGCGACGTTGGGATGCGCGACCAGTCCCGAGAGCGTCGCGACCTGGAGGCGCGCGTCGTCGCCGACCTGGCCTCGTCCGTAGCCGGTGGTGACGCAGATGGCGCCGCGCACGAGCTGCGCGATGCGCTGCGCCGCGGCGGACGTGAGGCCCGTGGCCGACAGCACCAGCACGTGATTGCGGACGCCCACGCGGCCGTCGGGCCGGCGGAAACCTTCGAACGTCGACGTCATGATGGCGGGACTTCCTCGCGCAGGCTCGCGACCAGCACCGCGCCCGCGAGCGGCTCGCCGGCGAGCCTCGATGGCGACAATCCCTCGCGCGTGGTCGCGACATGAATCTCGTCGTCCGCGATCGCAAGGGTGGTAGGGCAGGACACGGGCAGGCGCAGCACGCGCACGAGCGTGCCATCGGGTGCGTAGCGCAGGAGCGAGCCCGCGTCGTGCAGCGCCACCCACACGTGATCGTGCGCGTCGACGACCGCGTCGACGGGCTCGCCCGGCAGGCCGCCTGCATCGGCGAAGACCACCGCCGTCCCCGTGCCTTCGGGCTCCGCGTAGACGAAGCCGCGTGCGGGATCGGCCGCGTAACGCTTCGCGCCATCCCGACTCCATGCGGCGCGCTCGTCGCGAGGCGGCATGCACGCCGCGACGCGAACGCCGCGCGCCGGCGCCGCCTGCGCGCGCCACGCGAGGTCCTCCGCGGACGATCGCTGCGCGGCCGTGGCGAGATTGTGCGTGTGGACCCAGTCGCCTTGCGGGATGTCGGCGGTGGCGCGGCCCACGAAGTCACCGTACTTCCGCACGCGCACGCCGCGAGCGATGTCGCGCAGCGCGAGCTTGTGGCCGAGCGCCACCGCTTCGCGCGCGGTGACGTCGAGGACGCGATCGGCGCAGCGCACGCGAACGCGCTCGCCCGCCTCGATGGCGCGCAACGCCGTGGCCACGTCGTCGCGCGGGTCGAGCCATACCGCCGTCACCGGCACGTGCGCGAGCTCTTGCTTCGCCATCGTGGCCACGTAGTGCGCGTGCGTCAGCTCGCAAGCCGAACGGTGACGCCCACCGGCTCCTCGCGCAGCTTGAGGAGCGCGCCCACGTCATGGTCCTGCAAGCCCTTCGACAGGCCTTCCGCCAGCGACGCGAGCGTCGCCTCGCCCACCGGTGCGGCGACGCCCAGGCTCTCGACCATGGACAGCGCGAGGCGGCAGTCCTTGTGCGCGAGCTTCATCATGAAGCCGGGCTTGAAGTCGCCGGTGAGCGAGCGCTTGGTCATCGCGATGGCGAGCTGGTTGTTCCAGGCCATCGTGGTGCGGAGCACGCTCATCATGAGGTCGAGCTTGAGCCCGGCCTTGGTGCCCGCGACCAGCGCCTCCACCGAGGCGGCGCCGATGGCCGCGGCAAGGAGGTTGTTGAGGAGCTTCATCGTCTGCCCCGCGCCCAGCTCGCCGCAGTGGAAGAAATCGGTTCCCATCGCGTCGAGCACATCGCGGACGCGGGCGATGTCCGCCGCGTCGCCGCCGACCATCAGCGTGAGCGTCCCTGCGACCGCGTGGTCCGCGGTCTTGCCGACGGGGCTGTCGATCATCGCGGAGCCCTTTGCCGCGACCGCCGCGCCGACCTTCCTGGTCGTCATGGGATCGATGGTGCTCATGTCGATGTACACCGAGCCGGGCCGGAGGCCCTCGACCACGCCGTCCTTGCCGAGGGCGACGCGCTCGACGTCGGGCGCGTCCGGGAGCATCGTGATCACCACGTCGCTCGCCGCCGCAACCTCGCGCGCCGTGGGCGCGGACCTGGCACCCGCAGCGACCAGCGACGCCACGGCGTCCTTGCTTACGTCGAGCACGGTGAGCGCGTGCCCTTTCTTGATGAGGTTACGGGCCATCGGAGCGCCCATCGTTCCCAGTCCTATGAAGCCGACGTTCATCGTGCGGTGCTCCGTTGCGTGAGGGGGAGGCGTGCGGGAATCACGTGCGCTCCTTCCAGCGCGCGAGGTCCCATGCGGGCGCGCCGCGCAGGTCCTTCGCATCCTTCGCCTCGAACGCGGCGGTGTCGGGCTTGCGTCCCATCTTCTCCCATGCGGCCTTCACGGGCGCGGCCGTCTGGGCGAACGCCTCGCGAACCTGCGACCACGCGAGCGGCTTCGGGATCATCTTGCCCTCGACCATGTATTTCGACGTCTCGAGCAACGCCGCGGCGTCGCCTTCGGTCGGCCAGCACCAGCCGCGCTGGAAGAGCACGTCGTCCTTCACCACCAGCGAGCCCAGCTTGGGATCGAGCTCCCAGTATTTGCGGGCGAGCTCCGACACGGCGCCCGGGTCCATCGCCGAGAGCTTCTCGACCGCGTCCTGCTGGGCCATCGCGAATGCCGTGACGAGGCCCGCGTTCTCCTTCGCGAGCTTGCCGCTCGTGATCCAGAACGACCGGTGCAGGTAATAGCCGTCGGGGTAGAAGGGCGACTTCTTCACCGACTCGAGCAGGATGCCGGCGCCCTCGCCGGCCGGCCCCTTGTAGTGGCTCTCGGTGTAGCCGAAGGAATTCATGATCCCGACGGTGCCGATCTCGACGTTGGCCTTGAGGAACGCGGGATAGATGAGCACCGCGGCGTCCATTCCCGTCGGGATGGTCGCGGCCTGCGCCTGCGTGGGCGTGTTCACGACGGTGATGTTGTGCGCCTTCGGGTCGCCGTTGCCGAGCTCGAAGCGGAGCATCTGCACGAGCACGTTGTACGGGTCGCCGCCCAGCAGCGCACCGACGGTCTTGCCCTTGAGGTCGGCGATGTTGCGGATGGGCGAGTCCTTGCGCGTGGCCAGCACGAAGCGGAAGTGGCCCTCGCCGACCGTCGCGATCTGCAGCCCCTGGTTCTGCGACACGAGGCGCACGATGGGCGTGTTGCCCCACATGCCGAAGTCCAGGTTGCCCGACACGAACGCCTCGACCATCGGAAGCGCGGACGGGTAGTCGCGGTAGTCGGGCGTGACGTCGTAGCCCAGGTCGGCGCCGTACTTCTCGAACGTCTTGTTGGCCATCATGTAGGCCGTCACCGGCGAGTTGCCGGCGGCCCACGGCTGGCGCCCGATCGACACCTTCATCGCCTTGCGCGATTGCGCGCGCACGATGGCCGGCGCGGCGAGCGCCACGGATGCGGCGCCGGCGACGCCCATGAAGCGACGGCGCGAGGGCGCGGCGACGCCTGCGGGCAACACGATGCGGGACTTGTCCTGTTCGCTTTCCATGTCTCCTCCTTGGTGTGACGTTTCAGGTGACGGTGGCGCGGTACGCCTCGTCACGGATGAGGCTCCAGATCCTCTGCGACAGCGCTTGGAACTCCGGGAGCGCGCGCGTGCGGCCGTCGCGCGGTCGCGGCAGGTCGACGTCGATGATCGCCTTGATGCGGCCCGGGTGCGTCGTCATCACCACGATGCGATCGGCGAGGAACACCGCCTCGTCGATGGCGTGCGTGATGAACACGATGGTGCGTCGCTCGCTTCGCGGGCGATCCTGGCCCCAGATGCGCACGAGCTCGTCCTGCAGGATGATGCGCGTTTGCGCGTCGAGCGCCGCGAGGGGCTCGTCCATGAGCAATACCGCGGGCTCGTTGGCCATGAGCCGCGCGAGCGCGACGCGCTGGCGCATGCCGCCCGAGAGCTGGTGCGGATATTTCCTCTCGGAGCCCGTGAGCCCGACGAGCTCGACGTAGTGGCGCACGCGCTCGTCACGCTGCTGCGCCGACATGCCCGCGCCCGCCGGCCCGTGACGCAGGCCGAAGCCCACGTTGTCCCACACGTTGCACCAGGGGAAGAGCGCGTAGTCCTGGAACATGACGCCGCGCTCGGGTCCGGGGCCCGTGATAGGGCGGCCGTCGAAGAGCACCTGCCCCGACGTTGCGAGCTGCAGGCCCGCGAGCATCGACAGCACCGTGGTCTTGCCGCAGCCCGAAGGCCCCACGACGACGAGGAACTCGCCCTGCGAGACGTCGAGCGAGACGTCGTCGACGGCGATTGTCTCCTTGCCGTCCGCAGCCGGAAAGCGCTTGCCGGCGTGCTCGATGCGAAGCCGGACGTCGCTCATCGTACGCTCCAGGGCATGGCGCGGACGAGCGTCGCGCGCAGCATGCGATCGAGGAGGAGCGCCACGGCGCCGACCGCGAGCATGCACACGATGATGCGGTTGAGCTCGATGCTGTAGGCGTAGAACACGAACATCATCTGGCCGACGCCTCCGGATCCGCCGCCGCCCGCCTTGGCTCCGACGGCCAGCTCGGCGGCGACGATTGCGGTCCACGCCACGCCCATCGCGATGCGCAGCCCCACGCCGATGGCCGGCAACGACGCCGGAACGAGCACCGTGCGGATCGTCGACAGCCGTGGAATGCCCATCGTCGCGGCGGCCTGCAGGAGCGACGGGTTGATGCGCTTCACGCCGGCAACGGTGTTGACGACGATGGGAAAGAACGCGGCATACGCGACGATGAACACGGACGCCGCCGTGCCCGTGCCGAGCCAGAGGATGGCGAGCGGGAGGATGGCGATGGCCGCGATCGGCCGGAAGCTCTCGACGACGGGATCGACGTTGCGCTCCACGGCGCGGCTGTGGCCCATCGCGAGGCCGAGCGGGATGGCGAGCGCGGCCGCGACGGCGAATCCGAGGAACACGCGTCCGAGGCTTTGCAGCACCGCCATGGGGAGCTCGCCGTCGGCGATCATCGTGACCGCGGCCGCGACGACTTTCGTCGGCACCGGCATGCGCGGGTTGCTCACCGTCATGCCGATCGCCTGCCACGCGACGAGCAGCGCGGCGGGCAGCACGAGGCCCAGCCACCAGCGGGAGCGCGCGGGCGTCATCGCGATGCCGCCGTCTCGGGCGCCCAGGGCGTGAGCCGATGCGAGAGCTCGCGCACGCCGCGGTCGCACAGGTACCCCAGGACGCCGATCATCGCAATGAACGACATGACCTGGGGCGTCATCAGGAGCTCGCGATACCACTCGATGGCATAGCCGAGCCCGCTGGGCGCGCCGATGAGCTCCGCCGCGACCACGGCGGTCCACGCGGAAGCGACCCCGAGGCGCGTCGCGACCAGCAGCGACGGCAGCGCGGCCGGCAGCACGACGCTGGACACGATCCTGCGCTGCGGCACGCCCATCGTTCGCGCGGCGTCGATGAGCTTCCGGTCCACGGCCCGCACGCCCGCGATGGTCCCGAGCAGGATGGGGAAGAACGCGGCGTACGTCATGATGAACACCGGCAGCGCGTTGCCGATGCCGAAGATGAAGAGCCCGAGCGGGATCCAGGCGATGCCCGAGATGGGGCGCAGGAGCTCGACGAGCGGATCGACGAGGCGGTCGAGCGTTCGCGACAGCCCCATGGCGAGGCCCAGTGGCACGGCGAGCGCGGAGGCGATGGCGAGGCTTGCGAGCATTCGCGCGAGGCTCACCGCCGCCTGCTCGAAGAGCTCGAGGCTCTTCGCGAGGTCGACGAGCGCCTCGAGCGCCGCGAGCGGTGAGGGCAGCAGCACCGGGTTCGCCTTCCACCAGGCGAGCGCTGCCCACACGAGGACGAACACCGCCATGGCGCGGAAATAGATCGCGACGGCGCGCGCTCGCGAGGGTCGCGGGCGCGGCGCGGACGGCGATGCGTCGGTGGACAACGGATGAGCCTCCTCGTGCCTCGCGTCGTGACCGGCCGGCGATCCTTTGGATTCGTCGCGACAACTCGTCGCGCCCGGCCGGCACCGCGATGTATGCGCTTACATGTTAGCGATGACAAAGCGCCGCTGTCAACCGACCTTTGCTAGACTTCGCCCGGACGACGCGCCACGAAAAGACGCCATGCCCGCTGCCAAGAGAAAGCCCTCAGCCCCGCCTGCCCGGAGCGCCGTGCGCGCGGCAGGCGGACGCGCCCGGCTGGCCGACGTCGCCGACGCGGCAGGCGTGTCGACGATGACCGTCGTGCGCGTCATGCGCGACCCGGCGCGCGTGGCGGCGGGCACGCGCGAGCGCGTCGAGCGCATCCTCGAGCAGACGGGCTACACGCCCGACCTCACCGCAAGCGCGCTCGCCTCGCAGCGCACGCGGCTCGTCGGCGCCATCGTGCCGGTGCTCACCAACTCGCTCATCGCGGAGATCATCCAGGGCCTGACTGACGAGCTCGCGAGGAACGGGCTGCAGACGCTCCTCGGGGTATCGGGCTTCTCGGCCGCCTCCGAGGAGGCCCTCGTGCGGGCGTTCCTCTCGCGCCGCGTGGACGCGATCTACCTCACGGGCGTCATCCATACGAGCGCGACGGCGCGGATGCTCCATCAAGCCGGCATCCCCGTCGTCGAGGGCGGCAACCTCACCGCGGACCCGGTCGACATGGTCGTCGGCTACTCGAACGTCGACGCCGCGCGCGAGATCACCCGCTACCTCGTCCGGCGCGGCTATGGCACCGTCGCGTACATCGGCGCGCACCCGTCGGACAACGACCGCGCGCGCGACCGTCGCGTGGGCTACGAGGCGGCGCTCAAGGCCGCCCGCCGCGCGATCGATCCCGCGCTGTGCATCGAGACCACCGTCGACGTCGACGCGGGCGCGGCCGCGATGGCGGCGCTGCTCGAGCGCGCGCCGCTCGTGCGCGCGGTGTTCTGCTCGGCGGATGCGCTCGCCGTGGGCGCGCTGTGCGAATGCCAGCGCCGCGGCCTGCGCGTGCCGGATCACGTCGCGGTCGCGGGCTTCGACGACATCGTCCTCGCCGCGCAGATGGTGCCGCCTATCACCACCATCCGCGTCCCGCGATACGAGATCGGCCGCGAGGCGGCGCGCGTCCTGTGCGAGCGCCTGCAGGGGCGCACGGTGCGGAGGAAGATCCGCGACGTCGGTTACACGCTCGTGCCGCGCGCCAGCGCATGACGCGCTCGCGATGAGGAAAGAACCCGCGTCGTGGTCGCGCGTGTCCGCCACGACGCAAGTGCTGGGCGAATCGCCCGTGTGGTGCGCGCTCACGCAGCGCTTGTGGTGGGTGGACGTGCGCGGGCCTGCCGTCTTCCGCGTCGATCCCGTTACGGGCGCGACGGAGCGCTGGACGGTGCCCGAGATCGTGGGCGGACTGGTTCTCGACGAGCGGGGCGCGCCGGTGCTCGCGCTGGCGAGCGGTCTCTTCCGCTTCGATCCTGCGAACGGGCGCGCGACGCCGTACATCGCGCCCGAGTCGCGCGACGCGCGCAACCGCCTCAACGACACGAAGTGCGACCGCCGCGGCCGCTTGTGGACCGGGAGCATGCGTGACTTCGGTCTCGCCGTGACCGGGTCGCTCTATCGCGTCGAGCGAGGTGTGTCGGCGCGCGTGCTGGCCGACATCGCGATTCCCAACGGACCGTGCTGGAGCCCCGACGACCGCACGTTCTACTTCGCCGACACGCCCACCGGGTGCATCCGCGCGTACGCGTTCGACGTGGCCACCGGCGAGTTGGGCGACGCCGCCGCCTTCGTCGACGACGGCGTCCTGCCCGGCCGGCCCGACGGTGCGACCGTCGACTCGGAAGGCTTCGTCTGGAGCGCGCGCTACGGAGGAGGGGGCATCGCGCGCATCGATCCGCGCGGTCGCGTGGAGCGCTTCCTCGCGTTGCCCGTGAGCCAGGTGTCGTCGTGCGCGTTCGGCGGCCGTGACTTCGATGTGCTGTACGTCACGACCTCACGCCAGAAGCTCGACGACGCGGCGCTCGCGCGCGAGCCGCTCGCCGGCGCGCTGCTCGCGGTCGATCCCGGCGTGAGGGGCCTCCCGGAGACCGCGTTCGCGGGGTAGCGCGAGGCCCGCGCCGCCCGTGTGCGAAGATCGTGGCGATCCGCTGATCGAGGCTTTGTCGCCGTGACCACCACCCAATCGTCGTCCAGGCTCTTCTCGCCCCTCGCGCTGCGCGGCGTCACCCTGCGCAATCGCGCCGTGGTCTCGCCGATGTGCCAGTACTCGGCTGCCGACGGCTTCGCCAACGACTGGCATTTCGTGCACCTCGGCCAGTTCGCCATGGGTGGGTTCGGTCTCGTGTTCACGGAAGCCACCGCGGTGATGCCGGAGGGTCGCATCACGCATGGAGACCTGGGCCTGTGGTCCGATGCGCACGTTGCGCCCGTGAAGCGCATCGTCGACTATCTCCACGCCCACGGCGCGCGCGCCGGCATGCAGCTCGCGCACGCGGGCCGAAAGGCGAGCATGCAGCGGCCGTGGTTCGGCAATGCGACTCTGGGCGCTGCCGACCTCGCGCGCGGCGACGCGCCGTGGACGATCGCGGGCCCGGTCGCGGTGCCGCACGACGAGGGCTGGCTCGTTCCGGAGGCGCTCACGAAGCGGGGCATCGCGAGCATCGTCGCGGCGTTCGCGGCCGCCGCGCGTCGCGCGCACGACGCAGGCATCGACGCCGTCGAGATCCACGGGGCTCACGGCTATCTCACGCACTCGTTCCTCTCGCCCGTGTCCAACACGCGGCACGACGAGTACGGCGGCGACCTTGCGGGGCGCATGCGCTTCGCATTGGAGGTCGCACGCGCGGTCCGCGGCGCGTGGCCGCAGGACAAGCCGCTCTTCTTCCGCACGTCGGCCGTCGACGGCGTCGCCGCCGGCTGGTCGCTGGACGACACCGTGACGCTCGCGAAGGAGCTGCGCGCCGTCGGGGTCGACGTCGTCGACTGCTCCGCGGGCGGCTTCCCCGTCTCGCGACTCGACCTGAAGCGCGGCTACCTCGTGCCCAACGCCGCCGCCGTGCGCGAGCGTGCGGGAGTCGCGACCATGGCGGTGGGCTTCATCGTCGACGCGCACCAGGCCGAGGCCGTGCTGCGCGACGGCGCGGCCGACCTGGTCGCGGTGGGGCGCGAGGCCCTCGTCGATCCGCATTGGGCGGGCCGGGCTGCCGTTGCGCTCGAGGGCGAGGCGGGATGGTCGCAGTGGCCCGCGCAGTACGCGTGGTGGCTCGAGCGTCGCGTCAAGGCGATGCAGAAATTCGCCTGACGCGCCGCGCGAGCCCGGTGCGATCTACTCCGGCTTGATGCCGATCTTCTTCACGAGGTCCGCGAATCGCGGAACGTCCTTCCTGATGCTCGCGGCCATGGCGTCCGGCGATCCGCCCACGGGCACGAGCCCCGCGGTGGAGAGCTTGTCGGCGACGGCCGGGTCCGCGAGCGCCTTCTTCATCTCGGCATTGAGCCTGTCGACGATCGCGGGCGGCGTGCCGGGCGGCGCGAGGAACGCGAAGTAGGTGGGCACAAGGATGTCGTTGGGCGCGCCGGCCTCGGTCATCGTCGGCACGTCGGGCAGCACGGCGAATCGCTTGTCGGATCCCACCGCGAGTGCGACGAGGCGGCCGTCCTTGATGAAGCCCTGCACCGCGGGCACGGCCGCGATGGTGACGCCCACCTCGCCCGCGACCGCGGCTTGCGCGGCCGGCGACGCGCCCTTGTACGGCACGTGCAGCATGTCGGTGCCCATGCGCTGGTTGAACGCCTCGAGGTTGAGCTGCGCCATGCTGCCGATGCCGAAGCTCGAGTAGTTGAGCGTGCCCGGCTTGGCCTTCGACAGCGCGACCAGGTCGTGGACCGACTTCACGTTGAGCTTGGGATTGGCGACGAGCACGTACGGGCCGTCGGTGGCGATGCCGATGTAGCTGAAGTCCTTCAGCGGGTCGTACGGGAGCTTGGCATACAGGCTCGGGTTGACCGAAAGCGAGCCGCGGTCGGTCAGGAGAATGGTGTAGCCGTCCGGCGCCGCCTTGGCGACGGACTCGGTCCCGATGGCGCCGTTGGCCCCCGGCTTGTTGTCGACGACGATGGGCTGGCCCATCGAGTCGCCCATCTTTTGCGCGAGCGTGCGCGCCGTGAGATCGGAAGCGCCGCCGGGCGCGAAGGGCACCACGAGGCGTATGGGCTTCGTCGGGTACGCCTGGGCGAGGGCTGGGGAGGGCGCAGTGAGCTCGAGCGCCAGGGTGGCAAGGGCAGATATGACAATGATGTTGATATATTTCACGGCGTTCACTCCGAAGGTGCGAACTTGGCCTTCCACAGTCCCCAGGGCCGGCCGATCACGGACTCGTTGGACTTCTCCGACAGCGCGCCTTCCTCCTCGGTGAGGTACGTGACGTCCTCGCCGCCCAGGGCGATGGCGCGCTGCTGGAGCTCCGCGTTGACCTGCGCGTAGTAGGCGCGGAAGACGACGACGGGAATCGAATCGGCCACCGCGCAGTAGCCGTGCCCGCGCATGAGGACCACCGCGCTTCGCGCGAGAACTTCGGCAAGCGCCGCGCCCTGGGCGTTGTTGCGAACGAGCATGTCCGTGTTGCCGAAGCGCTCGCGCATCTCGAACACCGGCGCGCCCGAGCGCAGGAAGCTGCTCATGTGGAAGATGGGACGAAGAGGCGATTTCGTCGTCGCGAAGGGAACGACGCTCGCGGCGTGGCTGTGCACGACGGCGCGTACGTCGGGGCGGCGCGCGTAGATCTCGCCGTGGATGAAGCGCTCGAGATAAGGCGTCCGCGTGTCGCCTTCCTGCGCCGCCGATGCGAGGTCGTACGTCATGATGTCCGCGCGCGTCACGAGCTCGGGAGCGAGCGAGCGCGAGAGGAAGTAGCGATCGGCGCGGTCAGGGTGGCGCACGCTGACGTGACCGAAGCCATCGAGCACGCCCAGGCCCGCGAGGATGCGATTGGCGGCGACCAGGTCGTCCTGGAGCGAGTCGAGTGAGGTCATGATGGGAGCGGAGTCGGCGTGGCGAGGCGCGCAAACGCTATCACGATTTGCCCGCCGGCGGCACTTCGGTACCATGGCGGCCACGATCCGACAGGGGAGAGCATGAAACGCCGCATCGCATGGCGCGCGGGCCTGGCCGCGCTCGCCGCAACGCTCGTCGTCCACGTGCAGGGCGCGCGCGCCGCCGACGCGAGGCCCGTCGACCGGCCGTTCCCGCGCGCCGAGCGCGCCGCCCTCGACCGGGCGCTGTCCAAGGCCTTCGCGGCGTCGAAAGCGCCGGGCGTGGTCGTCGGCATCTGGATTCCCGGCGAGGGCTCGTACGTCGCCGCGCGCGGGTTCGCCGACGTGCGATCGAAGGCGCCCATGCGAAGCTCGTACTACTTTCGCATCGGCAGCATCACCAAGACGTTCACCGTCACCGCGCTGCTGATCCTCGCCGACGAAGGCAAGCTCGCGCTGGACGATCCCGTGAGCAAGTACGTGGACTTCGTGCCGGACGGCGACAAGATCACGCTTCGCATGCTCGCCAACATGACGAGCGGCCTCCACAGCTACACCGAGGACGACGCGTGGGTGAAGGCGGCTTTCAGCGATGTCTCGCGATCGTGGACGCCCCGCCAGCTCGTGGACGTGGGGCTCGCGAGCAAGCCCGACTTCGCGCCGCCCGGATCCGGCTGGCATTACAGCAACACGAACACCGTGCTGCTCGGCATGATCCTCGAGAAGGTGAGCGGCAGGAAGATCCAGGACCTTTTCGCGGAGAGGCTCTTCGTCCCTCTCCACCTCCGCCACACCGTGTGGCCCACGACGTCCGCGATGCCCTCGCCGTACGCGAGCGGCGTCACGGACCAGACGCTCGACGGGACCGTCGTCAACGCCACCCACCGCAATCCCTCGTGGGCGTTCACCGCGGGCCAGCTCGTCTCCACGCTCGGCGACTTGCGCACGTGGGTGCAGTCGTACACCACGGGCTCGCTCGTGTCGGCACGCATGCAGAAGGAGCGCACGACATGGGTCACGTTCCCGCCGAACACGCCCGAGCGCCACTACGGCATGGGCATCGGCGAGGACCGCGGCTGGCTGGGCCACACCGGCGAGCTGCCGGGCTACAACGTCGCGGGCTACTACCTGCCCGAGAAGAAGGCGGTGATCGTCGTGATGGTGAACTCGGACATCGCCGCCGACGGCGCCAATCCCGCGCCCTCCATATTCAAGGCCCTGGCCGCCGTCGTCGCCCCGCAAAGCGTTCCCCGGTAGGTCGGGTAAAATACGCCCTGCCTGTGAGGCCACCGGAGAGGTGGATGAGCGGTTTAAGTCACACGCCTGGAAAGCGTGCGAGGGTTAATAGCCCTCCGCGGGTTCGAATCCCGCCCTCTCCGCCAGTTTAGTGTCCGCCGACATCCAGGCTCCTTCGGACGTGACTACCTCGGTCGTGTAGTTTGAGGTCGCCGGGCACGCCAGATCGCCCTACGGGCTACGGTAGACGGCGATAGTGTCCAAAATGTCCCGGCGTCGCGCCCCCCCAGTCCGGAGGTGACGCGCTCGCCCTGCCGTCGGACGCGCGCCTTCCATTCGAAAATCTCCTCGTCGCACTCGTCCTCGGGGGCGGCGGCCAGTTTCTGCGCGCGACCGGAGAGCTTGTGGCTGATGCCCACCTCGGCCAGCGTTGGAGAAGTTCCTCCTCCGCGCCGAAAGGGTTTCCGTCCGTCGGTGGGCGTCCGCCCTGAGTCACACCGCCGTCCACCTTCTGCGCCGCGGTGATCTCGCTCAGCGCCGCTCGGCCGAACTTAGTGGTCAAGCTCGAGCTGGGTTTGAGAGTGCTCTCGTCACTGGCGAGAGCGGCCCTCGCTCCTCAACCGCTCGACCACGATCGGTGTCTAGCGCGTCGTGATTTGCGCGCAGTAGCCATTTCGCGTTGGGATGGAGGAGGAATGGGCAGGCGGTAACGGGCCGTACATCGGCCGCTTGTGTGCTATGGGGTGCAAGTTGCATTCTTGTAAGGAGCAGAGTTGAATGGCTCCTGGTCGACGCCCAAATGCCGTTCCGGCCGTCGATTCGCGATAAATCACAATACGGGGAGGGCCACTCCTTTGCGATCTCGTCGGACGCTGCTCGCCGCCCCGTGTCTCGCGCTAGCCTTCCCCAAGTGGTTGTCCGCCCAGCGGCCGAACAAGGTCCGCCGCATCGGCTACCTGAGCCTCCAGCGCGCTACCGAGCGACAAGACCAGTTCTTCGTCGAGATCCTGCAGAGCGTCGGCTTGGAGGTCGGCAAGAACGTGGACGTGGAGTGGCGCTGGGCTGACCTGGACCAAGCCAGGCTCCCCGCCTTAGCCACTGACCTCGTGGCCAGCAAAGTCGACCTGCTCGTTGGCTTCTCGAACGGCGAAATCCTGGCGCTGAAGAACGCGACCACCAAGATACCGATCGTGATGCTCTGGGCCGTCGCTCCAGATGAGGATGGCCTCGTTGCTAGTCTGCGCCGACCGGGGGGTAACGTTACGGGAACCACGTACTTCGAACCGTCGATGCTGACGAAGTCGTTCCAGCTCTTGATGAACGTCATGCCATCGGCCAGGCGCATCGCCGTGCTGTGGGATTCGTCTCCTCGATTCCAAGCCTACCGAATTGGCATGAGACGGGTCGATGCGCTTGCGGCCTCCATGGGCATTCAACTGCAATACTTCGCCGTGACGCGACCCGAGGAGGTCGCATCCGCCTTGACAGATGTTGTCGGGAGCAGGCCGGACGGCCTCATGTACCTGCAAGACGTCGTGTTCTACTACAAGGCGGCCGACATTGCCGCGATGGCGCTGGAGCGCAAGATGCCTTCGGTGGGGACCGTGCACTTCTACGTGGACCGTGGTGGTCTCCTAGCCTACTATCCGGACCCACGGGAGATTGGACTGCGAACCGCCGCCTACATTGATCGAATCTTTCGTGGAGCAAATCCTGCTGACCTTCCTGTAGAGCAGCCAACTCGATACCGCTTGGCCATCAACATGACGACGGCCAATGCCTTGGGGTTGGAGGTGCCGCGATCCTTGTTGCTCCAGGCGGATCGAGCAATCAGGTAGGTCGCCTTGACGGAGCTGAGGTCCAACGTAAATGGCTCGATCACGCGGTCGGCAGCCAACGTCGTCAAGGAAGCGAGCGCCGGCGGCGCCGGCACCGGGTTCAGCGCGGTGAAACAGCCACGGAGAGCTGGGCCTCGGCCACCGCACGCAGCAGACGCGGCCGACGCTCGCAACATGAGGTCGCGCCTGGGGCATGAAGGGCGCACGACAAGCACGCGCTTTCCAGTGGGGAAGTCTTCGGGAAACCCGACTACGTAAAGGCGTCCTATGCCCCGTATCGTGGACGCCGCCCCTCCGCGAGCGGTTTATAGCCAAAACCTCGAGCAAGTCTCCACCGGCCGTGCACGTTCGTGCACGCATCCGCGCTGTCAGCGCTCGCCGCGATCTTCTCGAGACTGAATCAGTCGCGGCTCGGCGACGGGGTGGCGCGCCATTCCACGCGCGCCCCACGCGTAACTGCCCCGATCGGTCCTGGCGCGCCTGACGATGGCGATGTCGTCATGCAAATCGCGTAGATCGTCACGGTCTGCGCGGGCCCGCCGGACACCGAAATGGCGGCCGCCCAGCCGTTACCATCGGAGGTCGGCGCCGACGCGTTGACGGTTATCCACTGGGGGTCGAGCGACGTGCTCACGCCGCCGCCCGTGACCTTCTTGCCGGTCGGGCAGTAGAGCGTACCGACCATGGTGCTGGAAATGATGGGGACCGTCTCGGTGACCATCTCCCAGCCGCTGACGCCGTCCGCGCCCTTCGCTCCCTGGGTTCCCTGCAGCCCTTGCGGCCCTTGTTGCCCTTGCGGTCCCTGCTGTCCTTGTGGGCCCTGCTGCCCCTGTGGTCCCTGCTGTCCTTGCGGGCCCTGCTGCCCTTGCAGTCCCTGCGGCCCGACGGCTCCTTGCGCCCCCAGCGTCACCCAGAACTCCTCCGCGACCCCGAGCGGCGGCGTGAGCGTTCCGAGATAGGTGCCGGGCGCGATCCCGGCGGGCAGCGTGGCGACGACGTGTGTCGCCGTCGCGCTCGTGATCACCAGCCGGCTGGCGAAGCCGCCGATCGTGACGGCGGGGGCGGTGGCCCCGAAGTTGGCTCCGTTGAGCGTCAACGTGCCCCCGGCGAGATCGGCCGTCGCGTCGACGACGATCGCAGGCGGCGGTGGCAACGGCTTTTGCGCGTTGGCGGGCGAGACGGCGGCGATCGTCGCCAGGATTCCGAGCACCAGAGCCAGGATGCGAGTCGAGCGAAGCCGCGGCGAATGTCGCATGGAGACCTCGTGAATTCGGTTGGGGAGCGGAATGGGCCCACGCTTGCAACGGCGGCCGAAACGGACGCACTCTATCAGAGGTCGATTGCGGGTCGTACGCACTTTCCGACCGACGTCGAGGCGCTGCTCGGTCCAGACGGCGGGCGACGGCGGTCGGCAGAACGAACGCGGGTCACGCGATCGGATTGCGCCGGCCATGAATTGCGCGGCTGCCAACGCGCATCGCGCTTGCGTAAGACCCAGCCGCGACATTGCGAGCGTCACACGCACGCCGCACCGGACGCGCCGCTCCTCGTCGCGCCGACTACCTGCGCAGCGTGTTCTTGTAGATCTTCCCGTCCTTCATGATGACGACGAAGTTCCTGGCAGGATCCTCGATCAGCTTGATGTTGGCGATCGGGTCACCGTCGACGAGCAGAAGGTCCGCGAGCGCGCCTTCCTCGACGACGCCCAGCTTGCCGGGGTAGGGATTGCGCTTGCCCGACAAGGCGAGGAGCTCGGCGTTGGTCGACGTCGCCATGATCAACGCCTCCGCAGGGGTGTACCACTGCGTCAGCGAAGCCAGGATGGCGCCTTGCTGCTGCGCGAGCGCGGCCGAGAACAGGACGTCGGTCCCCCATGCCGTCTTGAGCTTGTACTTCTTGGCCAGCTCGTAGGTGTTGCCGATGCCGGCATAGACCTCCTCGCCCTTCTCTCGCTGAACGGAGCCTTCAGGGAAGCCCAGTATCAATGCCTTGGGGATGGGTTGCATGCTGAGCCAGATGCCCTTGTCGGCGATCAGCTTCGCCGTGGCCTCGTCCATCAGCATGCCGTGCTCGATCACCTTGACGCCGGCCGCGATGGACCGCTGGATCGCGGCCGGCGTGAAGGCATGCGTGGCGACATACGTGCCCCAGTTGCCGGCAGCTTCCACCGCGGCGCGCAGCTCGGGCTCGGTGAACGTGGTCACGTCGACCGGGCTGAATGGTGACGACACGCCGCCGCCCGCCGTCAACTTGATCTGCGAGGCGCCCTGCATGAGCTGCTCGCGCGTGCGCAGGCGCACCTCGTCCGGGCTGTCCGCGACCATCGATCCGCCCAGCTGCTCCATGCGGCTCAGCTCGCCGATCTTCCGCGGCAGGTCGGTGAGTCGACGGAAGTCCCCGTGCCCGCTGGTGACGGTGATGACGGCTCCGGACGGGTAGATGCGAGGGCCGGGCAGCACGCCCTC
>JBGAIS010000015.1:0-13389 GCA_044225355.1 Casimicrobiaceae bacterium | reverse complement strand
CACGCCCTCGTCGATGGCGGCCTTGAGGCCGAATACGGGCCCGCCCATGTCGCGAACCGTGGTGAACCCACGCAGCAGCGTGTCGGTCGCTTCGGCGCCCGCTAGCAGGTTGTTGTAGCCCGGGTCGCCGAACGATTGCTCCGGCGTGACCCGAATCAGCATGGCATGCCAGTGCGCGTCGATCAGGCCGGGCATGAGCGTGCGCCCGCCGCCGTCGATGATCGTGCTGCCCGCGGCCGCGATCGGATCCGCGGAAATGCGCTCGATCTTGTTGCCGCGGACGAGGACGTTCCGCGGCCCCGACAAGCGCTCGCTCCTGCCGTCGAAGATCCGCACGTTTTGCAGCAGCGTGGTCGCGCTGCTGGCGGGCTTTGCGGCGGGCGTCGATGGCGTCGCCATCGGCAGATCGTGCGCCAGGGCCGCTCGGCAAAGGCCGAGCAGGAGCGCCGCCGCTACCAACGTTCGATGCGATCCGTGTGCAAGCGTTCTGGTCATGGGTGCCGATCCTCGAATCAGACGCCCCGAAGCCTACTCCGCCTTGATCCCCGCCGTGCGGATCAACTCCCCGTAACGCTTGTTCTCCGCGCGCACGAAGCGCTCGAACTCCTCGGGCGACATGCCGCCGGGATCGGCGCTGATGGCTTTCAGCTTCTCGCGGACGTCGGGCATCTCGAGGATCGCGACGATCTCGCGATAGACGCGCTGCACGACCTCGTTGGGCGTGCCCGCGGGCGCATGCAGCGAATACCAGTTCGCGACGGAGTAGTTCGGCATGCCCTGCTCCGCGAACGTGGGCAGGTTGGGGAACGACGGATGGCGCGTGGGCGTGTCGATGGCGAGCGCGCGCAGTCGTCCCGCGCTCACGTGCGGCATGCCCGACGCGGCTGTGTCGAGGATCATGTTCACGTCGCCCGCGACGATCGCGGCGAGCGCGGGGCCGCCGCCCTTGAACGGGACGTGCAGCAGGTTCGTGCCGGTCTGTTGCGCGAAGATGGCGCCCGTGATGTGCGTGGAGGTGCCGACACCTCCGGAGGCGTACGAGTACTTGCCCGGCGACGCGCGCAGGAGCTGGATGAACTCCTGCAGCGACGACGCGGGGATCGACGGGTTGATGACGAGGACGGTCGGCGCCACGGCCAGCGTCGTGATGGGCACGAAGTCGCGGAACGGGTCGTAAGGGACCTTCGCGTACAGGTGCGGTGCGAGCGCGTGCGTGGTGATCGACGACAGGAGGAGCGTGTAGCCATCGCCGGGCGCCCGCGCCGCGGCCTCGGTGCCGATGAGCGTGCCCGCGCCAGGCTTGTTCTCGATCACCACCGGCTGTCCGAGCCGCTCCGAGAGCTTCTGCCCGAAGAGGCGCGCGAGGCTGTCGTTGCCGCCGCCGGGCGGATAGGGAACGATGATGCGAATGGGCTTCGACGGCCACGCTTGCGCCACCGCGACGGGGACGCTTGCGACGACGGCGAGCGCAACCAGCACGCCGGCCAGCCAGGTGCGACGTTCCATGAGGCTCCTCCTTCGACTCGATCGTCGGGCGCCGCGAAGCCTCACGTGGGGCCGCGGTCGATTTCTTGACATGGTGCACAGAGCTCCCGGAAGATGCAAGAGAAATGAAATGACGTTTCATCTGTTGAAACGCGCCACTTCCTGAAGGCAGTCCATGGACACATTGCTAGACCTCACGGGTCGCACCGCGCTCGTCACCGGCGCATCGGGCGACATCGGTAGCGCCATCGCCCGCATGCTGGCATCGCACGGCGCGGCGGTGGGCGTGCATTGCCTGTCGAGCGTGGAGCAGGCCGAGTCGCTCGCGGCGGAGATCGCGTCCGCCGGAGGCAAGGCGATGGCGCTGCGCGCCGACGTGGGACGCGCCGAGGAGGTCGCGGCCATGGTGGGCAAGCTCGCGTCGCGCTTCGGGCCGGTCGACGTGCTCGTGAACAACGCGGGAGTTCGCAGGCGCACCGGCGATCACAAGTACATCCTCGAGGTCACCGAGGAGGAGTGGGGTCGCGAGCTCGAGTCGCATCTCGACGGGATGTTCCTCTGCTGCAAGGCGTGCGTCCCGCACATGATCGAGGCGGGCGCGGGGCGCATCGTCAACGTGTCTTCGGTGGTGGGCCGCAGCGGCCTCGTCGGCGCCAGCGTTCAATACGCGTCGGCCAAAGCCGGCATGTTCGGATTCACGAAGGCGCTCGCGAACCAGATGTCGTCGAAGAACATCACGGTGAACTGCATCGCGCCGGGGCTCATCGATACCGTTCGCATCCGCTGGCGCACGCCCGAGCAGATGCGCGAGCACGTGGCCAAGATTCCGCTCGGGCGTCTCGGCACCGTCGACGAGGTGGCGGGGGCCGTGCTGTACCTCGTCTCGCCGATCGGCGGCTACGTCACCGGCGCGACGCTCGACATCAACGGCGGCTTGTACATGGGCTAGTGTCCCGTCCCGCAAATACGCTCGCAGGTTCGCGTTGACGGACAGGACACGAGGCCGGCGGCTTCAATCTGCGGCTCGCGAGCGCGAGCCCATTCGAAGGAGGGTATGACGTGGCGGCAGCGAAGCGGACGATCACGATCGTCGACAGGCACGCGTGGTACGACCCGCAGATCGAACGCGAGGCGCTCGCGCCGATGGGGATCGAGGTCCGCGTCGGCTGGACCGGCGTCGAGGGCCGTCCGCGCGCCGTCGACGCGGGTCCCACCGACGCGACGGAGATTGCCTCGCTCAGTCGCATCACGTCGGGCTTCGTGCCGCCGTCGATCACCACGCCGGAGCGCGTCGTGGAGATGGCCCGTGACGCCGACGGCATCCTCGTCGTTCGCGCCGACATCAACGCGGCCGTCATGGACGCGTTGCCGCGGCTCAAGGTGATCGGGCGCTGCGGCATCGGCCTCGACAATATCGATACCGCCGCCGCTGCGGAGCGGGGCATCGCGATCGTCTACGCCCCCGGGTTCTGCTCCCCCGAGGTGGCCGACCATACGATGGCGATGCTGCTCGCATGCGCGCGCAAGCTCGAGCCGCTCCATCGCAAGCTGCGCGACCACGGCGTGTGGGGCCGCGACATCGCGTCGCCGATGACGGCGCTGCGCGCCAGCACCGTGGGGCTCGTGGGGTTCGGGGCGATCGGGCAAGGGGTGGCGGAGCGTGCGCGCGCGTTCGGCATGCGGGTGGTGGCGGCGGACCCTGCGGCCGATCCCGAGGCTGCGCGGCGCCTGGGCGTCGAGCTCGTCACCCTCGACGAGCTCCTGCCGCAGGCCGATTACCTGTCGCTGCACCTTCCGTTGCTCGCGAGCACGAAGCATCTCATCGACGCTTCGCGCATCGCTCGCATGAAGCCGACGGCCTTCGTCATCAACACGAGTCGCGGCCCGCTCATCGACGAGGCGGCGCTCATCGACGCGCTGTCGTCGGGCCGGCTCGGCGGCGCCGCGCTCGACGTGTTCGAGCAGGAGCCGCTTCCCGCTTCGTCGCCGCTCAAGACACTCGACAACGTGATGATGTCGCCGCACATCGGCGGCCTTTCCAACGAGAGCCAGGTCGTCATGCGCCGCCTGGTGGCGGAAAGCGCGGGGAGGATCCTGTGCGGCCGCTGGCCGGCAGGGCCGGAGCTATTTGCTCCGCGAGATCCCGCTGGGCAGGCGCGAGCGCGCGCTGCGGCGTGACATGGCTCGACGGAGATCGCCGGCGCCCCGCCGGTGATGGCGGCGCTCGTCGCTGCTACGTGCGCACTATGCGGCGGTCCGCGATACTCGCGAGTCCGCTTCTGACCTCTCACCCACGCGATCCTTGGCGCCGTCGACCCCCGCCTCCTTCGCGCAATTCGCGCAGCAGTAGAACGCGCCGGACGCCTCGATGCCGTGCCCGATGATGCGGCAGTCGCAGTGCTCGCACTTCGGCGCCATCATGTGGATCGCGCATTCGAAGCTGTCGAAGACGTGCGATCGTCCGCCCTGAGTGACCGTGAAAGCCTTGTCGTATTCGTTTCCGCAGTGATCGCAGCGTGCCATGGCGTTGTCCTTTCGACGTGGGAGTCGGCGCAATCGCGCCGCACATGGCGACCCTACGCGAGGCGATGCGCACGGTCGGCCGGGTGGGGCGCTGTCGCGTCGTGGGAATGTCGCTTGGCGTGCGTAGGCGCCGTCCTACAACGATCGGGTGCATGCGCCGATTCCTTGCGCACGGCGCCTCGACCATAATTGGTCGATTCGAACTTCCGGTGCGACCGCGAAGGCGCGCCGGAAGGGGCGCCAAGGGCGCGTCGTCGAGCTTCGCCCGTGGATATCGGCCTCGCCCTTGCCACCATGGTCCTCGCAGGCGCCGCGGTTTACGTACACGCGAGGATCGGCGACTTCGTCGCCTCGCGCTCGATGGCGCTGGCGCTTCGCGTCGCGCTGGTAGCGCTCGGCCTCGCCTTGGGCGCGACGATGGCGGCGCTCATCCCCTATGAGAGCCCCGCGTTGCTCGCGCTGTTCGGCGTGGGGCTCGTGCACGCGCCCGCCGCATGCGTCGTCCTCCTCAAGTCCCGGCGAGGCGAGGGACCGAGCTAGGGCGGAGCTACGGCTTTCGCTTCCGCTTGGGAGGGTGCGCCTGGTTGTGCTCGACCGCCGCCCGGAAGAGCGCGCGGAACGCGCGTTCGTCGAGCTCGTCGCTCTCGCGAAGGTCGATGGCGCGACGGACGTTGCCGTCGAGGCTCGCGTTGAAGAGCTTCGCGGGGTCCGCGAGCGATGCGCCCTTGGCGAACGTGAGCTTCACGACTTCCTTGTACGACTCGCCGGTGCACACGATCCCGTCGTGCGACCAGACGGGCGTGCCCATCCACTTCCATTCCTCGACCACGGCGGGATCGGCCTCGTGGATCAACGCGCGAATTTTCGCGAGGCGCTTGCCGCGCCAGTCGTCGAGGTCGCGGATACGCCGGGTGATGAGCTCGCTCGGCGATTCGGTGGGCGCGGGCTTTGTCGAAGGCATGAAGGCCTTTGGGGTGTCGTGGGATCGGTCGCCACGCTAGCGCCCGCGACGCCCGCGCGTCAACGGGCACAGCATCCTTTCGCACCGGCCTTGCGACGAGGGCCTTCGGCGTCGCCGCGCGGCTCGGGTCAGGCCGCGCCAGGCTGGTGGCGCTTTCGGCCCCGGGTCGATGGCTCGCGGCCGTCGTTGCGCACCACGCCCAGCTCGCCGCTCGGCTCCAGGCACGCGAGCTCGATGACGGAGAGGTCCTGGATGCCTTGCTCGCGCAGCTTCGACTGGAGCTCCTCGACGGTGATCCACTCTTTCCTCAGGTTGGCGCGGACGAGGCGGCCGTTACGGACGAGCGGAAGCGCCGGTGGCACGACGAGCTTGCGAATCGTCGCGCTGCGGTACGAGAGCCAGTCGAGTCCCAGGTTCCAGAGCACGAGCGTGCCGATGAGGACACCTGCGTCGGCGATGGACCGGTATTCGCCGGCCATGCCGTTTTGCGCGGCATCGGCGATGAGCACCACGAAGAGCACGTCGGCCATGCTCATCGACCCCACGTCCCGCCTCAACAGGAAGCGGATGGTGAGGATCAGGCCGAAGTAGATGATCGACCCGCGGAGGACGAGCTCCAGGGGCGAGACCGTGAACGCGAAGAGCTCGCCCATGTCGTACGACCCACCGTGCCGAGCGCCGCGCTACGCGCGCTTCGCGGGCTTCTTGCGCGGGATCCGCGCTCCGGCCTCGCGCGCCTCGGAGAGCCCGATAGCGATCGCCTGCTTGCGGCTCGTGACCTTCTTGCCCGAGCCGCCGCTGCGAAGCGTGCCCTCCTTGCGCTCGTGCATCGCGCGCTTCACCTTCTTCTGCGCAAGCGTCTTCGACGCGCCGGCGCTCTTGCGCGCCGTGGTCTTCTTCACGGCCTTCCTGGTCGTCTTCCTCGCCGCCGTCTTCGCCGTCTTCTTCGCGACCTTGGTCGACGGCTTGCGGGGGGCGGTCTTGCGCGTCGACGGTTTTTTCGAGGCGCTCTTGCGGGACGTGGTCTTGCGAGTGGCCATGCCGTTTCCCTTCGATGAATGTCGCTCGCGAGCCTTCTCGCTCGCCTGCTCCGCGCGCGCGGCCCCGATGGCCGTCTTCACGTGATGCTCCTCCTCGGGCGGCGGCAGCACGGCCGGCAGCCCGAGCGTCTTGAACCAGAGCTCGCGGCACCAGCCCTTGGTGTGATAGAGGTGCTCGTCCTCCTCGTCCTCGGTCTTCTCGCACGCATCGCGAAGGACGTCCACGCCGGGTCCGGACATGTGCTCCGCGCACTTGCCCAGGAGCTCCCAGTCGAGGTGATCCTTCATCTCCGCGAGCGAGACCGCTTCGCAGGCCACAACCTGCGCGGCGCCTTCGTCGCCGGTCGCGAGCGCCATCGACATGGCTTGCACGAGAGCGCCGCCGACGGTCTTGACCACGTCGCGCCCCGGATCACGTTCGGTCGGATCGATTCCCATCGCCGCGCACACGTCCTGCAGCCGTTGCACGTGCGTTCGAGTCTGCTCGAGGTATTTCGTCCACTCCTCGCGCAGGTCCTCGTCGACCGCGCATGTCACGGCGGTCTCGTAGACTTTCACCCCGCCCATCTCGTGCTCGAGCGACTGCAGCACCAGCGCCCGGACCTGCTCCTGATTGACCATCGATCGCCTCCGATGAAGATGGAGTGACGATAGGGCGACGGCGCGGCAGCATACGCGGGACGAACGCCGATTCGGATATCGGAGGTCGGCGCGCTCGGGCATCGGTAGCGCGCCTACGTGGTTGCGTCGTCGCGCGGCGCGCCGCCGCGGGTGTGCGACGATATCGCCCCATGCGCCCGCGTCACAAGCTTCCGCGACACTGATCGTGCGTCCCGTCGACGTCGGCATCAGGCTGCTCCTCGGCGGCCTCATCATCGCCCTGGGCTTCACCGTGTGCCGCGGCGCATTCCTGCTCTGGCCCACGACCCCGCTCGACGGCTCCGTGGGTGCGTTTGCGCTCGCGGCCCTGCGCATCCTCGGGTCGGCCGTCGCGGCGCTCCTGGGGGTCGGCAACGTGATCGCGGGCGCGGTGGTCCTGGCGCGGCCCTCGCGCGATTAGGAGACGCCTGCAAAGGCGTCCGCCAGGAAGGCGCCTCGCGTGACACCGGAGGCGCGACTTCCGCAGCGGAACCGCGGGCTTTCTCGGAGCCCCGAATCAGTGCCGGTCCTACATCGCGCAGGCGACGCCTATTCCACAATCGGTTAGATCCCATTTCCTGTTCGAAGGACCCCCGTGATATTCATCGAGCCCGGCATCTACGTTCGGGTCCAGGAGCTTCCCAACCGCGCGCACCCGATGCCGCTGCAGAGCGGATTCTCGACCGACATCGCCTACCGCGCGCTGGGCATGCACAGCGCCTCCGAGAAGAGCGAGTGCTACTTCATCCTCGCCAACGATCGCGACGAGACCTGGTTCATCTCGAACAAGCACTTGCGCATCGTCGGGGTGTACCCCGAGCGGCGTGACCTGCGCTTCCCGCTCGACCGCCAGCTGAGCCTCGCCGCGAGCGCTTGAGCCGCGGCACCGGGCTGCTGCAAGACCTCCGTCGAAGGCAGGCTCGTGTGAGCCCACGACCCGCTTGTCGTGCAGCACGAACGCTCCGCGTCGCGAGGGACGGGCAGCAAGTGCGGCCTTAGGGCTCGCGCGTCTTCGCGCGCGCTGGCACACGCCTTGCATTTAAGGCCCGTCGATCACGACGGAGACCCTCATGCGACGTTTTGCGCGCCTCGCGGCGCTTTTCGCGGTAGCGGCCGCAAGCTTCAACGCCGCCGCCCAGATTCCCGCGAACCTGCTTTCCCTTCGGCCGGTCAAGGGCATGTCGTACCAGCCCTCGCCTTCGGACGATTGCCAGCTTCAGAACGAGTACTGCTCGGTCAACAACGCCGTCTACTACGACACGGATTTCTACAACACCGATTTCCCCCTCCTGTGGGGATCGGGCACCGGCGGGCGCGGCGATCTCGCGACGCTCAAGGCGCAGGGCATCAACTTCCTGCACATCTACAACTGGAATCCGCAGCGCGACCACGGCACGTTCCTGACTGCCGTGGCGCAGAACGCGATGAAAGTGACGATCCCCGTCAGCAACTACACCGCGTGCATCATCGTGGGCAACCAGTGCCAGGGCGTTGCGAATGGAAGCTATGCCACCGCCTATGCGAACATCAAGGCGATATTCGAACAGGTGTACAACCTCACGACCAAGAAGCCGCACTCGGCCGCGGGCGTGTGGGCCATCTATAACGAGTACGACCTCAACAGCATCGACCCGGCCAACATCGCCTTCGCGATCCAGGCCATCCTGAAGCTCGAGGCCGACAACGCGATCGCGGCGGCCGACCGCCTCCCGTTCATCGTGCCGGTGTCGAACGCCGTGAACACCGCGACGTCGGCCTCGTGGTTCCAGAACGCGACCTCGCTCTACCAGGCCATCCCCGGCGCGAACGCGAGCGTCCCGCCGGGCGTCGTCGCCATCATCGCGCTGTCGGTGGCGCTGCAGAACGCCCAGGCCAACAACATCACCACGTACACCACCCCGGGGCAGACGCCGGTGACCGTCGGAGCCGTCCCGGCCAATTTCTGGAGCACGCGCTTCATCGCGACGGTGAATCCGTTCACCACCGGTCCGACGCTCAACGCGTACATCACGCAAGCGAGCCAGTTCCAGTCGGCGTTCCCGGGCGCGGCGGTCACCGCCGCGGGCATCACCTGGGGCGCGACGTGGAACACGCTGCCGCCGCTCTTCTTCACGGAGATGGGCATCAACATCGGCGGCAGCGGAGGCACCACGGCCACGCAGGCGTCGTATCTCCTGTCGCAGATCCAGTGCACCAACCCCTGGGCCGTCGACGGGAGCACGCCGCAGGGCTACTTCCTCGGCAGCACCGTCTTCGAGTTCGAGTACGAGGGCGTCAACGGGCACTGGGGCATGTGGACGTTCCCGTCGCCGCTCTCCTACACGACGGGCAGCACGACTTCCGGACAGACGTACCGCATCGACAACCTGACGAGTCAGCTTGCCTGGACGAGCGTGTCGACCGGCTACTCGACCACCAGCAAGACTTCCTGCCAATGAGCGCCGCCATCATGAATTCGCTACGAACTCTCGCGGCTTGCGCCCTTGCCCTCGTCCTCGCCGCCTGCGTGGGCGACGACGTCACCCCGCAGAACACGAACGTCGCCGGCACGTGGGCCGTCACCTGCCAGCCGGTGAACGAGGACTGCCCGAACTTCTCCATCTCGTTCGACGCGGCGGGCGACATCACCAACGTCGACATCGACGGGCACGTCGGCGCCCAGCGCGGCACGGGGACGATCAAGGACGGCGTGCTCGCGTTCAAGATCGGCTTCGGCGGCGTCTACGAGTTCAGCGGGATGCTCGACGGCGCGGGCCGCTCGGCGACGGGGTCGCTCACCAACCTCGACTACGACGGGCGCCAGCGGACGACGCAGGCGGTGGCCACGCGCCGCTAGTCGGGGACCCGCTCACGGCTAACTCCCGGAGGCGCTCGCGTCGTCCGGCGCGAGCAGCCGCTCGAGCATCCGCCCCGGCTCGGCCAGGAAGGCTCGCGCGACGCGGTAGTGCTCCGTGTCGGTGTACTCGACGCGCGCGAGTCCCGCTTCCGTGCACTCGTAGATCCACGCGTCCGGGTACGCCATCAGCAGGGGCGAGTGCGTCGCGATGATGAACTGCGAGTCGTCGCGAACGAGATCGTGCATGCGCGCGATCGCCGCGAGCTGCCTCTGCGGCGACAGCGCGGACTCGGGCTCGTCGAGGATGTAGAGGCCGCCGCCGCCGAAGCGGTGCATGAGGAGCGACATGAACGCCTCCCCGTGCGACTGCGCGTGGAGCGATCGTCCACCGTAGGATTGCTCCGCGCCGAGATCGTCCACCTGCGAGGCCACGTTGTAGAACGTCTCCGCGCGCAGGAAGAATCCGTCCCGCGCGCGCCGATAGCCTTTCACGAGCGTCACATGCTCGTGCAGGCTCGAGTGCGTGGCGCGCGTCGAGAAGCGGAAGTTGCGCGAGCCGCCCTCGGCGTTGAAGCCATAGGCCACCGCGATGGCCTCGATCAGCGTGGACTTGCCCGTCCCGTTCTCGCCCACGAGGAAGGTCACGCGAGGATGCAGTGCGAGCGTGCGGAGGTCGCGCACCGCCGGCAGCGAGAAGGGGAACTCGTCGAGCGAGGGCACGCCGTCGCGGTTCAGGCGGAGCTCGACGGCGTACTGGCGGGATTTCATGCGCGGCATAATGGCATATGGTCGTTCATCTCGTTGACGGCACCTACGAGCTCTACCGGCATTTCTACGGCCTGCGCAGGTTCACGAAGGGCGCCGATCGTCCTTTCGGAGCGGTCGTAGGCGTGCTGCAGACCGTGCTCCAGATGATGGAGCAGGGCGCCACGCATGTCGGCGTGGCCACCGACCACGTCATCGAGTCGTTCCGTAACGACCTGTGGCCGGGCTACAAGACGGGCGAGGGCATCGAGCCCGCGCTGTGGGCACAGTTCCATCCGCTGGAGGATGCGCTGCGCGCGATGGGCGTCGCGGTATGGCCCATGGTCGAGCTCGAGGCGGATGACGCGCTCGCATCCGCCGCGCACCTGTCGGATGCCGACGAGCGCGTCGACAAGGTCGCGCTGTGGACGGTCGACAAGGACCTCGCGCAATGCGTGCGCGGCGACCGCGTGGTGCAGATGGACCGGCGCGCGAAGAAGATGTACGACGAGGAGGGCGTGCGCGCGAAGTTCGGCGTCTTCCCGCGCTTCATCGCCGACTACCTGGCGCTCGTGGGGGACGCCGCGGACGGCTACCCCGGCATCGCGGGCATCGGCGCCGTGTCCGCCGCGCGGCTCATCGACCGCCACGGCCCCATCGAGGACTTCCCTCCCGAGGTGCTCGGCGAGCGGCTTGCGCAGGCGCTCCTGTTCAAGCGCCTCGCCACCCTGCGCACGGACGCGCCCCTCTTCGCGAGCGTCGACGATCTCCTCTGGCGCGGAGCGCGCGAGTCCTTTGCCGGCTGGGCTGAGCGCATAGGGTCGCCCGGCCTCGTGGCGCGCTGCGCGAAGCTCGAGCGCGGGCTGCCGTGACCGCGCCGGCACGAGCGGGGGCGTTCGCCGCGCCGACCACCGCCCAGGCGTGGGCCGGGCTCGCGCTGTCCATCGCGCTCGCGGGCGCGGCCTCGATCGCGCTCCGCCAGGACTCGAGCTGGGACCTCCAGAACTATCATTACTACAACGCGTGGGCGTTCGTGAACGGCCGCTTCGGCCTCGACTGGGCGCCCGCGCAGCTCCAGTCGTTCTACAGCCCGTTCCTCGACCTGCCGTTCTACGCCCTCGTGGCGCTCGACGCGCCGCCGCGGCTCATCGCGTTCCTCCTCGCGGTGCCGACGGGCATCGCGTGGTTCTTCTTCGCGCGCATCGCGGTGCGCCTCGCGACGAACGGCGCGGAGGCCATCGCGGGGGGGGCCATCGGCGTAACGGCGCCGATGTCGGTGAGCCTCATCGGCACCACGATGAACGACTGGTACGTCGCGGCGTTCGTGATGACAGCGCTCTGGCTCGTGGTGCGCGAGCTGCCGGGCGAGCCTGCGCTGCGCACGCTGGCACTGGCCGGGGCGCTCGTCGGCGCCGGCGCGGGGCTCAAGCTCACCGGCAGCCTCTTCGGCGTCGGCCTGATGGTTGCGGTTGCAACGATGGGGCGGCCCTCGCGTCGCAGGGCCCGCGACGTGCTCGCGTGCGCGACCGCCATGGGGCTCGCCTTCGCGCTCACCGCCGGCCCCTGGATGGCGATCATGGCCGAGCGCTACGGCAATCCGCTGTTCCCGTACTACAACGACATCTTCCGCTCGCCGTGGGCGGACCCCGTCTCGTTCTCGGCCTCGCGCTTCGGCCCCGCGTCGCTGCCCGAGTGGCTCGCGTTCCCGTTCATGCTGCTGTGGAAGCTCGAGGGCTACGTCTCCGAGCCCGAGTTCCGCGACGCCCGGCCCGCGCTCCTGTACGTGCTCGCGATCGTGGCGCTCGTGGTGCGGCTGCGAGCGCCGCGACCGGTGGCAGAGGCGTGGCGCTTCCTGGGCACGTTCTTCGTCGCGTCCTTCGTCGCGTGGGCGCTCATGTATCGCATCTTCCGCTACCTCGTGCCGCTCGAGCTCGTCGGCGGGCTCTTCATCGCGCACCTCGTGACGGCGCTCGCGCCGCCGCGGCGCGCGACGCTCGCGCTCGTCGCCGCGTTCGTGCTGGTCGCGGCGAGCGCCAAGTACCCCACCTGGTGGAGGCAGAAATTCAGCGACCATTTCATCGAGGTGGCGGTGCCCCCGATGAAGCCGAAGCCGCTGGTGCTGCTGCTGGCGCCGGAGCCCCTGTCGTACGTCCTGCCCGCGCTGCCGCCCGACGCGCGGTCGGTGGGACTCGTCAGCAACTTCAACGACCCCGACCGCAGGAATCTCCTGCAGGCGACCATCGCGCGGACTATCGCGGAGCACGACGGCGCCCTGTACGCCCTCGCGGTCCCGGCGGGGCAGGGGGTGGGCGCCGACGCCCTCGCCCGGATGGGCCTCGAGAGGCGGTCCTGCGACGAGATCCGGACCAACCTCCGGGTGAGCCCCATCGAGCTTTGCGAGGTTGCGCGGACCGGGCGCTGAGTTGCTACCATTGCCGGCCATGGCCATCCCCTCGGCGCGGATCCTGGTCGTCGACGATCTCCCGCAGAACGTCAAGCTGCTGGCCGACCTGCTCGGGGTGAAGGGGTACACGGTGACCACCGCGTCCGGCGGCGAGGAAGCGCTCGCCAAGGTGGCCTCCGAGGTGCCCGACCTCGTCCTCCTCGACGTCATGATGCCCGGCATGTCGGGGTACGAGGTGTGCAGGCGCCTCCGCGCCGATCCCGCGACCGCCCTCCTGCCCGTCGTCCTTTGCACCTCGCTCGACCCGCAGCAGGAGCGCGTGAACGGCATCGCCGCCGGCGCGGACGACTTCCTGGGCAAGCCCATCAACCAGCCCGAGCTCTTCGCGCGAGTGCAGTCGCTGCTGCGCATCAAGCGCCTGCACGACGAGACGCAGCGGCAGTCGGCGCAGCTCGCCGAGTGGGCGGCCACGCTCGAGCGGCGCGTGGCGGAAAAGGTGAGCGAGAACGAGCGCCTGTCGCGCCTCAAGCGCTTTTTCTCGCCCAAGCTCGCGGAAATGATAGTCGATGGCGACGGCGACGATCCGCTCCGGAGCCGGCGGCGCGAGATCGTGGTCGTCTACTGCGACCTGCGCGGCTTCACGGCGTTTGCCGAGACCACGGAGCCCGAGGACGTCATGCGCACGCTCGGCGCGTTCCACGCCGCGATGGGCCGCCTGCTCCTCGAGCACGAGGCGACGCTCGAGCGCTTCACCGGC
>JBGAIS010000258.1:0-4020 GCA_044225355.1 Casimicrobiaceae bacterium | reverse complement strand
TCGACCACCCCGCGCACGACCTGCGGCGCGTGGCCTCCATGGTCGCGGCGTCACCGTCGCTCCGCGCGAGCGACCTCAACTGGGGCCGCCTCACCGCGTGGTGCACGCTGCTCGCAAGCCTCTGGGACGTTCCCGACTATCGCCCGGTGCTCGACCGCGTCGACCGCCTCGTCCTCGCCTACCGGCCCATGCCCGGCGCGAGGCGCGGCATGGCGCCGCGTCCGCTCATGCTCGCGGGCTGGATCGCGTCGCGGCTCGGATGGACGGTGGTCGACGCGATCGAGGGATGCGACGGCGACAACGCATCGTGGCGGCTGCGCGACGGCCCGCGCGAGATCGAGCTCACCATACGCCGCGACGCCGGGAGCCCGCTCGCCGACGCGCGCATCGCGTCGGTCGAGCTCGCGTCGAGCGACGGCGCCGGCGAGTTCGTCGCCACCCTCGCACCGGACAACTCGCGCATCACCACCGAGGCGCGCATCGGCGGCGCGCGCTCGCTGGCTCGCGTCCTCGCGTACACGTCGCGCAGCGACACCGACCGCCTCTCGGGAGAGCTCGCCATCCTGCGCCACGACGCGGTGTACGAAGCCGCGATGCGCCTCGCGGGCGAGCTCGTCGACCGCTGTCCTCGCCTCGTGGAAAGCGCGTAGATGGAAGTCCGGTTCTGGGGAACGCGCGGGTCCATCGCGGCACCCGGCCCGTCGACGATCCGCTACGGCGGCAATACGTCGTGCGTCGAGCTCCGCTCGTCGTCGGGCACGCTCGTCGTGATCGACTGCGGCACCGGCGCGCACCGGCTGAGCCATGCCCTCATGCAGGGCGGCCCGCGGCCGCTGCGCGGCCACATCCTCATCAGCCACACGCACTGGGACCACATCCAGGGGCTGCCTTTCTTCGCGCCGTTGTTCGTGCCCGGCAACGAGTGGGACATCTACGCGCCGCACGGCTTCGAGCAGTCGGTGCAGGAGACGCTCGCGGGCCAGATGCAGTACACGTACTTCCCGGTCGCGCTGCACGACCTTCCCGCGACGATCCGCTATCACGAGATGGTCGAGGGCACGCTCGAGGTGGGCGACATCCGCGTCACCACGCGCTACCTCAACCATCCCGCCCTCACGCTCGGGTTCAGGCTCGAGGCCGACGGCGTGTGCGTCGTGTACGCGTGCGACCACGAGCCGCACCACCGCGAGGTGGCCGACGGCGTGGGCGAGCTCCACGGCGGGGACGCGCGCCACGCGGAGTTCGTGCGCGACGCCGACCTCCTCATCCACGAAGCGCAATACGTGGCCGCCGAATACGACGCCAAGAATGGCTGGGGGCACAGCACCGTCGAGTACGCAGTCGAGGTGTCGCGCGCAGCGGGCGTGCGCCGCCTGGCCCTCACCCATCACGAGCCGATGCGCGACGACGCCGCGCTCGACGCCATCGTCGCGAGGCTGCGCGCGCGCAACGACGCGACGGGCTCGACCATGGACATCTTCGCGGCGGCGGAAGGCCAGTCGATCGAGCTCACGGCACTTTCACCTCACGATTCGCCGGAGCACGTCGCGGGATCGCACGCGCCGTCGCCCTCCGCGCTCGTCGATCGCACCGTGCTCCTGGGCGTGGCCGACGCCACGCTCGCGGCGACGCTCCTCGAGGCCGCGCAGGCCGACGGCCTTCGCGTGGTGCTCGAGACCGACGCCGATCACGTCCTGGGGCGCGCCATCGATGCCGTGCCATCACTCGTCGTGCTCGACACGTCCATGCCCTCGCTGGACGAGCGCGAGTTCGTGCGCGCGCTACGCGGCAGCGGACGCTACGCCGACGGCGAGCCGCCCGTCATCGTCGTCGGCGACCGCGAGGGGGAGCCCATCGACCGCATCACGGAGTGGATCGTCACGCCGTTCTCGAAGCCGTATGCGCGCGCCCGCATCCGCGCCGCGCTCCTGCGCACAGCGTGCCGCTGGGTGCCCGCGCGAAAGCCCGCCGACGAGACTCGCCGCCTCGCGGCGCTGCGCAACCTGGGACTTCTCGACACGCCCGCCGAGGAGCGCTTCGATCGCCTCACGCGCCTCGCCGCGGCCATTTTCGACGTGCCTACCGCGCTCGTGAGCCTCGTCGACCGCGACCGGCAGTGGTTCAAGTCCGCGCACGGCGCCGACGGGGTCCGCGAGTCGCCGCGCGAGTCGTCGTTCTGCGCGCACGCGGTCGTCGAGCGCGAGACACTCGTCGTCCCCGACACGCTGTCTGACACGCGCTTCGCGGACAACCCCATGGTGACGGGCGGTCCGCGCGTTCGCTTCTACGCGGGTGAGCCGCTCATCCTGCCCGACGGCAGCTGCATCGGGACGGTCTGCCTTCTCGACACGCGGCCGCGTGAGGTCGACGGCATGCAGCTCGAGCTCCTGCGCGACATCGGCGCGCTCGTGCAGCGCGAGCTCCTCCTGACCGACGCCGGCACCGCGCGCGCCGGCTCGTAGCGCGAATGCCCACGGAAGAGCACCGCCGGCTGCGCGAGCCGCACGCGTCGGACGTGCCCCCGTGGCGCAAGTGGGGGCCGTACGTGTCCGAGCGCGCGTGGGCCACGGTGCGCGAGGACTACAGCGAGCACGGCACGGCGTGGGACGCGTTTCCGCACGACATGGCGCGCTCGCGCGCATACCGCTGGGGCGAGGACGGCCTCGCCGGCATCTGCGACCGCTACCAGATCCTCGCTTTCTCGATCGCCTTGTGGAACGGCCGCGACGCCATCCTGAAGGAGCGCCTGTACGGACTCGTTCCCAGCGAAGCCAACCACGGCGAGGACGTGAAGGAGTACTACTTCTACCTCGACTCCACGCCCACGCACTCGTACATGAAGTACCTGTACAAGTATCCGCAGGCGGCGTTTCCGTATACGAAGCTCGTCGAGGAGAACGCGAGGCGTCGCGGGCGGCAGATGCCCGAGTACGAGCTCCTCGATACCGGCGTGTTCGACGGCGACCGCTACTTCGACGTCGTCGTCGAGTACGCGAAATGCGCGCCGGAGGACCTGTGCGTGCGCATCGAGGTCTTCAATCGCGGACCCGAGCCTGCCGACGTCCACGTGCTTCCGCAGCTATGGTTCCGCAATCGCTGGAGCTGGGGCGAGGTCCCCGAAGCGACACCGCTCATCCGCATGGGACCCTCGGGCGCCGCGTTCCAGAGCGTGGAGGCCGACGACTCCGGCACGAGCCCGCTGCCCAACCTGCCCTTCGAGTATCGCCTCGGCAAGCGATACCTGTACGCCTCGACCGACGCCCGCGCGCTCTTCACCGACAACGAGACGAACGCCCCGCGAGTGTGGGGCGCGCATGCCAGGAGCCGCAGCGAGTTCGTGAAGGACGCGTTCCACCGGCACGTGGTCGACGGCGAGGACTGCGTCAACCCGGCGCGACGCGGCACCAAGGCCGCGTTCCACTTCGCGGCGCGGACGGTGCCGGCGGGCGGATCGATCGTGCTGCGCCTGCGCCTCGCGGATGCGATCCTCGACGATCCGCTCGCGGACGTCGACGCGATCGTGCGCGCGCGCAAGTCGGATGCCGACGCCTTCTACGAGACCGTTCATCCGCCCAGGGCGAGCGAGGACGAGCGGCGCATCCAGCGCCAGGCGCTCGCGGGGATGCTGTGGAGCAAGCAGGCGTATTTCTACGACGTGTCCGCGTGGCTCGAGGGCGACAATGCGCACCACCCGCCGCCCGAGTCACGGAGGCACGGACGCAACACGCGGTGGATGCACCTCAACTCGATGCGCGTGCTGTCGATGCCCGACAAGTGGGAGTACCCGTGGTTCGCCGCGTGGGACCTCGCGTTCCACTGCGTGCCGCTCGCGCTCGTCGACCCCGAGTTCGCGAAGGAGCAGCTCTGGCTCCTCCTGGCCGACCAGTTCCAGCATCCCAACGGGCAGATTCCCGCGTACGAGTGGGAGTTCTCCGACCTCAACCCGCCGGTGCAGGCGTGGGCGGTCTGGCGCGTGTACAACATGGATCGCATCCGCTCCGGCACGGCGGATCGCAAGTT
>JBGAIS010000257.1:0-4011 GCA_044225355.1 Casimicrobiaceae bacterium | reverse complement strand
CCGGGGTTGGGGGCGGCGGCGCCGGGGTCGCTGCTTGGTCGGGTGCGTGAGCGTATCCGGTTCAAACACTACAGCATTCGCACGGAGCAGGCTTATTGCGACTGGATTAAACGCTTCGTCCTGTTTCATGGCAAGCGCCATCCGTCGACCCTGGGCGCGCCGGAGGTCGAGTCCTTCCTGACGGCGCTCGCCGTCCGCCGGCACGTGTCGGCCTCCACGCAGAACCAGGCGAAGGCGGCGCTGCTCTTCCTCTACAAGGAGGTCCTGGGCATCGAGCTCCCGTGGCTCGACGGCATCGAGAGCGCGAAACCCTCCCAGCGGCTGCCGGTAGTGCTCACGGAGGAAGAGGTGGCAAGGGTGCTCGTGCGGCTGTCGGGTGTGCACCGGCTCATCGGTTGGCTGCTCTATGGAACGGGATTGCGCATCATGGAAGCGATGCGCCTGCGCGTGAAGGACGTCGATTTCGGGCGCCACGAGATCCTGGTGCGCGACGGCAAGGGCCGCAAGGATCGCATCACCATGTTTCCGCTACGCCTCACGGCGGCCATGCGCGAGCAGATGGACTACGCGCGCGAGCTGCATCGCGACGACCTCGCTGAAGGCCGCGGGGAGGCCGCGCTCCCGTGGGCGCTCGCCCGCAAGTATCCGAACGCCGCGCGTGAGTGGGGCTGGCAGTTTATCTTCCCCTCGGGCAGTCTCTCGGTCGACCCACGGGACGGCGTCCTCCGCCGGCATCACCTGTCCGACCAGGCGTTCCAGCGGGCGATGAAGGCGGTGGTCCGTGGCGCGGGCATCGCGAAGCCGGCCACGCCGCACACGCTGCGCCATTCGTTCGCCACGCACCTCCTCGAGAGTGGCTACGACATCCGCACGGTGCAGGAGCTCCTGGGCCACAGCGACGTTTCGACGACCATGATCTATACGCACGTCCTGAACCGCGGTGCGCGCGGCGTGGTCAGTCCCCTCGACCGCACGATGCTCAGGACAGCTTCGGGCGAAGCGATGCCGACGGGTCCGCCCAGCGATCGTTCGGAATGAGCGGAAACCAGCCAGGCCGGCCGGGATCGCGGTCGTACGGGTAGCCGCCCAGGCGCTTGAAGAGGTCGTGGTACTGCGCGAGCTTGGCGCGGTCGAGCTGCACGCCGAGCCCGGGCGCGTCGGGCACGCGGAGGGCGCCCTTCTCGTACTTCATGGGACCGCCCACGATCACGTCGTCGACGAGGTGGTGATAGTGGGCGTCGGCGGCGTAACCCAGGTTGGGCACCACGGCGCCCATGTGCAGCATGGTGGCGAGCTGGATGCCGAGCTCCCCCGAGCTGTGGACGGCCACGCCGAGGCCCATGGTCTCGCACACGCCGGCGGCCTTGATGCACGGGCGGATGCCGCCCCAGAACGTGGTGTCGAGCAGGATGACGTCGACGGCGCCGTTGCGCACGTTCTCCGCAAGCTGCTCGAAGTTGACGACGACGGTATTGGTGGCGGTGGGCAGCGGCACGAACTCCTTGAGGCGCTTCAGCTGCGCCATACCCCAGACCGGGTCCTCGAAGTAGTCGTTGCGGATGTCGAGGATGCCGTTGCCGAACGCGATGGCGTCGGCGAGCGAGAGCGCGGAGTTGGGGTCGTAGCGGAAGCGCTCGCCCGGCAGCGACGCCGCCAGCGCCCGGTAGCACGCGAGCTCGTACTGCGGCGGGTACACGCCGCCCTTGAGCTTGTGCGACGTGAATCCGTGCGCGGCCTTGAGGTCCGCGGCGTGGGCGACGAGCTGCTCCGCGGTGCGCACCTCGCCGCGGCCGGTGTCGGGATTCGCGTAGCGGAAGAACAGATAGCTCGCGAACTCGACCGCGTCGCGCACCTTGCCACCCAGCAGCGCGTGCACCGGCACGCCGAGCTTCTGCCCCATGATGTCGAGGCACGCGAACTCGAGCGCCGCGTGGAGCTGCGTGCGATTGTTGTAGAGGCTCGCGGTGGGGTTGCACACGGCGAAGCGCATCTTCTCGAGCGCGAAGACGTCGTGCCCCTTGAGATACGCGAGAAGTCCGGTGAAAGCACGGGTGGCGTCCTCGCCCCCGCCGCCCATCTCGCCCAATCCGACGTAGCCGTCGCTCGTCTCGACCTCGACGACCGTGCGCACGAAGCGCCCCCAGTGCGCGCCGTTGCTGTGCAGCAAAGGTGCCTCCAGGGGGACGGTGACGGGTGTTGCGCGGATGTCGGCGATGGTAGTGGGCATGCGCGCGATTCTATCCTCACTTCGCCGCGAAATTGGTAATACCACTTGACCACTTTGAGCGCGCGGCGTTAGCCTTCCGGACCGGCGCGACGGTACCCTCGTCGTGGCGCCGTTCGTCATGCCTTTCCATAGCATCGAGCCTCGCCGGCTGTACCGCCAGATCGCCGACCAGATCCGTGCGCTCATCAGAAGCGGCGAGTTCCCGGCCGGCACGCGGTTGCCGCCGGAGCGCGACCTCGCGAAGCAGCTCGGCGTGTCGCGTCCCTCGGTGCGCGAGGCGCTCATCGCGCTCGAGGTGGAAGGCCTGGTCGAGGTTCGCATCGGCTCGGGCATCTATGTCCAGCCGGGCGGTGAGGGAGGTGAGCATACGCACGAGGCGGAGGCCGGCCCGTTCGAGCTCCTGCGGGCGCGCTACGTGATCGAATCCGAATGCGCGGCGCTGGCCGCGAAGTCGGCGAAGAAGGAGCAGGTGGCGGCCATCGCGGAGGCGCTGGCCGAGATGCAGCGGGAGATGGAGGCGGGCGATCACCAGCCGCTGGGGGCCGATCGCCTCTTCCACCTGCGCATCGTGGAGGCCACCGGCAACGGCGCGCTGGTGGCGGTGGTGAAGTTGCTGTGGGAGGAGCGCACGGGTCCGCTTTACAAGCAGCTCGAGCATCATTACGACTCGCCCGCGCTGTGGGAGGCCGCCATGGGCGAGCACAAGGCGGTGCTCAAGGCCATCGCGGCCAAGGACGCGCGGGGCGCGCGGGCGGCGATGCAGCGGCACCTCAACCAGGCGTACAAGCGATTCTCGATCGGCTGGGATACCCTGCAGTAAGCAAGTCCCGAACACGCTGCAACAAGGAGGAACGATCATGCTGGCTTGCCGCATTCACGCGAAGGAGGACCTTCGCATCGAGCCCGTCGACACGCCCGAGGCGGGGCCCGGCGAAGTGCTGCTGCGCTTGGGCGCCGCGGGCATTTGCGGCTCCGACCTTCATTACTACTTCGAAGGACGCAACGGCAACTTCGTCGTGCGCGAGCCGCTCATTCCGGGGCACGAGGCGTCGGCGGTGGTCGCGGGCGTCGGCGAGGGCGTCACGCGCGTGAAGGTGGGCGACAAGGTGGCGGTGTCGCCGTCCCATGCCTGCGGGCGCTGCGATTACTGCCGCGACGGCCGCGAGCATCTCTGCAATACGATGCGCTTCCTGGGCAGCGCGAGCCGCTTCCCGCACGTGCAGGGCATGTTCCAGGAATACTTCGTCATGGGCGAGCGCCAGTGCTATCCGGTGCACGGCGACATCTCGCTCGGCGAGCTCGCGTTCGCCGAGCCGCTGGCGGTGGGATTGCACGGCGTCAACCGCGGCGGCGATCTCCTCGGCAAGTCGGTGCTCATCACGGGCGCCGGCACCATCGGCTGCGTCACGGTGATGGCCGCTCGCCTGGCGGGCGCGCGCAAGATCACCGTCACCGATGTGCTCGATCGCCCGCTGTCGCAGGCGAAGGTCGTCGGCGCCGACGTCACGCTGCGCGCCGATCGCGACGGCGACGCGCTCAAGGATCCGCAGTTCGACGTGGCCTACGAGGTCTCGGGCAATTTCAACGCGCTCAAGAGCTGCGTGGCCGCGACGCGCCGCGGCGGCGTGATCGTGCAGGTGGGCACGCTGCCGCACGAGCCGCTGCCGTTCGTCGTGAACGAGCTGATGGCGAAGGAGCTCGACCTCCGCGGCGCGTTTCGCTGGGGGATCGAGTTCGACTGGGCGGTGGACTACCTCGCGTCGCGGCGCGTGGACGTCCGGCCG
>JBGAIS010000256.1:0-4017 GCA_044225355.1 Casimicrobiaceae bacterium | reverse complement strand
GCGGGCCATCGACACCAGCGGCACCACGCCCGATCCGCCGCCGA
This sequence comes from Casimicrobiaceae bacterium, assembly GCA_044225355.1. Lineage (GTDB taxonomy): Bacteria > Pseudomonadota > Gammaproteobacteria > Burkholderiales > Casimicrobiaceae > VBCG01. The sequence continues at coordinate 3,973 of JBGAIS010000256.1, read as the reverse complement.
TCATGACGACCGGCCCGCCGTCGCCCGCGCTCCAGGCGAAGTGCCCGCCGAGCGGGCCGCGCACCTCGACCGTGTCGCCCGGCCGCGCGACGTCGTGGAAGTAGGGCGACACCTCGCCGTCCGGGAGCACCTCGATGGCGAGCTCGACCGACGGGTCGCCCGGAACGGATGCGATGGAGTACGCGCGCTGCGCCTGGTAGCCGTCCTCGGCGGTCAGGCGCACGTCGACGTGCTGTCCCGCGACGTGCCGACGCATCGGCGTGCGCAGGAACACGCTCGATACGCGCGGCGTTCGCGCGACGATGCGCTCGATCGTCGCCTCGCGCCACGCGGTGGCCGACGGCGGCGCGGCGGTCACGGGTCGTCCGTGTAGCGCTGCTCCCGCCAGGGGTCGCCGTACATGTGATAGCCGCGCAGCTCCCAGAATCCCGCCTCGTCGCGGGCCGTGAAGCGAAGGCCGCGAATCCACTTGGCGCTCTTCCAGACGTAGAGGTGCGGGACCAGGAGACGCGCGGGCCCGCCGTGCTCCACTTCGAGCGGCGCGTCCGCGTAGCGCGTGGCGATCATCGCGCGGCCGCCGGCCAGGTCCGCGACCGGGACGTTGGTGTCGTAGTCGTCGTACGAGAGCGCGAGAAGGTAAGGCGTAGGCGGCGACACGCCCGCGGCCGCGAGGAGATCGTCGATGGTGACGCCCTCCCATCTCGTATCGAACTTCGACCACTTGGTCACGCAATGGATGTCGCCTTGCCACGTCGTGCGCGGCAGCGACGAGAACTCGTCCCACGACCAGCTCGCGAGCGGTCGCGGACCGTCGTACAGCGTGAATCGCCAGTCGGCGGTGCGCACGTCGGGCGCGGGGCCCATCGACAGCACGGGGAAGTCGTCGGTGCGGTACTGGCCGGGAGGCAGGCGCTGCGCGACGTCGCGCGCGGGGCGCCTGCCCGTGAATCCGCGTGTGCTCATGGCATCTCCTTCGATTGATAGTACAGTTGCGCTCGCGCGCCGCGCAACCCGACGATTCCCTCACGCAAGGAAGACTCGCCATGACCGCACAACGCCTTCTCGCCGCCGCGATCCTCGCGGCCGCCGTCGCCCTCCCCGCGCTCGCGGCCGATCCCCCGAAAGCCGGCGACGACCCGCTCAAGTCCGTGCTGATGGAAAGCAAGGACAAAGGCCGCGGCGTCGCCATCTACACGGGGGGCGTCACGGTGAACGGGGTCGTGGTTTCGGTCGACGACAAGTACGTGGTGGCCAAGAGCCAGCAATCGAGCAGGATCGTCATCCGGCTCGATCGCATCGACGGGGTGGCCTCGTCGTTCTGATGGACAAGCCGTTCGCGCCGTCGTCCGAGCGCAACCGCGACCCCATTCTCGCGGTGCTGCGCGATCACTTCGCGGATCGCCGCCGCGTGCTCGAGATCGGCAGCGGCACCGGGCAGCACGCCGTGCATTTCGCGGCCGCGATGCCGTCGCTCGAGTGGCAGGCCTCCGAGCGCCAAGCGAACCTGCCGGGCCTGCGCATGTGGCTCGACGAGGCGCGGCTGCCCAACACGCCGCCGCCCCTCGCGCTCGACGTCTCGGGCGCATGGCCGGACCGGCGCTTCGACGCCGTCTTCACCGCCAACACGTTGCACATCATGGGATGGGACGATGTCGTGCGCATGTTCGAGTCGATGCCGCGCGTGCTCGACGACGACGCGACCCTCGCCATCTACGGGCCGTTCGACGACGACGGCCGCCACACGAGCGAAGGCAACGCCGCCTTCGATGCACGCCTTCGGCGCGAGGACCCGCGGCAGGGCTTGCGCGACAAGCAGGCCGTGGCCGCGCTTGCCCGCGGCATCGGCTTCGCGCCCGCGGAGGACCGCGAGATGCCCGCGAACAACCGCACGCTCGTGTTCAGGCGTCAGGCCGCGTAGAACACGTCCATCGTCGGGAACGCGGCCTTGCCGCGGATGCAATCGAAGAGGTAGACCGCGAGGCCGGGGTCGCCCGTCCACAGCGAGTAGCGCAAGCCGTCGTACGCTTGCGCGTCGGCCTCGAACTGCCCGATGGCGTGCATCGCGAACGCGCGTGCGCGCTCGAGCCAGCGCGCTTCCCCGGTGCGCTCGAAGAGCTTGAGGAAAGCGTAGCCGTTGCCCCCGGTGCCGTGGCACAGGTTGCTGCCTTTGCGAAGCGGCCCGGCTTTCCACGTGAGCTCGCCGCCGGCGGCCAGGAGGTCGTCCAGGTCGTCTCCGGGATAGTCGCCGAGGCACACGATGAACCCGGGCGCGCCGTGGCAATGCTGCACGAGGAACGACGAGTCCGGCGCGAGCTGCGACTTCCAGTTGGCGAGCGGCCCTTCGCGCGTCGCGGCGGCGACGACGGTCTGCGCTATGCACGCGCGCCACGCCTGCCACTCCTGTGCGTCCAGGAGATGGCGGCCCGCGATGAGGGGGCTCGCGGTGCCGACGAAGCCGTGCACCGCATCGACGTACCTGCTCCGGCGGCCGTACAGATCCTGTATCCAGTAGCGGCAGCCATACTCTTCCGACCACTCGAGCTCCGCCCACAGCGCCCGCGCGCTCGCCCGGAAGAGCACCGCCCAGCGCTCGTCACCGGTCAGGCGATGCAGGAAGAGCGCCGCGAGCATCGTTCCGGGCGCGCCCCACAAGAGCTCGCGGGCCGGATGCGCGACGTTGCCCTCGATGAGCGCGGCGAGCCGGTCGGCGTCGGCGCCGTCGCGCGTGCGCCCGTAGCGCATCATGAGGAGACCGACCTCGCCGAAAAGATACGACGCGCGCTCGTGGTCGATCTCCTCCTCGCCGAGCCACGCGACGGTGGCGGCCTGCAGGCCGTCGAAGTGGGCGTCGAAGCTTCGCTTCGCGGGCGCGATCCCCACGGCGTCGAGGTATCCCAGCGCCCACACGACCCCGCACGCGCCGTGGTACATCGCGGGCGCCGGATCGGCCTTGCCGTCCTTCGGATGCAGCGGCCAGAGCTTCGCGGGATCGAAGCGCCGCTCGGCGTCGCGCACGATGCGCAGGATCGTCTCCCGCGCCCGCGCCTCGCTCCATGCACCGGGGACCAGCGGCTCGTGCCGCGCGGGATCGAACAAGGTCGCCATCGCTTGCCTCTCAGGACACCGCACGCGAACGGTGACGGTACCACCATCGGAACACGAGCCCGCGCGGAGGCTCGCTGCCGGAGCACACCCACGCCACCGTCCCGGGCTCGAGCTGGTAGCGAAGCTGCAGCTTGCGGGCGTCGTCGTCGCCGACGAACAGGATGCGGTCGCCGGGCTTCAGCAGCGTCTCGTCCGGCGGCAGGAGATCGGTCTCGCCCTCGCGCTCCAGCATGAGCGGCGTCGCCTTGAGGCGCGTCGAGGGGTCGGTGGGGTCGAGCAGCAGGTGCGCGATACGGAACGGCGCGCCCACGCGCTGGAAGAAGGCGTAGAACATCCCCGGCTGCAGCACGTCGCACTCGAAGCGCCACGCGCGCGGCGCGCCGTCGCCCACGCCGTCGCGGATGCGCGTCACCATCGTCTCGACCGACGCCCGGTCCGCGGCGCGGAGCTTCGCGATGAAGCGCCCGAGCATCGGCGTCTTCAGCACCTGCAGGCACTCGTTGACCATGATGAGCGACTGCACGAACGAGAGGTCGGCGCGCGCGGCCTCGACCAGGGCACGGTTCTGCATCTGGTTCTGGCGGATGACGACGAAGATGTCGGGATTCACGCGCCGCGCGAGCGTGGTGGCGCCGAGATTCACCGCGTCGCTGTCGGCGCCCGCCACCAGCACGTCCGCGTCGCCGATGCCCGCCTCGCGCAGGATGTTCTCGGTGTAGTCGCCGTGCACGAGCCGGGCGTCGACGGCGCTCACCGCCTTGGGGTCGAACGCCTTCCACTCGATGCCGGCGTCGTCGAGCACGCGCGCGATCGCGCGTCCGAAGCGGCCGAAGCCGACCAGCACCCACTTGCCCCGCGGCGGCTGCTG
>JBGAIS010000255.1:0-4056 GCA_044225355.1 Casimicrobiaceae bacterium | reverse complement strand
ATGACCACGCGCCAGCTCGCGACGCTCGCCATGTCGGGCATGCCGCTCGACCAGGCGCTCGCCGCGGTCGCGGAGCAGGCCGACGACCCGCGCGCCGCGAAGATCGTCGCGGCGCTGCGCGCGCACGGGGCGCCTGCGCCAGGGCGTGCTCGATGCCGACACGGCGCGCGCGGTTCGCGACCAGCTGCGCGCCGGCGGGCTCACACCCACCGCGGTCGATGCGGCAAGCGCGCGCCGCGACGCGTTCGGCGGCATCCGCCTCCCGGCGGCGCTGCTTTCGATGACCACGCGCCAGCTCGCGACGCTCGCCATGTCGGGCATGCCGCTCGACCAGGCGCTCGCCGCGGTCGCGGAGCAGGCCGACGACCCGCGCGCCGCGAAGATCGTCGCGGCGCTGCGCTCGCACGTGGCGTCGGGCGAATCGCTCCACTCGGCGCTGGCTCGGTTTCCGCGCACGTTCTCGCCGCTCTATCGGGGGCTCGTCGCGGCGGGAGCGGAGAGCGGGCGTCTCGCGCACGTGCTCGCGCGGCTGTCCGACTACCTCGAGGCGCGCGAGGCGATGCGCCAGAAGGTGATCCTCGCGCTCATCTATCCCGCCGTCGTCACGGTGATCGCGTTCGGCGTGATCGCGGTGCTCCTCGTGTACGTCGTGCCGCAGGTGGTGTCCGTGTATCAGCAGAGCCGGCAGACGTTGCCGTGGCTCACGCAGGCGCTCATCGCGGCGAGCGCGTTCTTCCGCGCAACGGGCTGGCTGTGGCTCCTGGGCATCGCGGGCGCGATCGTCGCGTTCTCGCTGGCGCTGAGGCGCGCGGCATTTCGCGCCGGGTGGCACGCGCTGCTCCTGCGCACGCCGGTGGCGGGACGCCTGCTGCGCAGCCTCGACACCGCGCGCTTCGCGAGCACGCTCGCGATCCTGACCGGCAGCGGCGCGCCGCTGTTGCGCTCGCTCGACGCCGCGGCGGAAGTGGTGCGCCGCATTCCGCTGCGCGATGCGGCGCTGCGCGCCGCCGCGCTCGTGCGCGAAGGCGTGGCGCTGTCGCGCGCGTTGCGCGAGCAGCGCGTGTTTCCTCCCGTGCTCGTCCACCTCGTCGCCAACGGCGAGCAGAGCGGGCAGCTCGCGACCATGCTCGAGCGCGCCGCGGGCGAGCTCGAGCGCGACGCCGAGCGCAGGCTTGCGTGGCTTGCCGCGCTGCTGCAGCCGGCGCTGATCGTGATCATGGGCGGCATCGTGCTGGTGCTCGTGCTCGCGGTGATGCTGCCTATCGTGTCGATGAACCAACTCATACGCTGACCCCATGAAGAACCTGCTGCTGTGCCTCTTCCTCTCCTTGCTGGCGCCCGCCGCCCTTGCCGCGGACGCGAAGTTCGACCCCGCCCGCGATCCCGCGAAGGACGTCGCCGCGGCCTGCGCCACCGCGCAGGCCCAGGGCAAGCGCGTCCTGGTCGACGTGGGCGGCGAGTGGTGCGTGTGGTGCCACATCCTCGACCGCTTCATCGACGACAACCCCGACGTGCGCGCGATCCTCGACGCGAGCTATGTCACGGTGAAGGTGAACTGGTCGAAGGAGAACAAGAACGAGGCGTTCCTGTCGCGCTATCCCGCGATCAAGGGCTACCCGCACCTCTTCATCCTCGATGCGTCAGGCAAGCTCGTGCAGTCGCAGGACACCGGGGTGCTCGAGTCAGGGCGCGGCTACGACAAGGCCCGCTTCGTCGAATTCCTGAAGAAGTGGGCGCCGGCCGATCGCAAGACGTAGGCCGGTAAGCCTGGGCTTGGGCGGGCGCCTCTAGCCGTGCCTGCGCAGCGCCCAGGCCACGTGCTCGCGGACGATCTCGTCGTCGTCGTGCTCGCGGCTTCTCAGCGCGGCGACCACCGCTTCGGATGTCGGCGCGTTTCCCAGTCCCACCGCGAGATTGCGCAGCCACCGCCGGTAGCCGATGCGGCGTATCGCGCTGCCGGCGAGGCGCGCATCGAACTCCTCCTGCGACCACGCGAAGAGCTCGACGAGCGTCGCGCGGTCGAGGCCGTTGCGAACCGCCCGGAAGTCGCCCTCGGTCGCGACGGGCGCGAAGCGGTTCCACGGGCATGCGATCTGGCAATCGTCGCAGCCGTAGACGCGATTGCCCACGAGCGGGCGCAGCGCCTCGGGAATGGCGCCGTGGTGCTCGATGGTGAGGTAGGAGATGCAGCGGCGAGCGTCGAGCTCGTACGGCGCGACGATGGCGCCGGTCGGGCACGCCGCGATGCACGACGCGCAGGTGCCGCAGTGCGAGGTCGTGGGCGGCGTGACGGGTAGAGGAAGGTCCGTGTAGATCTCGCCCAGGAAGAAGTACGACCCTGCGTCGCGCGTGAGCAGCAGCGTGTGCTTGCCCCGCCACCCGAGGCCCGCCTTCGCGGCAAGCGCCACCTCGAGCACCGGCGCGCTGTCGGTGAACACGCGGTGGCCGAACGGACCCACCTCGCCGGCGATGCGCTCGACGAGGCGCGCGAGCCGCGCCCGCATGACCTTGTGATAGTCGCGTCCCAAGGCGTAGCGGGCCACGTAGGCGCGCCTGGGGTCGTCGAGCGCCGCGCGGGCGTCGTCGCCGTCGGGCCGGTAGTTCATGCGCACCGAGATCACGCGCAGCGTGCCGGCGACGAGGTCGGCGGGGCGCGAGCGCGCGGTGCCGTGTCGCTCCATGTACGCCATGTCGCCGTGCCGTCCCGCGGCGAGCCAGCGCATGAGGTGCGCCTCGGCCTCCGACAGGTCGGTGTCCGTGATGCCGGTCTCGTCGAACCCGAGCTCGCGGGCCCAGCGCGCGACGTCGAGCGCGAAGCGCGCCCAGTCGCGCGCGCTCGTCCCCCCGGCCGCCGGAAGCGTTACGCTCATGGGCTCCAAGCCTAGCGCAATCGACCGTGATCGCTCCCGCTCCCCTTCGCCTGCACCTTCCCGGCGCCGCCGCTACCGAGCGGGTGGGCGCGGCGCTCGCGCCCGCGCTCGAAGGCGGCATGGTCATCACCCTGCACGGCGACCTGGGGGCGGGCAAGACGACGCTCGTGCGGGGCGTGTTGCGCGGATGCGGCTACGAAGGGCCGGTCAAGAGCCCGACCTACGCTTTGGTTGAGTATTATCCGTTTTCGAGCTTATACTTGTATCACTTTGATTTTTATCGGTTCGCGGATCCGGACGAATGGGAAACAGCGGGCCTTGCCGATTGCTTCCGCAGCGACAGCGCGTGCCTCGTCGAATGGCCGGAGCGCGTGGCCGGGCTGCTGCCGCTGCCGGACCTCGATCTCGCGCTCGCGCATGCGGGCGAGGGACGCGACCTCGTGGTGACGGCCGCGACGCCCCACGGTAAACGATGTCTCGACGAGATCGCACGCCTCGACCTCCCCGGCCCGTCCTGACCGTCGTCAGCGGGCAGCGCCGCCGCCTCTGGCAGTGGATGCTCGTGCCCGCGGCGCAGGTGCTCGCACCCTCCGCGTGGGCCGATCCCGTGCGCGTCGCGTCGACGCGGCTGTGGCCTTCGGAGGACTACACGCGGGTCATCCTCGAGACGAGCGCGCCGCTCGACCACCAGATCCAGACGCTGCGCGAGCCCGAGCGCGTGGTGCTCGACGTGAGCGGTGTCGGCGCGTCGAGCGAGATCCTGGAGCTTCCCGCGCGCGTGCAGGCGGGCGACCCGTACATCCAGTCCATTCGCGTGGGGCGACGCGGCGCCGACGGCATGCGCATCGTGCTGATCCTCAAGGGCCAGGCGCGCCCCGACGTCTTCGCGCTGCCGCCGGTCGGCGAGTACGGCAACCGTCTCGTCGTCGACGTGTACCCGCTGGTGCCGCTCGATCCATTGATGGCCTTCCTCGACGCCGAGTCGAAGAAGGACAAGCGCGCGATGGTGCCCGCGGACCCTGCGCCGGCGCCCGCGCCCGCACCGGCGCCGGCGCCGAAGGCCGCGGAGAGCGCGCCGTCGCGCGGCGCGCCCCGGCCCATCACCATCGCCATCGACCCCGGTCACGGCGGCGAGGATCCCGGCGCGATCGGCCGCCGCGGCACGTACGAGAAGAACGTGACGCTC
>JBGAIS010000254.1:0-4043 GCA_044225355.1 Casimicrobiaceae bacterium | reverse complement strand
CCGCTTGCTATACTGCGCGCCCACTTTCCGCACCATGCTCCCCGCCGAATAACCTCCGGTCCCGGGACGCCGAAGCATGCCGAAGAAGCTCTACATCCGCACGTTCGGATGCCAGATGAACGAGTACGACTCGGACAAGATGGCCGACGTGCTCGCGCACAGCGACCAGCTGGTACCCACCGACCGTCCCGAGGACGCGGACGTCATCCTGTTCAACACGTGCTCGGTTCGCGAGAAGGCGCAGGAGCGCGTGTTCCACGACCTCGGCCGCGTGCGCGCGCTCAAAGCCGACAAGCCGCACCTGATCATCGGCGTCGGCGGCTGCGTCGCGTCGCAGGAAGGCGCGGCGATCGTCGAGCGCGCGCCGTTCGTCGACGTCGTGTTCGGCCCGCAGACGCTGCACCGGCTGCCGCAGATGATCCGCGCGCGGCGCACGAGCGGCGTGCCGCAGGTGGACATCAGCTTTCCCGAGATCGAGAAGTTCGACCACCTGCCGCCGCCGCGCGTCGACGGCGCGTCCGCGTTCGTGTCGATCATGGAAGGCTGCAGCAAGTACTGCTCGTTCTGCGTCGTGCCCTACACGCGCGGCGAGGAAGTGAGCCGCCCGCTCGACGACGTGCTGACGGAAGTGGCCGACCTCGCGGACCAGGGCGTGCACGAAGTAACGCTGCTGGGCCAGAACGTCAACGGCTGGCGCGGCCTCGACGACGGCGGTGCGCCGCTCGATTTCGCGGCGCTGATCGAATACGTCGCCGCGGTGCCGGGCATCGAGCGCATCCGCTACACGACGTCGCATCCGAAGGAGATGAGCCAGCGGCTGATCGACGTCTATGCGCGGGAGCCGAAGCTCGTGTCGCAGCTGCACCTGCCCGTGCAGTCGGGCAGCGACCGCGTGCTGGCCGCGATGAAGCGCGGCTACACGGCGCTCGAGTACAAGTCGATCGTGCGCAAGCTCCGCGACGCGCGCCCCGACATGAGCCTGACCTCCGACTTCATCGTCGGATTCCCGGGCGAGACCGACGACGACTTCGAGCGCACGATGAAGCTCGTGGCGGACGTGGGCTTCGACGGCGCGTTCAGCTTCCTGTACAGCGCGCGGCCGGGCACGCCCGCCGCGGAGCTGCCGGACCAGGTGCCGCAGGAGGTTCGCCAGGCGCGCCTCGAGCGCCTGCAGGCGCTGCTCGAGACGCAATACCGCGCGAACAGCGACGCCATGGTGGGAAGCCGCCAGCGCGTCCTGGTCACCGGCCGCTCGACGCGCAACCCGGCCGAGCTCGCCGCGCGCACGGAAAACAATCGGGTCGTGAACTTCGAGGGAGAGGCTTGTCTCATCGATACCTACGCCCTCGTCACGATCCGCGCCGCGTTTCCCCACTCGTTGCGCGGGGAGCTCGTGGCCGGCTGACGGCTTGCCGCCTTCGATACGGGAGCATCGGGGGATCCAGGTGATGAGCAGCACGCGGTAACTAGCAGGAGCATTCGTACATGAGACTCGATTCCACGCGCGCGCTGGTGCTCGCGACGACCCTTGCCGCGGCCGGTTGCGCGTCCGTCCAGGAGGCCGGCGTCAAGGAGGCGCACGCCCCTGCCCCCACCCCCACAGTATCCCCGCAGGCCATCGCCAACGCGCAGCGCCTCGCGGGCGCGCCCGGCAGCACGCCCGCCCAGCCGCCGGCGCCGGCGAGCTCCATGCGCACGTTCGCGGACGTGACGCGCGACGCAAAGGAGATGGCGGGCCTCTTCAACGTGTTCCAGAAGGACGACAAGGTCTGGATCGAGATCGCACCGGACCAGCTCGACCGCATGTACTTCTTCTCGACCAACCTCGACCAGGGGCTGGGCGAGAGCCGCTTCCTGGGCGGGCTCATGACGAGCAGCCAGACGCGCCACTACGGCGGCCCGCTCATCGTGTCGTTCCGCAAGATCGGCAACAGCGTGCAGCTCGTCGCGCGCAACGTGAAGTACACGGCACGCGCGGGATCGCCCGAGGCGCGCGCCGTCGCCGACGCGTTCTCCGACAGCCTCCTCGCGACGGCGTCGATCGTCGCCCAGCCGCATCCGGAGCGGAAGTCGTGGCTCGTCGAGGCCAACGCGCTGTTCTTCGCCGACCTCCCGGGCGCCGCGCCGCGTCTCGAGCAGACGTACCGCCAGTCGTACGCCTTCGATGCGCGCAACTCGTCGTTCCGCGACGTGAGGAGCACGCCCGACTTCGCGTCGTTCACGGTGACCGCGCACTATGCCCTCGCGCGCGTCTCGCTGCCGCCGGCGGGCGCAGGATCGGGCGCCACCGAGCCGCCGTCCACGCTCCCCGACATCCGCAGCCTCTTCCTCGGCTTCCACTACTCGCTCGCGAAGCTTCCCGACGTGCCGATGCGCCCGCGCGTGGCCGACGCGCGCGTCGGGTACTTCACCACCGACGTCTTCGACTTCACGACCGACGACCGCCGCGTCCCCATCGTCCACTACGTCAATCGCTGGCGCCTCGAGAAGGCCGACCCGGCGGCCGCGATGTCCGAGCCCAGGCAGCCCATCGTGTACTGGATCGACCGCAACGTGCCCGTCCAGTACCGCGACGCCATCCGCGAGGGCGTGCTCGAGTGGAACAAGGCGTTCGAGAAGATCGGCTACAGGAATGCCATCCGCGTCGAGGTCCAGCCCGACGACGCGACGTTCAGCACCTCCGACATCCGTCACGCGTCCATCCGCTGGATCACGACCGCGCGGAGCTCCTTCGCCGCCAGGGGGCCGCGCGTGTCCGACCCGCGCACGGGCGAGATCCTCGACGCCGACATCGCGATCGACGCCACGAGCTTCCGCGCCCAGAAGGCGCTGGTCGTGGAGACCATCCCCCGCCGCGCGGCGGGGCCGTCGGCGTCCTCGTTCGGCGACGACGCCTATTGCAGCTTCGCGTCCGAGTCGGCCGAGAACGAGGCCTTCGCCCTGTCGCTTCTCGAGGCGCGCGGCGACATGGCGCTCGACGGCCCGCAGACGGACGCCTTCATCAAGGGCCACCTCAAGGAAGTGACGATGCACGAGGTGGGCCACACGCTCGGCCTCACGCACAACTTCCGCGCCTCCACGGCGTACACGGAGACCCAGCTCAACGACAGCGATTTCACGCGGCAGCACGGCATCGCGGGGTCGGTGATGGAGTACAACGCGGTGAACCTGGCGCTCAAGGGCGAGCGCCAGGGCGAGTACCACATGTCCACGCTCGGCCCCTACGACTACTGGGCCATCGAGTACGCCTATCGCGAGATCGCGCCCGACGACGAGGCCGCGACGCTCGCGCGCATCGCGAGCCGCAGCAACGAGCCCGAGCTCGCGTTCATGGCCGACGACACGCTGTACTACAGCGGCCTCGACCCGCGCGTGAACACGTTCGACCTGGGCGCCGACCCGCTTGCGTACGCCGGCCGCCAGTTGAAGCTCGGCCGCGAGCTCTGGCAGCTCACCGAGGAGCGCACGCTCAAGCCCGACGAGAGCTACGCGGTCCTTCGCCGCAACTTCAATCGCGGGCTCCTGCAGGTGCACATGAGCGCCCTGAGCGCGGGCAAGTTCATCGGCGGCCTCACGTTGCGCTCCGAGTACGCGGGCGCCGGCCGCGCGCCGCTCGAGCCCATCCCGGCCGCGAAGCAACGCGCCGCGCTCGACCTCCTCGCCACCACCATCTTCGCCGCCGACGGCTTCCGCTTCTCGCCCGCGTTCCTGTCGCGCCTCGCCGTCAACGACTACGACATCGACGATGCGCAGGCGATGGGACGCAACGCGCCCGCGGTCGACGTGGCGGTCGACCTCCAGGTGCTCGACCTGCAGCGCGCGGTGCTGGGCCCGCTCATGGGCCCGGACGTGGCGCAGCGCCTGCTCAACAACGAGCTCAAGACGCGGGAGCGCAGCGAGGCGCTCACCGTGGCCGAGCTGTACGCGACGCTGCACAACGCCATCTTCAGCGAGATCGCCGCGGGCCAGGACGTGCCGCTCCTGCGCCGCAACCTCCAGCGCGAGTACGTGACGCGCGCGTCGCTGGTGCTCGTGCGACCCGC
>JBGAIS010000253.1:0-4052 GCA_044225355.1 Casimicrobiaceae bacterium | reverse complement strand
GGCGAACCGGCCGAGCGATGCGAGCTCGTCGAGCGACTGGTGATAAGGGTCGCTGTCGTATTGCGTGACGATGCCCTGCGGGTCGTGGCGCAGCGGCGCTAGATGCCCGCTGGCGGGCGCCACGAAGCAGCTCGCGAAAAGGCGCGCGCCCGGCACCAGCACCTTGCGCACTTCCACGAGGCACCGGACGATCTGGTTCATCGGCAAGTGGGTGAACACCGACACCGCGATGGCGCAGTCGAAGGCGCCGCCAAAGCGCCCGACCCTGAACGCGTCGTCGACGAGGAGCTCGGCACGACGATCGGAAAGCCCGGCGCTTTCGAGCTCGACGCGCCCCGCGTCGATGAGCGACGCGTTGATGTCGAGCCCGCAGTAGCGACCGGCGTCGAGGTAGCGGACGAAGTGCACGCCCCCGCGCAGCGCGCCGCAGCCGACGTCCAGCAAGCGGTCACCCGGCGCGACGCCGTGCTCGCGCAGGAAGGCGAGCTGCAGCGCGCCGATCTCGTCCCACATGCCGCCGACCATCTCGCGATGCGCCAGGGCCTCGATCTCCTCCGGGGCGAGCTGCCGTTGATAGATGTTCATCGCCGCGCGCCGCTTCGCTATGGCCTATGCCTGCAGCAGGCCGGATCGACGGATGCCCTCGAGCGCGCGGGGCAGCGCCTGCGAGAGAACGTTGCGCACCACCGCCGGATCGCGAACCGTCGTGTCACCCTGCCGGACCTGCAGCGCATCCGTCGAGGTGAGCTTCACGAGGATCTCGAGCAGCGCGGCGTGATCGTTCGTGCCGTCGAGGTGCATCAGGACGTGACGGGAGAGCTCGTCCAGCGTGACCGGCTCGTGGCGCATGTTCGAGGTCGACAGACCCCGCGACGCCTGGTAGCGCAGCAACGGATGGGCGAGCGGGCGCTCGCTCAGGGTGAGCGTCATCGGGACGGGATCGATGCGAAGCTCGCCGATGCCCGCCGCGAACGAGCGCAGCATGTCCGAGCCCACGAGCTCGACGTCACGCGAGGTGTCGGCGTCGGCGCCCGTTGCACCGAGCGCCGTCAGGCGCGCGCGCGCGGCCTTGCGCACGTCCGACACCTTCATCACCTGAGGCCACGTCTCCGTGAGGATGGCGATGGCCGCCTTGACGAGCGGCTCGGGCGTGACGATGCCCGCGCCGTTCGGCATCTCGAATCGCTCCGCGACGCGCGAGAGATAGTCGATCTTCGTCGACGTGCTGCGCATCGACGTCCCGGCCATGAGGTCCTCGACGCTGTGCCAGTCGAGATTGCGGTTGAGCGCGATCTCCTGGTGCACGAGCAGCGTCTGGCGGAAGACCCGGTTGCGCAGGAAGTCCATGTACTGCTCCATCTGCACGATGTTAGGCGCGATGGCCTTGAGCGTCTCGGCCGCCTCCGGAGGGAAGTTCGTCGCCAGCATCGTGTGGAATTCCGCCTCGCCCAGGTACTGCATGCCGTGGCGCGAGGAGCGCTCCGCGAACTCGTGGAAGTAGACGGGCGCGTTGTGCTCCTCGAGGTGCTCGTGCGCGAGATACGAATCGGACGCCTTGCGCAGCGCCTCGACCTCCTGCTTCAAGAGCAGCCCGTACGGCCCGCTCTCCGTCGGAACGTGCTTCGCGAGGAAGTCGAGCAGCGCGCGCGCCTGGCCGAGCTTCGTGCCGATGTCGGCGAACTGCCGCGCGTGGTAGCCCATCATGTCGCGGACCATGCCGCGCATGTGCCATCCCGGGTAGGTGTTGTAGCTCACGTAGGCCACGCCCTGCGGCGCCAAGTTGTGGCGGCAGATCGAGAGCAGCTTGTCCTGCACCGGCGTGGGAATCCACGAGTACACGCCATGGGCGATGATGTAGTCGAACTTCCCGAAGTTGTCGTCGATCGCCATGATGTCGGCGTGACGGATCTCGGCGTTTGACAGCCCGGCGGCCCTGATCGTCTCCTGGCCCTCCGCCACCTGTCGCGCGGACAGGTCGACGCCCAGGAACGTGGAGCCGGGAAGCTGCGCGGCCATGGGCAGGAGGTTGCCGCCGCTCGCGCACCCGATCTCGAGCACGCGGGCGGCGGTCGGCAGGGCCGGCTTCATGCCGAAGAGCCGGGCGATCACCCCGAGGCGCTCGGGATGGGTCTGCGCGAACGGAAGGCTCGCGTACGGCAGGGTGTCGTAGCTGTTGCTGGGAGGAGTACTCATCGGAGCGCTTTCTTCGTGGTGGCGTGCGTTCGTGTCAACGGTACTTGATGGCGATGCCGGTGAATGACGGTATGACCTGGCCACCCGTCGCTTCGTATTGTCCCGTGGTGGGATTGAGTCGCTGGCCCGTGGGAACGGTGCGGCTCTTGTCCTGGAGGATGACGGCATCGGCGCCGATCTGCTGCGCCTTGGTCCTGATCTGCGCCAGGACCTGGACGCGATTCGCGGCGGGCTCGCCGGGGACGTCGATGGTCGCGAGCTCGATATAGGGCCGCGTGGGCGGCTGCTCGAGCATGTCCACGTACTGGGTCGGCGGATACGTCGGCGCGCCTGCGGCCCTCACGAACTCGGGCTGCGCAGGCGCGCAGGCGGCCAGCGCGATGGGGAGGGAGACGGACAAGGACAAGCCGACGGCCAGGGCAGCGAGGGGACGGTCACGGAACATGGAATTCCTTCGATGAATCGACGACGATGCGTCAGGGGGCGGGGCTAGCCGTGAGCCGGCGCGCGAGGCGCTGCGAGGGCAGCTCGACGTAGCGCCAGGAGGCCGCGCTCACCGCGACCACCCCCGCGAACGCGAGCGCAAGAGAGGTCGGGTAGCCGAGCCAAGGGTAGAGGAGGGTGATCGCCAGGAGCCCGAGCCCGCCATGGTTGAGGTAGAGAGAGTAAGAGATGCGCGAGAAGAAGGTGGTCACCCGGCCGAGCCGGATGTGGGAATCGAGCAGCAGCAGGATCACGAAAACGAGCCATGCGAGAAGATAAGACACGCCGTAGCCGCTCAGCGTGAACGGCGGCTGGACGATGAATTCGGCGAGCCCTCGGAGGAAGAGGCCCGCGAACGCGAGCGAGCCGATCGTGAAGGCCGCATTCCCGATCCGTCCCGCCCACCGGAAGTACACGAGCGTTCCGAGGAACAGGTAACCGACGTACACGCTGTTGACAGACAGCAGGAAGACGTAGGCGTTCGCCTTCGCGACCACCTGCAGTCCCGCCAGCACCGCGAAGGCCAGCGTCAGCGCGAGCTTCGGGCGGTCGCGCAGGAGCGGGAGCAGCGAACACACGGCGACGTAGAACAGCACCTCCACGATGAGCGTCCACGCGACGCCGTTCACGGCCGGCGTGCCGATGAGGAAATTGCCGAGCGACAGGGCGGCGAGGACGTTGCCCACCGCGTTGCCTTCGAGGACCGCCTTGGCGATGGCGTAGCCCCGCAGCCCCGGCGCGTCGCTGACGGCAAAGGTGATCCCGTACGCCACGAGGAGCAGGGCGACGGAGACCCAGAAGGGTGGATAGATGCGCAGCAGCCGCCGGATGGCGAAGCTGCGGCGCGACTCGCGCTCCCCGACGTAGACGATCACGAAACCGCTCACGAGAAAGAACATTGCCACGGCGAGGCTGCCGCCGTGCTCCATGACGTGGAGAGGCTCGAACAGCCACCGGTCGACGAACTGGGCGGGCGCGAAGGCGACCTTGTTGCGCTCGAGCCAGACACCCACGAAATGGTCGTACACGACCATGAGCGCCGCCACCGCTCGGATGAGCGCGATGCTCGGGAAGAACGCCTGGCCTCCCGACGCGGGTGCTCCCGTTCCGGCCATCTATTTTAACCGCTTCGTCACGGCATCGAAGCCGCCGCCCACCGCGACGCCTCGACATCCCTTACAAAAAAATCGGGCGCCCTGAAGGCGCCCGGTTCGAAGGTCTGAAAACGGCCGCGTTAGCAACCCGCCGGCGGCCACGGCGCGGCCGGGTTCGGGATGGTGCAAGGCGCACCGCCCGCGATCTCGTCCGAGTAAACGTTGTAATGCACCGCGTCCTGGTTCTGCATGAACTGGTACTGCCCAGGCAGCGGCTGCGTG
>JBGAIS010000014.1:0-36457 GCA_044225355.1 Casimicrobiaceae bacterium | reverse complement strand
GTCGGCGGTCGCCATCGCGACGACGACGGCGGTGACGCCGGCGGCGCGGCGGGTCCGCTCGTTCGCGAGGTCACGGTGCCGGAGACGATCACCGTGGCCGAGCTCGCGCACAAGATGTCGGTCAAGGCCACCGAGGTCATCAAGACGATGATGAAGCTCGGCACCATGGTGACGATCAACCAGAACCTCGACCAGGAGACGGCGATGATCGTCGTCGAGGAGATGGGCCACAAGGCGCTGGCCGCCAAGCTCGACGACCCGGATGCGCTCCTCGCGGAGACGCACGGCGAGCACCAGGCCGAGCTCCTGCCGCGGCCGCCGGTGGTCACCGTCATGGGCCACGTCGACCACGGCAAGACGTCGCTCCTCGACACCATTCGCCGCACGCGCGTGGCGAGCGGCGAGGCGGGCGGCATCACGCAGCACATCGGCGCGTACCACGTCGAGACCGCGAAGGGCGTGATCACGTTCCTCGACACGCCGGGCCACGAGGCGTTCACCGCCATGCGTGCGCGCGGCGCCAAGGTCACCGACATGGTGGTGCTGGTGGTCGCGGCCGACGACGGCGTCATGCCGCAGACGAAGGAAGCCATCGCCCACGCGAAGGCCGCCAACGTGCCGCTGGTCGTCGCCATCAACAAGATCGACAAGCCCGAGGCGAACCCAGATCGCGTCAAGCAGGAGCTCGTCGCGGAGAGCGTGCTGCCCGAGGAGTACGGCGGCGACGTGCAGTTCATCCCCGTGTCGGCGAGGACGGGCGACGGCATCGATCGCCTGCTCGACGGCTTGCTGCTGCAGGCGGAGGTCCTCGAGCTCAAGGCGCCGAAGGACGCGCCCGCGAAGGGCATCGTCATCGAGGCGCGCCTCGACAAGGGCCGCGGCCCCGTGGCCACCGTGCTCGTGCAGGCGGGGACGCTCAAGCGCGGTGACATCGTGCTCGCGGGTGCGGTGTTCGGCCGCGTGCGAGCGATGGCCGACGAGAACGGCAAGACCATCACCGAGGCCGGACCGGCCATCCCGGTCGAGATCCAGGGCCTGTCCGACGTCCCGCTCGCGGGCGAGGACGTCATGGTGCTGGGCGACGAGCGCAAGGCGCGCGAGATCGCGCTCTTCCGCCAGGGCAAGTTCCGCGACGTGAAGCTCGCGAAGCAGCAGGCCGCGAAGCTCGAGAACATGTTCGGCGAAGTCGGCGAGAACGAGGTGAAGACGCTCGCGCTCATCGTCAAGGCCGACGTGCAGGGCAGCTACGAAGGCCTCTCGCAGGCGCTGTCGAAGCTCTCCACCGACGAGGTGAAGGTCAACATCGTGCACGCGGCCGTGGGCGGCATCACGGAGTCCGACATCAACCTGGCGCTCGCGTCGAAGGCCGTCGTCATCGGCTTCAACACGCGCGCGGACGCGCAGGCCCGCAAGCTGGCCGAGTCGAGCGGCGTGCAGATCCGCTACTACAACATCATCTACGACGCGGTGGACGAGGTGAAGGCCGCGCTGTCCGGCATGCTCTCGCCCGAGAAGAAGGAGAACAATCTCGGTCTCGTCGAGGTTCGCGAGGTGTATCGCATCAGCAAGGTCGGCACGGTGGCAGGCTGCTACGTGCTCGAGGGGCTCGTGCGCCGCGGCGCGCGCGTGCGCCTCCTGCGCGACAACGTCGTGGTGCACGAGGGCGAGCTCGATTCGCTCAAGCGCTTCAAGGACGACGTCCGCGAGGTCAAGGCCGGCTTCGAGTGCGGCCTGTCGCTCAAGAATTACAACGACGTGCAAAAGGGCGACCAGATCGAGGTGTTCGAGATCGTCGAGGTCAGCCGGACGCTGTAGGAAAGGGCGCGGCGGAGCCGCCGGCGAAGGCCGGCGATTCGAGGCGCGAACGACGATGAAGAAGCATTCCCAGCGCGCGCAGCGGGTGGGCGACCAGATCCAGAAGGAGCTGGCCGACCTCCTGCGCAACGAAGTGAAGGATCCCCGCGTGGGCCCCGTCACGGTCACGAGCGTCGAGGTCTCGCCCGACCTCTCGCACGCGAAGGTGCACTTCACGCACCTCGCCGGCGGCGAGCACGGCGACGAGGCGGTGAAGGCGCTGCAGCGCACGTCGGGCTTCCTGCGCAGCCAGCTCTCGCACCGGCTCGACCTCTACTCCGTGCCCGAGCTGCACTTCGCTTACGACGATTCCATCGAGCAAGGCATGAAGCTGTCGCAGCTCATCGACGACGCGGTCGCGGCGGACAGGAAGCTCTCCGAGTAATCCGTTGCGTCGGGGCGCCGCAAGCGCTCCGGCGATGGGTGCGGCAGCCATTGCGATGAAGCCCGTCCGAGCCAGGATCGCTCGCCGCCGTGTCGACGGCGTCCTTCTCCTCGACAAGCCGTCGGGCATGACGTCGAACGCGGCCCTGCAGAAGGCCAAGTGGCTGCTGCGCGCCGAGAAGGCGGGGCACACGGGGACGCTCGATCCGCTGGCGTCGGGACTCCTGCCGCTGTGCTTCGGCGAGGCGACCAAGTTCGCGCAGCGCCTGCTCGACGCACGCAAGGGCTACGTCGCCACCGTGCGCTTCGGCGTGGTCACGACCACGGGCGATGCCGAAGGCGAGGCGCGAACGACGCGCCCGGTGGACGTCACGCGCGCGCCGCTCGAGGCGGTGCTCGCGCGCTTCGTCGGCCGGCAGTCGCAGGTCCCGCCGATGCACTCCGCCCTGAAGCTCGACGGCCGCCCGCTCTACAGCTACGCGCGCGCCGGGGTCGACGTCCCGCGCGAGCCTCGCGACATCGAGATCCACTCGCTGGCCCTCGTCGACTTCGCGAGCCCCGACGCGGTCATCGAAGTCGCATGCAGCAAGGGCACCTACGTCCGCGTGCTGGCCGAGGATATCGGCGAGGCGCTCGGCTGCGGCGCGCATCTCGCGGCGCTCCGGCGGACGGCCACCGGCGGGTTCTCGCTCGACGGCGCGATAACCCTCGAGGCGCTCGAAGCCGCGGCGGAGGACGAGCGCGTCGCGATGCTGCGGCCGGCCGCGACGCTCTTGTCCGACCTCGCGCGCATCGATCTCGCGGGCGCGGCAGCGGAACGCTTCCGCAACGGCCAGGCCGTGCCTTCGCCGGGGATCGCGGACGGCGAATGCGCGGTGTTCCGGGACGACGAATTGCTGGGCCTGGCCGAGGTGCGCGCGGGGGTGGCGAGCCCGCGCAGGGTGGTCGCGCCGCAGCTTGCCGGAAATCCCGTTTTCGGCTTATAATTTAAGACTTTGCAAAAGCGCAACTAGAAGAGGAACAACGACCATGGCCGTCACGGCTACCGACAAGGCGAAGGTGATCGCCGAAAACCAGCGCGGCAAGGGCGACACGGGTTCCCCGGAAGTCCAGATCGCGCTCCTCACCGCCCGCATCAACGGTCTCAACGACCACTTCAAGAGCAACGTCAAGGATCACCACTCGCGTCGCGGACTGCTTCGCATGGTGTCCCGTCGCCGCAAGCTTCTCGACTACCTCAAGTCGCGCAACACCGACAGCTATCGTTCGCTGATCGACAAGCTCGGCCTGCGCAAGTAAAGAAACTCGAGCGTCGCCCATGTACGGGCGATCTTCCTCGTAAGTATCCCGGCGATGGCCGCGCTTGTTGGAAGGCGCGGCCATTGTCGTTCATGGAATCCCTACCATGCCTACCGCCATCAAGAAATCCATCCAGTACGGCCAACACACGCTGACCCTCGAGACGGGCGAGATCGCCCGCCAGGCGGGGGGCGCCGTCATGGCGAGCCTCGGCGACTCCGTCGTGCTCGTCACCTGCGTCGCCGCCAAGACCGCCAAGGCGGGGCAGGACTTCTTCCCGCTGACCGTCGACTACCAGGAGAAGACTTACGCCGCGGGCAAGATCCCCGGCGGCTTCTTCAAGCGCGAAGGTCGCCCGTCGGAGAAGGAGACGCTGACCTCCCGCCTCATCGATCGTCCGCTGCGCCCGCTGTTCCCGGACGGCTTCTACAACGACGTGCAGATCGTCGCCACCGTGATGTCGGTCGACCCTGAGATCGACCCGGACATCCCCGCCATGATCGGCGCCTCGGCGGCGGTAGCGCTCGCGGGCATCCCGTTCGCGGGTCCCATCGGTGCGGCGCGCGTGGGCTACGTCAACGGCCAGTACGTGCTCAATCCCAGCAAGACCGAGCTCTCGACGTCGCAGCTCGACCTCGTGGTCGCCGGCACGGAAGCCGCGGTCCTCATGGTGGAGTCGGAGGCGCAGGAGCTGCCCGAGGAAGTGATGCTCGGCGCGGTCGTGTTCGGCCACCAGCAGCAGCAGGCGGTGATCGACCTCATCCATTCGCTCGTCGAAGACGGCGGCAAGCCCGTGTGGGACTGGCAGCCGCCCGCGAAGGACGAGGCGCTCATCGCCAAGGTCAGCGATGCGGTCGAGGGCAAGCTGCGCGCCGCGTACCAGATGCGCCAGAAGCAGGCGCGCCAGCAGGCGCTGAAGGAAATCTACAAGGGCGCGACGGCCGACGTGCTGCCCGCCGACGCGGGGCCGGATGCGGCGCGCGCGGTCGGCAACATGATCTTCGACCTCGAGGCGAAGATCGTTCGCCAGCAGATCCTCGCGGGCGAGGCGCGCATCGACGGCCGCGACACGCGCACCGTGCGCCCCATCAGCATCCGCACGGGCGTGCTGCCGCGCACGCACGGCTCGGCGCTGTTCACGCGCGGCGAGACGCAGGCGCTCGTGGTGGCAACGCTCGGCACCGCGCGCGACGAGCAGATCATCGACGCGCTCGCGGGCGAGTACCGTGACCGCTTCATGTTCCACTACAACTTCCCGCCCTACGCCACGGGCGAGACGGGTCGCGTCGGCAGCCCCAAGCGTCGCGAGATCGGCCATGGCCGCCTCGCCAAGCGCGCGGTCGTCGCCGTGCTCCCACGGGTGAGGAGTTCGCCTACTCGATGCGCGCGCGTCTCGAGGAGATCACCGAGAACACCGACGGCCTTGGCGTCGGTGTGCAGGGCGAGCCTCGCGCTGATGGACGCCGGCGTGCCCACCAAGGCGCACGTCGCGGGCATCGCGATGGGCCTCATCAAGGACGGCAACAAGTTCGCGGTGCTGACCGACATCCTCGGCGACGAGGATCATCTCGGCGACATGGACTTCGAGGTCGCGGGCACCGACCGCGGCGTCACTGCGCTGCAGATGGACATCAAGATCCAGGGCATCACCAAGGAGATCATGGCCGTGGCGCTGTCGCAGGCGCGCGAGGCCGCATGCACATCCTGGGCATCATGCAGCAGGCCCTGCCGCACGCGCGCACCGAGATCTCGGCGCACGCGCCGCGCATGTACACGTTCAAGATCAACCCCGAGAAGATCCGCGACGTGATCGGCAAGGGCGGCGCGGTGATCCGCGCGCTCACCGAGGAGACGGGCTGCACCATCGACATCAAGGACGACGGCACGGTCACCATCGCGTCGGTCAACGCCGAGGCCTGCGACGTCGCGCGCAAGCGCATCGAGGGCATCACGGCCGAGGTCGAGGTGGGCAAGATCTACGAGGGCCCGGTGCTTCGCCTCCTCGATTTCGGCGCCATCGTCCAGCTGCTCCCGGGCAAGGACGGCCTCCTTCACATCTCGCAGATCGCGAAGGAGCGCGTGAACCAGGTGTCCGACTACGTGAAGGAAGGCCAGATCGTCCGCGTGAAAGTCATCGAGGCGGACGAGAAGGGCCGCGTGCGCCTGTCGATGAAGGCCGCCGCCGAGGAGGACGCGCAAGCGAAGCCCGCGGCCGCCGCCCCCGCGACCGCTGCCGAGGCCCCGCCCATCGGCATGGCCGAGTAAGGCGCGGCGCAGCACGAGGCAGGTCCCGGAAAGGGCGCCGCGAACGCGGCGCCCTTTTTCTTTGGGGCGACCGTTCGGCGCCGGCCGGAAGAGACGGCCCGCATATTGCTTAGGTGGCTACGGGAGCGCGGCCGCGTTGAGGGGCTGCGTGCGTCGTCGGCAAGAAATAACAATCCAATCAATATGTTGCTGCAGACTCTCAATTGGCGGTCGCAGACGGGATGGTCGGAGCCCTGGCCCGCCGGGATGGATTCTCCGCGGACGCTGGCGGTTATGTTTGGCGGGAATGCGTCGCCGGAGTGCCGCGCCGCGATCGCCGAGGTGGCCACGAGGTTGCCGCAGGCCGTCTACGTGGGGTGCTCCACGGCCGGCGAGATATTCGACGACCAGGTCCAGGACGCGACGCTCTCGGTGGCCATCGCGCATTTCGAGGACGTCGAGCTCCGCAAGGTCTCCATGGCCATCGAGGACGGCCGCGACGCTCACGCGTTGGGCCTCGACCTGGGCCGCGCGCTGCTGGCGCCGGACCTCCGTGCGGTGTTCGTGCTGTCCGACGGCCTCAACGTCAACGGCAGTCGCCTCGCGGCGGGACTCAACGCGGCCCTGCCCGGAGACGTCGTCGTCACCGGCGGCCTTGCCGGAGATGGCGAGCGGTTCGGCCACACCTGGGTGATCGGCGACGGCGCGCCCTCGACACGTTGCGTCACCGCGGTCGGCTTCTACGGCGCGCGCCTTCGCGTGGGCCACGGCTGCCACGCCGGCTGGTCGAGCTTCGGACCCGAGCGCACGATCACCCGATCGGAAGGCAATGTCCTCTACGAGCTCGACGGCAAGCCGGCGCTGTCGCTCTACAAGAGCTACTTGGGCGAGCGCGCGAGCGGATTGCCCGCGACGGCGCTCCTGTTCCCGCTCGCGATTCGCGACGAGCAGGACGACGGCACACCCCTCGTGCGCACCATCCTCGGCATCGACGAGGCGGCGCAGTCGCTCACCTTCGCGGGCGACGTGCCGCAGGGGCATCGCGCGCGCCTCATGCGCACCAACACGGAGAGCCTCATCCAGAGCGCGGGCCTCGCGGGCGCGCGGGCCGCGCAGGCGTTCTCGGACGGCAGCGCGCCCCTTGCGATCGCGGTGTCGTGCGTCGGGCGGCGGCTGGTGCTGGGCGAGCGCACGGAGGAGGAGATCGAGAGTGTCCTCGAGGCGCTTCCGCGGCGCGCGGGACAGGTCGGCTTCTATTCGTACGGCGAGCTTTCGCCCAGTCGCCACGGCGGGTTGTGCGACCTGCACAACCAGACCATGACCGTTACGCTGCTCGACGAAGCGTAGCCCTCGCATGCACCGACTGCATCCGCTCCTGGCGCGGCAGCTCACGCGCCTCGGCATCGACATGCAGGCGGGGCCTGCGCCCGAGCAGTGGGCGCGGCTCCTCGAGCGCGTCTCGCGGGCGTACCACGAGGTCGACCAGGATCGCTACCTTCTCGAGCGCTCCCAGGACCTCGCGTCCGCGGAGATGGCCGAGCTCTACCGTGCGCTGCAGGACGAGAAGGCGCAGCTCGAGTCGCGCATCGAGGAGCGGACGGGTCGCCTGCGCGAGAGCGAGCAGCACCTGTCCGAGGCCCAGCGCATCGCGACCCTCGGGAGCTGGAGCTTCGTCCCGCAGACCCGCGAGGTGAAATGGTCGGAGGAGTGCTACCGGCTCATGGGCCTCGATTCGTCGGAGCCGCCGCCGCCTTTCGCGCGGATCATGGAGCTCATCCACGAGGATGACCGCACGCGGGTTCGCGAGAGGATGCGCGATGCCTTCGAGCGCGGCGCCAACGGCGACTTCGAGTTCCGCATCGTGCAGGAGGGTGGGGCGTCGCTGTGGCTGCACGCGCTCATGGAGACGTTCAGCGGGACGACGGGCGAGGTGATCTTGCTGCGCGGTACGCTGCGCGACATCACGCGCCAGAAGCAGGCGGAGCACGAGCGCGACGCCGCGACGGCGCGGCTCAACACCGCGCTCTTCGGCTCGAACCTCATCCTGGTCGACGTGGACCCGGCGGGCGTGGTGTATCTGTCCGAGCGCTGGAACGTGCTCATGGGCGGCGAGCCCGCGGAGACGTACACCACCTTCGATGCGCTGATGGCGCGCACGCACGAGGACGAGCGCGAGCACATCCTGCGGGAGTACGTGGACGTGCTCACCGGGCGCAAGGGGCAGTACAACATGGAGCACCGCGTGCGCATCGACGACGGCACGTGGCGCTGGATACGAAGCCGCGGGCGCGTCGTCGAGCGCGACGCGCATGGGCGCGCGAGGCGCCTGGCCGGCATCAACGAGGACATCACTGCGCGCAAGGAGGCCGAGGAGCGCCTGCGCCGCAGCGAGTCGCGCTTCCGCAGCCTGCTCGCGCTCTCGTCCGACTGGTACTGGGAGCAGGATGCGAGCCTCAAGTTCACGGAGGTCGCGGGCATGGATCCGCAACGCGACAAGCTCGGCGTGACGCAATTCCTCGGTCATACGGGATTCGACCAGGGCCAGATCCTGGGCGAGGCCGACCTCGCGCGCTACCGATCGCTCACGGCGGCGCGGCAGCCGTTCCGCGACCTCACGCAAACGGTGCGCGACGCCGACGGCGAGTGGCGCTACATCAGCTTCTCCGGCGAGCCCGTGCAGGACGACGCCGGCCGCTTCGCGGGCTATCGCGGCATCGCGCGCGACGTCACGCAGTCGCGGCGGGCCGAGGAGCGCATCCGCAGGCTCGCGCACTTCGACGAGCTCACGGGGTTGCCCAACCGCACGATGTTCATGCACACGCTGCAGCGCGCGTTCTCGCTCGCGCAGCGGCGCGGCAAGCAGTTCGCGCTCTTCTTCATCGACCTCGACCGGTTCAAGAACATCAACGACAGCCTCGGGCACGAGGCGGGCGATCGCCTGCTGCAGGACGTGGCGCGGCGCCTGCGCCATCACCTGCGCGAGAGCGACACGGTGGCGCGCCTCGGCGGCGACGAGTTCGTGGTGCTCGTGGAGGATTGCGCCGACGCGCGAGAGCTCAATGCCATTGCGCAGAACATCCTCAATGCCGTGGGCCGGCCGTACACGCTGTCGGGCCGGGAGTTCCACGTCACGGGAAGCATCGGCATCTCGACGTACCCCGCCGACGGCCTCGATCCCGCGGCACTCCTCAAGAACGCGGACATCGCGATGTACCTCGCGAAGGACCGCGGCAAGAACAATTTCCAGTTCTACTCTCCGCAGCAGAACGCGCACTCGTTCGAGCGGCTCGCGCTCGAGTCGGCGCTGCGCCACGCGCTGGAGCGCGGCGAGTTCGTCCTTCACTACCAACCCAAGGTCGACATCCTGTCGGGTCAGATCGTGGGCGTGGAGGCGCTGCTGCGCTGGAACCATCCCGACCTCGGCATGGTGGGGCCGAACCAGTTCATCCCGCTCGCGGAGGAGACGGGACTCATCGTCCCCATTGGGCGCTGGGTGCTGCGCACCGCCTGCGCGCAATCCTCCGCGTGGCGCCGCGACGGGCTCGCGGACATGCGCGTCGCGGTCAACCTCTCGGCGCGGCAGTTCTCGGACGACGCGCTCATCACCGACATCGCGGACGCGCTCGAGGAGTCGGCGCTGCCGCCGGCGGGCCTCGAGCTCGAGATCACCGAGAGCATGGTGATGCAGAACCCGGAGCGCGCGGTGACGACGCTGTCGCGCCTGCGCGAGCTCGGCATCTCGGTGTCGATCGACGACTTCGGCACCGGCTACTCGTCGCTCGGCTACCTGAAGCGATTCCCGATCGACAACGTCAAGGTCGATCGCTCGTTCATCAAGGATCTTCCCCACGACACCGACGACGCCGCCATCACTCGCGCGGTCATCGCGATGGCGCGCAGCCTGCGCATTCGCGTGGTGGCGGAAGGCGTGGAGACGCGCGAGCAGCTCGAGTTCCTCCGCGCGCACGAGTGCGACGAGTGCCAGGGCTTCCTGCTGAGCCGGCCGCTGCCGGCGCCCGAGTTCGCGCTCCTCGCGCGCGCATGGGGACGCGAGCATCCCGCGCTGCGCATCGTGCCGAAGGCGATGACCTCGGTCGCGTAACGGAAGCGACGGTGGCGCGCTTGTGCGCCGGATGTCGAAGCGCCTAGTTTTGTGACGCGAAGCGCGCGAGCTGCACCAGCGTCTCGCGCTGCGCGGCGGTGGGCTCGGCCGGAGGCGCGAAGAGCACGCGCACCGTACGGCTGGCCGTGACGAAGGCCACTTCCGCGCGCGCATTCCCCTTGCGACAGTGGTGCGCGATGCTCGCCGACTTGCCCAGGTCCGGGACTGCTTCGACCGTGCAGCCGTCGTCCTTGAACATGCGCTGTGCGCCGGACCATCCGCGTGTGTCCTTCGTGATGGCCACGGTGATAACCGCGCCGCCCGCCGACACGATGCAGTTGCTGGCGTCGGGCACGATGCTCGACGAGTCGCCCGCCGGAAGGAGGCGCGACACGAGCGCGGCGTCGAGATAGCGGCACTGCGAGGCCTTGGCGAGCGCCTTGGGGCTGCTCGCCAGGCCGAGCGTGCCCGAGATGAGGTTGGCCGCGAGGATGCGCTGCTGCTCCGTGATGGGCTTGTCGAGATTGAGATAGCCCGAGACGCCGACGGTGCCGCGCTGGCCCGAGAAGAACATGGACTTCGCGTCGACCTGGCCGTTGGGTTTACTGGGCTGGTACGCGATGCCGTCGTCACCGAGCGAAAGCATGGGCGTGACGACGCTCGTCGACGCCACCGCCTGGCGCATCTCGGCGGCGGCGGTCCTGGCCGCCGCGTCGGAGCTCGCGATCGAGTGGTTGAAGCCGAAGTTGATGCTGGACGTTCGCGCCGAGAACGAGCACTCGGTCGAGCCGCCAGAGTTGACGCGCCAGGGGGCGACGTCCGGGAAACCCTTGTCGAGGAGCGTCTTGTCGAGCGCGGGACACGTTGCCGCGACCGATGAGCCGCTCGCTATCAGGAAGGCGAGCATCGCCCCCGATGACAGGTTCGTGCGAGTGCCTCGTGACCGGCGATCGACCCTGGATGCGGCTTCGTCAGGCGAGCCCATGCGGTTGCACCTCCCCGTGTAAGCCTATCCTGCTTCAGCGCTTGCCTTCCAGCACGGCGTCGCCCGACACGGAGATGGTGACGTCGGTGTACCCGGCCTCGACGCTGACCGGCGCGCCGCCGCCCATCGAGCTCGCGGCCATGCGCATCATCGGCTGCGGGCGCATCGGCGGCTCGCCGCTCTGGATCGCGACGCGGCCCATGCGCCAGGCGTCGAATCCGAACGATTTCGCGGCGTTCTGCGCGCGCGCCTGCCACGCCTTGATCGCCTGCTGCGTCAACGCGTCCTCCGCCTTGTGCCGCGCGTCGGCGCTCACGGAGAAGTTCATTCCCGACATCACGAGCCCGTCGTCGGCCTGCAGGCGCGTAAGGAGCGCGCCATCGTCGCGAAGTCCGCGCCTCGAGCGTGAGCGACTGCGACACGCGCCATCGCGTGGGCTGTCCCTTCTCGGTGAACTGGTACGACGAGTAGCCGGACGTCTGCGCCTCGACGCCCGCGGTGGCCCGGGCACGCGCGAGCGCCTTGGCCATCCTGGTGTTCACGTCGGCCGCGGCGCGCGCGGGATCGGCGTGATCCACCTCGACGCGCAGCCACGCGAACATCCGATCGTTGGGCACGCTCGTGGTGGCCGAAGCCGACAGCGCGACGACGGGCACCGTCGAAGGCGTCTCCGCCGCGGCGGCGGTGCAGGCGAGCGTGGCTGCGGCGAGGAGGATCAAGGGTCGTTTCATGCGTCGGTTCCTTTGTGCTGTGCGCGCGAAGGCAAGGCCTCGATCGCCGCGCGGTTGGTCCACGAGAAGCATCGCGCCGCAGCGGCGCGCCACGGCAGCCATTCGTATCGCAGGTGCTCTCGCGGGGCGAGCGTCACCGGCACGCGCGCGGGAACCTGGAGCCCGAACGCGTGCTCGCGATTGTGCGTCGTGCCCGGCGGATAGCGGTGCGACCACTGGGCAAAGATCTCGAAGTCGTTGTGCATGTGCCAGTCGACGACGCCCCCGAAAGCATCGGCCTCGATCCCGGTCTCCTCGCGCAGCTCACGTCTCGCGGTGTGCGCGAGCGTCTCGCCGGCCTCCTGGCTTCCGGTGACGGACTGCCAGTGCCCCGGGAAGTCGGCTCGCTCGATCAGGAGCACGTCGAGCGACGGCGTGTACACGACGACGAGCGTCGAGATCGGTATCTTGTAACGCAACGCGGACGCGAACGGGGTTACGGACGCCGCGAGCGCTACGCCGTGAAGACCCAGAACGCCACGTGGCGCTCCTTCCAGAACTCCGCCGCCTCGGCGAAGATGTCCTCGAGCGTGGCCCAGTCGGTCTTGTGGTCGCGCCGGTACGCCGCCGTGCCCGTGAACACGATCACGCGCCCGGTCTTGCCGAGCCAGTCGCGGTCCTCGAGGACGTCGGCGAGCGCGTCCCAGTTGTGGCCGAAGTGATCGGGCAGCTCGAGCCCGTGGTCGAGTTGCGCGAAGAGCGCCGCGCGATCCTTGGCGTGACCGAGGTCGGCCGTGCAGAACGCGAGATGCGCGTGCGACGCGGCGGACTTGAGCGGCTCGACGGCGCCGGACCACGCGTGCACCCCGGCGGCGTCGACGTCCTCGAGTTGGGGCGGTTTCATCGGCAGGCTCCCGCGCGGACTCGCCGCGGCCGGCACATCATAGCGCAGCCGCAGGCGCGCGCCGCGCTCTGCGGAATGCGGAGGGAGACGCTCCGACCTCGCGCCGGAAGAAGCGGGCGAAGTAGGCGGCATCGGCGAAGCCCAGCCGGTACGCGACCTCCGACGCCGTCAGCGTGACGTCCTGCATCATCCTGCGGGCCTCGAGCGCGAGGCGCGCGCGGATGATCTCGCTCGGCGGCAGGCCGCCGTGCGCGACGCAGAGCGCGCGCAGGTGGCCCGGCGAGAGCGCGAGCTCGCGGGCGTAGTCGGCCACGCGATGCCGGTGCCGGAAATCGCGCTCGACCAGGTCCTGGAAGCGCGCGACGGCGCGATGCGTGCGCGCGCCGCGCGGCTCGCCGAATGTCGCTCGATGCGAGCGATCGATGGCGAGGAGAAGCGCGTGGAGCTCGGCGGCCAGCGCCGGCGGCGAGTCGTCCGCGAGCGCTAGGAGCTCCCGCTGCATGAAGGCGAATCGCGCGGCGAACGCCCGGCGCTCGCGCGGCGCGAGCGCCATCACGGCGTGCTCCGGCGGCGCGCGGAAGCAGGCGAGCGACGACAGGGCGCGGGGATCGCGGAGCACGTCGGCGCCGACGCCCTCGCAGAAGAGCACGCAGCACGCGTCGAAATCGCGTCCGACGCGCGCACGCGCGCACGCGCCCGGGCACGCCGAGGACGACGACGCCCGGCGCGACGGGGCGCTCGACGCCGTCGAGCATGACCGTGCCGCGCCCGCGCGCGACGAGGAGCGCCTCGTGAAAGGCCAGCACGTGCGGCGTGGTGTCGGCGATGAAGCCCGCGGACGCGCTCGCGCGGGCGACGTCCACCAGCGTCTCGCGGCCGCGCCGCGACGTCTCGAAGCGAACCGTGCGAAGCGACGCATGCATCGTCGAAAAGTACCAGAAAGCCTGCGGCCGATCCATTCCGCCGTCGGCCCCATCCCATCGACAATGGCGCCCATGTCGATGGCACGAGCGGGGGGAGGAGCGGGCGCGGTCCGCGCGACGCGGCGCATCGCGAGGGTCGTCGTGCTCGCGGTGCTCGCGATGGCAGGCATGGCGCAGGTCGCGGCGGCGTTCGCCGCGCCCGTACGCGGCATCGCAGGGGTGCGCTTCGCGTTCAAGGTGGACGCCGCCATTCGCAGCACGCCGGCGGTTGCGGAGGGACGCGTGTTCTTCGGCGCGTCGGACGGCGCGATCTACGCCATCGACGCTTCGAGCGGCGCGCTGCGGTGGCGCTTCGCGACGGGTGGCGCCGTGGATTCGTCACCCGCGGTCGCCCGCGGCATCGTCTATGCGGCGAGCCGCGACGGCCACCTGTACGCCGTGGGCGCGGGCGACGGCCGCCTGCGCTGGCGCTTGGCGTTCGGGCCCGAGCTCGGCGACGATCATTACTGGGATTACTCGCTCTCGTCGCCGCGCGTGGTGGACGGCACGGTCTACGTGGGCGCCGGCGACGGTCGCGTCTACGCCGTGGCGGCCGCAAGCGGACGTGTGCGCTGGTCGTTCGATGCGCAGGGGCGCGTTCGCGCGCCACCCGCGGTGGACGCGGAGGCGGACACGATCGTCGTGGGCACGACGCGCGGGATCGTCGTCGCGCTGTCGCGGCGCGACGGCCGCGAGCGGCGGCGCTTCGTCACGGACGGCGCGTCGCATCGCTTCGAGGACGCGGGCAACGACACCACGTCGATCGTCTCCGAGCCGCTGATCGCCGGAGGCGCGGCGTTCGTGGGATCGCGCGACGCGCACGTGTACGCGCTCGATCTCGCGACGGGCAAGCTCCTGTGGAAGCGCACGCACGACGGCTCGTCGTGGATACTCTCGATCACGGGCGACGCGTCGCGCCTCGTCATCGGCAGCGGAAGCGCGAAGCTCGTCGAGGCGGCGAACCCGCGCGACGGCGCGTCGATGTGGCGCTTCCGCACGACGGCATTCATGATGGCGCCGGTGCGCGTGACGGGCGACGTCGTATACGCCGTCGACTTCGAGGGCAACGTGCATGCGCTCGATGCGGCCAGCGGCACGCCGTACTGGTCCGTGCCCATCGGCGCGCGCGCGCTCGCGGCGCCGGTCGAGTCGGGCGGCATCGTCTACTGCGCCTCCGACGAGGGCGTGCTGTACGCGCTCGACGGCACCTCGAGCGCGCGTGCGCCGCGTCGACGCCTCGTGTATCGCGAGCCGCCGCCGCGCGCGGGGGCGTTCCGCTGGTTCGAGGACCACGTCGCGGCCTCGATCGGCGCCCAGTTCGAGGCGGCCGGCTACGAGCGCGTCGACGCGGAAGGCCTGGCGGCGGCGATGCGCGCGCAAGTCGACGGGACGCAGGCGAGCATGGTGGTGCTCGCGGACAACCGCCTCCCGCGAAGCGTAGGCGGCACGGGCGCGGACGATGCGCTCATCCGCCGCTATCTCGACGCGGGCGGCACCGTCGCGCTGCTGGGCGCCAACCCGCTCGCGTTTCGCGAGAATCCCGAGACCGGCGAGGTCGACTCGATCGACGTCGACGTGCCGCGACGTATCTTCTCGATCGACTATGCGGAGCCGTCACGCGTGAACGGCTACTACCCGTCGAAGCCCACCGAGTCCGGGCGTCGCGCGGGGTTGCGCGACACCGGCGTCGCGGAGGCCGCGATCGATCCCGCTGCCGTCACGACCGTGCTCGCGCGCAACGAGCTCGGCATGGCCACCGCGTGGGTGAAGCGCTACGGAGGAGGGCCGGGGACCGGCCTCGTGACGTTCAGCGTGCCGCGCAGCGCGGCGACGAGCGTCCTGCAGTACCGCCGCGCCCTCGAGCTCCTGCCGTGAGGAACGTCTGCAAAGGGCGTCCGTGGGGACGGCGAGCAGATCCTACTCGACGATGCGGCGGAACGAGTTGTAGTGATCGTCGGAGTAATAGCACTCCGACGGGGCGCGCTGCGGGCCGCCGCACACGATTCGGCGTGCCCCGCGGTCGCGCGCGCCGGGCGTGCGCACCGTGTACTCGTGATAGTAGCCGCGGGGCTTCGCGGGCAGGAGCTTCTCGCGATTGCCGAACGTGATGCCGTCGCGCTCGTAGCGGAAGGGCCCGCCCGCGTGGATGGCGGCGAGGACCTCGCGTGCCTCGCGCGGCAACGACGATGCCGGAACCTCCCGCAACTCTTGCGACACGCGTGCGTGCGAAGGCGACGCGAGCACCAGCGCCGCCAGCACCAGGCCGACTGCGAAGCGCGATAGAAGGCGCACGGGGGCCATCGGGCCAGTGTACTGCAACCCCACGCTAGGGAGCCGGGCCGGCCGCCTTGACCGAATCGGAAGGCCGCACGCGGATGTGCAGGTCACGCAGCTGCTGCTCGGTGACGAGCGTAGGCGTATCGACGAGCAGGTCCTGGCCGCGCTGCGTCTTGGGGAACGCGATGACGTCGCGGATCTGCGAGATGCCGGCCATCATGGCCGCGATGCGATCGAGGCCGAACGCGATGCCGCCATGCGGGGGCGCGCCGTACTGGAGGGCGTCGAGCAGGAAGCCGAACTTCTTCCGCTGGTCCTCGGGCGATGCCGAGCGCCGCGAAGACCTTCTGCTGCACCTCGGGCCTGTGGATGCGCACGGAGCCGCCGCCGATCTCCCAGCCGTTCATCACGACGTCGTAGGCCTTGGCGATGGCCCCCGCGGGGTCCGTGGAGAAGCGATCCTCGTGGCCGTCCTTGGGCGCGGTGAACGGATGATGACGCGCGGCCCACGTCTTCTTCTCGTCGTCGTACTCGAACATCGGGAAGTCGACGACCCACAACGGCTTCCATTCGCCGCTCGCGAAGCCGCGCTCGTGGCCGAGCTTGACGCGCAGCGCGCCGAGGGCGTCGTTGACGATCTTCTCCTTGTCGGCGCCGAAGAAGATGACGTCGCCGGTCTGCGCGCCGGTGCGCGCGAGGATCTCGCGCAGGACCGGCTCCGACAGGAACTTGACGATGGGCGACTGCAGGCCTTCGTCGTTCGGCTTCGCGGCATCGTTGACCTTGATCCAGGCGAGGCCCTTCGCGCCGTATATGGCGACGAAGGGCGCGCAGTCGTCGATCTCCTTGCGCGTCATGGCGCCGCCGCCGGGAACGCGCAGCGCGGCCACGCGTCCGCCGGGGAGGTCGGCCGCGGTGCGGAACACCTTGAAGTCGACCGTCTTCGCGAGGTCGGTGAGCTCGGTGAGCTCGAGCGACACGCGGACGTCGGGCTTGTCGGAGCCGTAGCGCCGCGTGGCTTCGGCGTACGTCATGATGGGGAAGGGGTCGGGGAGGTCGACGCCGAGCGCCTCCTTCCAC
Source organism: Casimicrobiaceae bacterium (assembly GCA_044225355.1). Classification (GTDB taxonomy): domain Bacteria; phylum Pseudomonadota; class Gammaproteobacteria; order Burkholderiales; family Casimicrobiaceae; genus VBCG01. The sequence continues at coordinate 19,656 of JBGAIS010000014.1, read as the reverse complement.
ATCGAGCGCACGAGGCCCTCCATGAGCGCGCGGATCTCGAGCTCGCCCAGGAAGGACGTCTCGATGTCGATCTGCGTGAACTCGGGCTGGCGATCGGCGCGGAGGTCCTCGTCGCGGAAGCACTTGACGATCTGGTAGTAGCGGTCGAAGCCCGCGATCATCAGCATCTGCTTGAAGAGCTGCGGCGACTGCGGCAGCGCGTAGAACTGCCCGTGATGCATCCGCGAAGGCACGAGGAACTCGCGCGCGCCTTCCGGCGTGGACTTGTACAGCGCGGGCGTCTCGATGTCGATGAAGCCGTGCGCGTCGAGGTAGCGGCGCGCGGCCATCGCCGTGCGGTAGCGCAGCCTGAGATTGCTTTGCATCTGCGGACGCCGCAGGTCGATCACGCGATGCGTGAGGCGGACCGTCTCGGAGAGATTCTCGTCGTCGAGCTGGAACGGCGGCGTGAGCGAGGCGTTGAGGATCGTGAGGTCGTGCGCGAGCACCTCGATCTCGCCGGACTTGAGGGCGGCGTTGACCGTGCCCTCCGGGCGACGGCGAACGCGGCCCGTCACCGAGATGCAGAACTCGTTGCGCAGCGTCTCGGCCTGCGCGAAGGTCTCGGCGCGGTCCGGGTCGCACACGATTTGCAGCAGGCCCTCGCGGTCGCGAAGGTCGACGAAGATGACGCCGCCGTGATCGCGGCGACGATGGACCCAGCCCATCACGGTGACGGTCTGGTCGAGGTGGCGGCCATCGATGAGGCCGCAGTAGTCAGTGCGTGTCATGTTTTACGGGAGTCTCGCCGCTGGCGGCGGTGGATGCCGCTGCCGGGATCGGTCGGGGCGTGGGGGCAGTGCCGCGAGGCGCGACGACGCCCATGGAGATGACGTACTTGAGCGCCTCGTCGACGGTCATGTCGATCTCGCGCACCTGGGACCTCGGCACGATCACGAAGTAGCCCGACGTGGGATTGGGCGTGGTGGGCACGTAGACGCTCACGTGCTCCTCGGCCAGGTGATCGGCGACGGCGGGCGGAGGCGTGCCCGTCTGGAAGGCGATGGTCCACGCGTCCTGGTGCGGGAACTGCACGAGGAGCGCCTTGCGGAACGCGTTGCCGGAGTCGGAAAGCAGCGTGTCGCTCACCTGCTTCACCGAGGAGTAGATCGACTTCACGACCGGGATGCGGCCGAGCATCGACTCCCACACGCGGATGAGGCGCGCGCCGAAGAAATTGGCGGCGATGGCGCCGGTGATGAACAGCAGCGCGAAGCTCAGGACGACGCCGAAGCCCGGGATGTGCACGCCCAGGACGCGGTCCGGCTGTGCGTCCTCGGGCAGCAGGAGCAGCGTCTGGTCGAGCGTCGTCACGAGGAAGTGCAGCACCCAGATCGTGATGCCGAGCGGCACCCAGACCAGGAGGCCCGCGATGAGGTAACGCTTCATGCGCGCGCGGTCACGTCGACGATGCGGGCGTGGACGGTGCGGACGGCGCGGAAGGTGCGGGGTCCGAGGACGCGGGCTTGGCGGCGGACGATTCCGTCTTGGCGGGGCCGTCGGCCGCGGCGGCGCCTTCCTTGGGGGTGTCGGCCTTTCCGGGCTTGTCGGAGGTCTCGGCCTTCTTCTCGCCGCCGCTGCCGCCGCGGAAATCGGTCTGGTACCAGCCGCTGCCCTTGAGCTGGAATCCCGCCGCGGTCACGAGCTTGGTGAGGGCATTCTTCCCGCAAGCGGGGCACGTGACGAGCGGAGCATCACGAAGGCTCTGCAGCGCCTCGAGCTTGTGGTTGCATTCCGTACAGCGATATTCGTAGATGGGCATGACGGCTTGTCGGCAAACGCGGCTCGCGCGGACCGGCGGCTCCGCGCGTGCCTTCGGACCTTGGCACGTGCCTTCAGGATCCGCACGTGCCGTCGGCTTTTAAAAGCGCTTGATTCGAAAAGAATAATTGGTCTTCGATTATACCGCGTCCCCGCCTGCTTTGCGCAGCGCCGCAATGACGGAACGACGATTTCGCCGGACGGGCGTCGTCACGGCGACATGCATCTGCCGTATCCTTCCGCAAGGGCCGGCGATGTGAGGGGGCGGGAGTCGCGATGGCGGACTACTGGGTCTGGTGGATTCTGGCGGCGATCCTGGTCGGGGCGGAGCTCGTGACCGGGACGTTCTACTTGCTCGCGGTAGGCGTCGCGTTCGCGGTCGGCGGCATCGTCGCGCTGGCGGGCGTCGCGTTGCCGCTGCAGCTCGTCGCGGCGGGCGTCGTCGCCGTGGTGGCCACCATGATCGCGCATCGGTGGCGGCTTCGAACCGTCGTACCGCAGCAGCCCTCGCTGGACCTCGGGCAGTCGGTGCGCGTGGTCGAGTGGAAGGACGACGGCGGCGCGCGCGTGAACTACCGCGGCACGCAGTGGGACGCCGAGCTCGCCGATGCGAGCCAGGCGCGGGCCGAGATCATGTACATCGTCGGCACCCGCGGCTCGACGCTCGTCGTCGCGGATCGTCGCGCCTCGTAACGCACGCAACGGGAGACCATCGTCATGTGGACCGGCTCGGCCATCGTCACCGCCGTCATCTTCGTCGTCGCGCTCATCGTCGTCGTCAAGGCGATTCGCGTCGTACCGCAGCAGCATGCGTGGATCGTCGAGCGCCTCGGGCGCTTCTACTCGGTCCTGGAGCCGGGCCTCAACTTCGTGATCCCGTTCGTGGATCGCGTCGCGTACCGCCACGACCTGCGCGAGATCCCGCTCGACGTGCCGAGCCAGATCTGCATCACGCGCGACAATACGCAGCTCCAGGTCGACGGCATCCTGTACTTCCAGGTGACCGACCCGAAGCTCGCGTCGTACGGCTCCTCCAACTACGTGCTCGCGATCACGCAGCTCGCGCAGACGACGCTTCGCAGCATCATCGGCCGCATGGAGCTCGACAAGACTTTCGAGGAGCGCGACCAGATCAATGTCGCGGTGGTGGCGGCGCTCGACCAGGCGGCGGCGAGCTGGGGCGTCAAGGTGCTGCGCTACGAGATCAAGGACTTGACGCCGCCGGCCGAGATCCTCCGCGCGATGCAGGCGCAGATCACCGCCGAGCGCGAGAAGCGCGCGGTGATCGCAACCTCGGAAGGCCGTCGCCAGGAGGCGATCAACGTCGCGATCGGCGCGCGCGAGTCCGCCATCGCCAAGTCCGAAGGCGAGAAGCAGGCGGAGATCAACACCGCGCAGGGCGAGGCGCAGGCGATCCTCGTGAAGGCGGACGCGCAGGCGAAGGCCATTCGCGTGATCGCCGAGGCGATCGAGGCGCCGGGCGGCATGGCGTCAGTGAACCTTCGCGTCGCCGAGGAGTACGTGGCAGCCTTCGCAGGTCTCGCCCGGACCAACAACACGCTGATCGTGCCGGCGAACGTCGCCGACATGGCGGGCCTCATCACCACCGCGATGAAGGTGGTCAAGACCGACAAGTGATGGCGCGCCGCCGACGTTGTCGTCTACGAGCCGAACAGGCTTGAACCGCGCGGCTCCGGGCGGTAGGCTCTCGTCCGCGACCCGACTTGCGTTTTCCAATCGTGCCGGACGCAAGTGCGGCGCCATTCAAGGGCCTCAAGATGATCCTCGCTCGTCCCGCCTCGATGGCCGCGGTCGTCGCGGCCTTTGCCGTTGCGATGATGTCGGCGCTTTCCGCGCAGGCGCAGAAGCCACCGGCTGTGCAGCCCATCGTGGTCAAGGCGGTCGGCGACCTGGTCGCGGGGACGCTCACCATCGAGGGTGCGAACTTCTCGCCCGCTCCGATCGGCGTGACGCTCGGCATCTACGGCGCCCTGACGGTCACCTCCGCGACGACCACGCACGTCGTGGCGACGCTTCCGCCGAACGTCGCCGCGGGCACTTACCTTCTTACGCTCACGACCGCGTACGTCGGCTATAGCGAGGAGTTCTGGGTCACGCTGGGCGCGCAGGGTGCGCCCGGGCCGCAAGGACCTCCCGGCCCCACCGGTCCCGCGGGTGCGAAGGGCGACACCGGCGTCGCCGGCCCGCCGGGTCCGACCGGTCCCCCCGGTCCGAAGGGCGATACGGGCGCCACCGGCGCCACCGGCGCGCCCGGGGGCGTCGGCCCCGCCGGGCCGCCGGGCCAGACCGGCCAGACGGGCGCGAAAGGCGACAAGGGCGACACCGGTCCGCAGGGCCCGCCCGGCGTCGTGACCCCGCCCACGATCGTCAAGGTGGTGGCCACCGGAGGGAACAGCTCGATGACGGTCGCGGCGACCGGCCAGGATATCGTCGGCATCGACATGTCCGCCGGAACCGGCTTCGCGCTCACGCTGCCCTCGTGCGTCGCGGCGGCGAAGGGCAAGCTCCTCGTCGTCAAGATCGAGCGCTACAACCTCTCGCTGCTGCCCGTGCTCACGATCCTTGCGGCCGCGGGCGAGTTCGTCAACACGCAGTCGAGCGAGTCCTTCGGCAACGCCGGGGGGTCTCGCCAGCTGTATTGCGACGGCGGCGGCAACTGGTTCACCTACTGATCGCGGCGGGCGAGATGCCTCACGATCCGCGACGCCGTGCCGTCATTCGCGCCGTCGGGCTCGGCGCCGCGGGCGCGTGCCTGCCCGCGTCCTCACGGGCGTACACGCCCCTCCGTCGTGGCGCCGACCTCCGCATCGCGCTCCTCTTGCCGAGCGTCGCGTCGGGCTCGTCCTCGACGGCCTCGGCCTTTCGCGACGGCTTCGCGCTCGCGGCGGACGCCCCGGCGGGCCGGCGCATGGCCGTGGACGTACGCGAGGTCGGCGAGGGCATCGGGCGCGTGATGGCTTTCGCTCGCGAGCAGCGCGCGCATCGCGACGTGGACGTGGCGGTCGCGATGGCCAGCGCTCGCGCTACTCGCTGGCTCGCGCCGGATCTCGCCGCCGCTCGCGTTCCGTTGGTGGTCGTCAACGCCGGCGAGCGCATCGTCACGGGCGATTCGGTCGACCCGGGCGTGGCCTACGTGTCGCTCGAGCTCGCGCGCGCCGCGTACGAATCGGGACGCTACGCGGCCCTTCATGCGGGTCGCCGTTGCGCGATCGCATGCTCGTGGTACGAGAGCGGCTACGACATGGTGGCGGCGTTCCGAGCCGGATTCGCGGCGGAAGGCGGTCGCGTCGTCGCGAGTCACGTGAGCGGTTCGCCGCAGAGCACGATCGACGCCGCCGGCGCCGCGGGGATCGTCGCGCGGGCGGGCGCGGACGTGATCGCCGCGTTCTACACCGGAGACGAGGCGCACGCGTTCTTCTCGGCGCTGCCGAGGGTCGCCGCGACCGTCATCGGAAGTCCGCTCGTGACGGCCGCGCAGGCGTCGGGAGTGGCGGTCGCGAGCGTCACGCCCTGGTCGCCGGGTCTCGATGCTCCGGCGAGTCGCGCATTCGTCGCCGCCTTCGAGGCGCGCTTCGCTCGTACGCCCGACATGCTCGCGATGCTCGGCTACGAGACCGCTCGCACGCTCGCGCATGCGCCGGCGGATTCGCGGCGGCTTGTCGCGAGCCTGCGTACGCGCTCCCTCGAAGGCGCGCGCGAGGGCGCGAGCGTGGACCCGCGAACGAACGAGATCACCACCGACTTCCACCTGCGCGCGCTCGATGCGGGCGGCGAGGAGACCCTGTCGGCGTGGTCCCCGGCGTCGGCGTCGCCTCACCTCGCGAGCCTGCTTCCCCGCCGGAACGGCTGGATCAACCCGTACTTCGCCGCGTAGGCGGCATCGCAACCAGGAGCAGGACCATGGCAGAACCGTATCTTGGCCAGATCATCATGGGCGGCTTCAACTACGCACCGCGCGGGTACGCGATGTGCAACGGCCAACTCATGGCCATCTCCCAGAACGACGCGCTGTTCTCCCTCCTGGGCACGACCTACGGCGGGGACGGGGAGGTGACGTTCGGAATTCCCGACCTGCGCGGGCGCGTGCCGATACACCAGGGCCAGGGGCCAGGCCTCTCCCCGCGGGCTCTCGGCGAAGAGGCCGGTCGGGAGGCGCACACGCTCCTCCAAAGCGAGATGCCCATGCACAATCACCTCCTGAACGTGAGCAATGCCGGAGGCGCCTTGGGCGCGCCGAGCGGGAATTTCATCTCGGCGAGCAGCACCAGCCAGACCGCGACGTACCGTCCGACCCAGGACGGAGCGACGCTCAACCCGCAGTCGGTCGGCTTCGCGGGAGGCAACCAGGCGCACAACATCATGCAGCCTTATCTCGTGCTGACGTTCTGCATCGCGATCGAGGGCATCTATCCCCCGCGCCCCTGAGGCGCTCGTCGCGGAACGCGTTCACACTCGGCGGCAGGCGGCGCGGGCCATGCTGGATGATTTCGGCCCCTATCGCTTTCGCGCGATCCGCGCGACGGATGCGCCTTTCGTGCGCTGGCTGTTCCATACGACGCTGCGCTCGCAGCTTCCGCTCGAGCGCACGGGCTTGACGGACGAGCAGGTCGTGGCGCTGCTCGATCACCAGCTCGCGGCACAGACGGAGCATTACGCCGTCCACTACCCGCACGCCGAGACGTCGATCGTCGAGGACGACGACGGGCCCGTGGCGCGGCTCATCGTCATCGAGTTCGACGACGAGGTGCGCCTGGGCGACCTCATGGTGGTGCACGCGCACCGCAAGCGCGGCATCTGCAGCTACATCATGGACCGCCATGTCGAGATGGGCCTCGCGACGGGCCGGCCCACGCGGCTGCACGTGGAGAAGCCGAACCCCGCCATCGCGCTGTACCGGCGCAAGCGGTTCGAGGTCATCGAAGACCTGGGCTCGCACTGGCTCATGGAGTACCGCGCCGACGGGAACGTCGCTGCTGCGTAATCGTCGGGCTAATTGAAAATCGCCTCGTACAGGAGGCCGGTCTCGCCCGGTCCTATCGGGACGATGTTGATCGAGGTGTCCGCAAGCGACGGGTGGCGGAACGTTCGAATGCCCTGCTCGAGCGGCAAGTCGGAGGGACCGCGGAACAGGAGCGTGAACGGGTCGGTACGGACGGTGCCGCTCTTGCCCATCGCACGGCCGTCGATGGCCTTCAGCATGACGGGCCGCGCCTCGACGAGGCGCAGCGGGACCGTGACGCCATCGCGCTCCGCGTCGAACGTGTCGCCGACGAGCGGGGCGAAGGCGGCGCAGGTGAGGGAACGAAGCGGCGGCGACGGCATGGTGACGCCGGAAGTGTATCCGATGCCAGGTGATCGGCGCCTTCGGGGACCCGGCGGGGCGACGGGGGCGCCACGACGCGAGATGCGCGTCCGTGTCGGTCCATTACAATCCCGCGGACAACGTCACTCGAGAGGATCGCATGGACCTGGCCGGAAGCACCTTCGTCGTCACGGGCGGCGCGTCGGGATTGGGCGCGGCGACGGCGCGCATGGTCGTCGCGGGTGGAGGCAACGTCGTCCTCGCGGACCTCAAGGATGCCGAAGGGCAGGCGCTTGCGGCGGAGCTCGGGCGGGCTGCGCGGTTCGTCCGCACCGACGTCACCGACGAGGCGAGCGGCAAGGCGGCGGTGGCCGCCGCGGTGTCGACGTTCGGCGGCTTGCAGGGGCTCGTCGGATGCGCCGGCATCGTGCATGGCGAGCGCGTCCTGGGCAAGGAGGCGCCGCACTCGCTCGCGGGCTTCGCGCGCACGATCGGCATCAACCTCGTCGGCATGTTCAACATGATCCGCTTAGCGGCAGAGGCGATGGCTGCGGGCGCGCCCAACGCCGAGGGCGAGCGCGGCGTCATCGTCAACACCGCGTCGGTCGCCGCCTTCGACGGACAGATCGGGCAGGCGGCTTACGCGGCGTCGAAGGGCGGGATCGTCGGCATGACGTTGCCTATCGCGCGCGAGCTTGCTCGCTCGGGCATTCGCGTCGTCACCATCGCACCGGGCATATTCGAGACGCCGATGATGTCGAGCCTGCCCCCCGACGCGCAGGCGTCGCTCGGCAGGATGGTTCCGTTTCCGCCGAGGCTCGGCAGGCCGGCGGAGTTCGCGTCGCTCGTCGGGGAGATCGTGCGCAATCCCATGCTCAACGGCGAGGTGATCCGCCTCGACGGGGCCATCCGCATGGCGCCGAAGTAGTCGACGCGCTCGCCGGAAAATGGTGCCAGGCCTGTAATGGGGTCTGACCCCATTTCAGCGGGCGCCGCGTGGAGCGGACGGATGCCTCGGTCGGGAAAATGGTGCCAGGTCTGTAATGGGGTCTGACCCCATTTCCAGCGCCTGAATTAAGTCGACTCCGACCCTATTTTTTTCAGTCGCGGCGGACGAGCGCGATCGCGGCGGCGATCATCGCGATGAAGAAGACGAACGTCCACGACGGGATGGCGAGTCCCAGGAACACCCAGCCCTGCTCGGCGCACTCGCCGCTGCCCTTCAGCACGCGCGAGATGACGTCGAGGAGCGGCATCGTGTCGAGCATGTAGTCGAGCCCCATGCCGCACGACGGCACGCTGCCCTTCGGCTGGCCCTGGATCCACACTTGCCACCCGGCGAGCGCCGCGCCGGTGCCCGCGGCAATCACGGTGAGGAGCGCATAGAATCCCGCGCCCTTGTTGCCCGGGTTGTGAATCGCCGCGACCAGGAACACGATGCCGGTGGCGATGACCGCGATGCGCTGGAAGATGCACAGCGGGCACGGGTCGAGGTCCATCCCGTACTGCAGCCACAGCGCCCACGCGATGAGCGCCGCGCACACGAGGAAGCCCAGGAAGTACGCGAGCCGTCGCCTCGGGAGGAGCAGCATCGCGAGCGACGCGAGGCCGATGGTCCAGACGATCATGCGATACACCGTCTGCTCGAGCGCGGGGTTGGGCCCGAGCGAGGCGATGAGGAGATCCTGCGCGACGAGGATCACCGCGACGAAGATGCCGGCCAGGGGCCAGGGAATGGCAGCGAAGCGCGTCATGGGCGTGAGCGAATGGCTAAAGGAGGATCAGGCCTGCGACTGCGCGAGCGCCTGGTCGAGATCCCACAGGATGTCGTCCAGCGTCTCCAGCCCGACGGACAGGCGGATCATCTCGGGCGACACGCCCGCCGATCGCTGCTCGTCCTCGGAGAGCTGGCGGTGCGTGGTCGACGCGGGATGGATGACGAGCGTCTTGGCGTCGCCCACGTTGGCGAGATGCGACAGGAACTGCACGGACTCGATGAACTTCACGCCGGCCGCCGCGCCGCCGCGAACGCCGAACGTCACGATGCCTCCCGCGCCCTTCGGCAGGTAGCGCTTCGCGAGGCCGTGATGGCGGCTCTGCGGCAGGCCGGGATAGTCCACCCACTCGACGGCAGGATGCGTCGACAGGTGCCGCGCGATCTCGAGCGCCGACTCGCAGTGGCGCGGCATGCGAAGGTGCAGCGTCTCGATGCCGAGCAGCAGCAGGAAGGCCGAGTGCGGCGAGAGCGTCGGCCCCAGCGTGCGCATCGTCTCCATGCGCGCCTTCATCGTGAAGCCGAAGTCGCCGAACGTCTCGTAGAAGATGACGCCGTGATAGCCGCGCGAGGGCTCCGTCATCTGCGGGAAGCGGCCGTTGTTCCACGGGAACTTGCCTGACTCGACGACGATGCCGCCCATGGTCGTGCCGTGGCCGCCCAGGTACTTCGTCACCGAATGGATGACGATGTCGGCGCCGTGCTCGATCGGCCGGCACAGGTACGGCGAGGCGAGCGTGTTGTCGACGACGAGCGGCACGCCCGCGTCGTGCGCGATCTTCGCGATGGCCGAGAGGTCCGCCACGTCGAGCTGCGGGTTGCCTATCGTCTCGACGTACACGGCCTTGGTGTTGTCGCGGATCGCGCTCGCGAAGTGCGCGGGATCCGCGGCGTCGACGAACGTGGTCTCGATGCCGAACTGCGCGAACGTCACCGCGAGCTGCGTGTACGTGCCGCCGTACAGCGTGCGCGAGGCCACGATGTGGTCGCCTTGCTGGCACAGGGTGAGCAGCGTCACGGTCTGCGCGGCCATGCCCGTGGCGGTGGCGAGCGCCGCGCGTCCGCCCTCGAGCGCGGCAACGCGCTCCTCGAGCGCCGCGACGGTGGGATTCGAGATCCGCGAGTAGACGTTGCCGAACGTCGAGAGGTTGAAAAGGCTTGCCGCGTGGTCGGCGCTATCGAAGACGAACGACGTGGTCTGGTAGATGGGCAGCGCGCGCGCCCCCGTGGCCGCGTCGGGGATGTGGCCCGCGTGGAGGCAAAGCGTATCGAATCCGAAAGTGCGGTCGGCCATGAGCCGCGAGATGTTACGCGGGTCGCCGCGCGGAGATGACGCCGGTGTTTACGCCGGCCCAGTTGAGCCCGCCCAGGATGCGCGCGTGCTCGATCTTCACGCAGCGGTCGACCACGACGTCGAGGCCCGCGTCGAGCGCGATGCGCGTGGCTTCCTCGTTGCGCACGCCGAGCTGCAGCCACAGGACGCGCGCCTTGATGGCCACCGCTTCGCGCGCGATGGGCACGATGTCCTCCGATTTGCGGAAGCAATCGACGATGTCGACGGGCTCGCCGATGGACGCGAGGTCGGGATGGCATCGCTCGCCCAACACCTCGCGGTACGCCGGGTTGACCGGAATGATGCGATAGCCCTTGCCCTGCATGTACTTCGCCGCGAAGTGGCTCGGCCGGTACCAGTGCGCGGACAGCCCGACGACCGCGAGGGTCTTCGACTGCGCGAGGATGCGGCGGATGCCGGGGATGTCGTCGACGAGAGGCATGGGCGGACGTGGGACCGGTTCGAACGCTCCTAGTTCCGCCAGGTCGGCGGCGCGTTGTACGGGTAGTCGTTGCTAATGCGGCGCCCAGACGAGATGCGATTGGAGAGCCAGCCGAGCTCGGGATAGTCGCCCGGACCGAACGTGCGGCAGTCGCCCCGGAAATCGGCGTCGGTGCAGAACATCCAGTAGCCGCGCTCGACGCGCAGCGAGGACGCGCGGTCGTTGAAGCCCGCATCGGAGAGGTTGTTCAGCATGTTCGAGCTGAGCGTGAACGCGCGGCCCTGGAAATTCTGGCCCTCGTACAGCACGACGCGCGCGGAGCCGCCGCCGCCTCCGCCGCCCCAGTTGTTGCCGGGCGGCGGTCCGCCAGGGCCGGCTGGATTGAAGGGGCGCGCGGAGCTCACGCGGCCGGTGACGGAGCCCAGGTTGTCGTAGCGCCCGGGCGAGAAGATCTCGCAGCTGCTCTGGTAGTCGGCGTCGGCGCACAGCTGCCAGGTCGCGCCGCTCACGATGGCTGACGAGGCGCGGTCGTTGAACCCGGTGCCGCCGAAGTTCTGCATCGGGCCGTTGAGCGTGTACGAGCGGCCCGTGAGCCCCGGCGATTCGTACAGGACGATCGATCCGCCTCCCGCCCATCCGCCGCCTCCGGGCCCGCCCGGGCCGGGACCCGCGCCCGGTCCGCCGGGACGCCCGCCGTTCCAGCCCACCTCGCGGATCGAGGACACGGCGTCGTTGAGCCCCATGGCCCCGAGCGAGCGGTACTGCCCGACCTGGAGCGTGATGCATTGGCCGCGGAAATAGGAGTCCGCGCAGAGCGTCCACGTCCCGCTGCGCACGATGACGGACGACGCGCGGTCGTTGAACCCGACGCGCGCGAGGTCGTCGATCGACGCGCTCGCGCTGTACTGGGCGCCGCCGAAGTTGTCGTCCTCGTACAGCGTGATTTCCTGCGCGAGGGCGCCATGGGCCAGCGCGTAAGCGAGCACGGCAAGGATCGTAGGCTTCATGAGGCTTCGGCTTCCATGCGGGTTGAGGAGAGGGTCACCGGGCACACGGAGGCCGCCCCCCGTCGATGCGAGTGCAAGTGCGCGGCGAGATTTCACCGCTCGAGCTTGCTTTCCGCGTGCAAGGGGCCGGAACCCTAGCCCGGATGCCATCCTAATACGAGCAGGAGCACCCCGAAGCCTACGACGTAGGCGAGCGCCACGTGCCAGCCATGGCGCAGCCACGCCCCGACCGAGCGCGCCTCGGGAAACTGGCTCGACAGCGCGACGCCCGCGGAGGACCCGAACCAGATCATCGAGCCCCCGAACCCGACCGCGTACGCGAGGAACCCCCACGCGTAGCCGCCCTGCTGGAGCGCGAGCGCGGTCAGCGGGATGTTGTCGAACACGGCCGACACGAAGCCCAGCCCCAGCGCCACCTGCCACGACGCGCGCGGAAGCTCCTCCACCGGCATCATGGAGGCGCAGATCACGAGGGAGAGCAGGAAGACCGTTCCCTTGAACGTGTCGGGCAGGATCTCCCAATCGGGCCGGCGCAGGCCCATCGTCAGCAGGAGGCCGACCCACACGGCGGCACCGATGAACGGGAAGGCGTCGCCGTACTGCGGCAGCGACACGTTCACGACGATGTTCGCGGCGATCGCGGCGGCCAGCATGACGACGACGATGCCCACGCGGGGCCAGTCGATGTGGGTATGCTCGTGCGCGTGGCGGATCATCGGCGAGTACGCGTGCTGCTGGCGCGCGGCGGGAATGCCGCAGACGAAGAGCGCGACGACCGCACCGACGTACGCCTGGAACACCGACTTGGGCGCCACGCCGGCGATCCACATCATCGTGGTGGTGGTGTCGCCGATGACGCTGCCCGACCCGCCCGCGTTCGACGCCGCGACGATGGCCGCCAGGTAGCCGATGTGGACCTTCGCGCGGAAGAGCTGGTGCGCCATGGCCCCGCCGATCAGCGCGGCCGCGATGTTGTCGAGGAACGACGAGATGACGAACACCATCGCGAGCAGCACGAAGGCACCCTTCCAGTCGGTCGGCAGGAAACGGGGCAGCACCACCGGGATGCGGCTCTTCTCGAAGTGCCTCGAGAGGAGCGCGAAGCCCATGAGGAGCAGGAAGAGGTTGGCGAGGATCACCCACTCGTGGTGCAGGTGGCTCGCAAGGCCCGCGACCCCGTCGCCGCCCTTGAAGCCCGTGAACGCGAGCTTGTAGGCCGTGATCGCCGCGAGGCCGGCCAGCGCCACCTTGAGCGTATGGTGGTGAAAGAGCGCGACGCCGGCGAGGGTGAGGCCGAAGAGCAGGAACTCGACGGGAATGGGCCCCAGGTGGGCCGTGGCGGTGCCGGCAGCGAGGGCCGGGGTGGCGGCGAGCGCGAAGGACGAGCACGCGCAGGCCGCGCGCAGGATTGGGCGGGAAAGTCGAGCCATGGGGTGGGGTGGGAGCGTCGAGCCGAGGTAGGGCGGGCCGTGGCTTCTCGGAATGCCGCCCGCCGTTTGTTGTTGACGCGGATTGTAACGGTCCGAAGCATGCCCGTAAGCCGATATTTGGCAAGGTAAAACCCGCAGTCAACCGTCGCCGGGGCGATGGCGTTGCGGGCGCTGCGCCCTGCGTCCACTGGCCGGCCTGGGCGCGATCCTTGCTTGTACTGAACGACCGGCGAAGGGGGCGCAAGGTGTCCCCGCGTCCCTACCCGACCCCCAGCGGCCCATGGCACTCTCGCGTTCGTTGAATCGCATCGACCTGCCGGCCAACACGGTCGGGGAGCTGATCGAGCACCGGGAGTCGCTCTCCGCGCTGTCCCAGCGCAAGCTCAACGCGCTGGGCGTTCCCATCGCGTACATCGATCGCAACCAGCGCTACCGGTTCTGCAATCGGGCGTTCGTCGACTGGCTCGGCAAGCGCGACAACGAGGTCATCGGCCGCGAGGTGATCGAGGTCTACGGCCGCGAGGTGTTCCAGCTCTATCGCGCCTATATCGACGCCGCGCTGTCCGGCGAGCGCACGACCTACGAGCGGCAGCTCATCACGCCGGCGCGCCCCGCGATCTGGATCCGCGTCGACTACTACCCGGACCGGAGCTCGCAGGGCCACGTCCGCGGCTTCCTCGTCACGTACAGCGACGTCGACCACCTCAAGAAGCTCGAGCTCGAGGCCGGCCAGCGCGAGCATCGCCTGCGTCTTGTCACCGACAGCGTCGGCCTGCCCATCCTCTACTTCGACCGGCAGCTTCGCATCCGCTTCGCGAACAAGCCGTTCGGCGCCTGGATCGGCGTGCCCTCCGACGACCTCCTCGGCCACGCGATCAAGGATCTCCTGCCGGGCGACGCCTTCGCCGAGATGCAGGGCTACATCGACCGCACGTTCGCCGGCGCGACGGTGACGTACGAGCGACGCGAGCGGGACGTCAAGGGCGACGCCCGCTGGACGCGCGTCACGCTGTTCCCCGACCGCGAGCTGGGCGGGCGCGTCGGCGGCGCGTTCGCGGTGATGACCGACATCGAGGACGACATCCGCATCCGCGACGCGCTCAAGGCGCAGGAATCGCAGATGCGCCTCTTCGCCGACAATATCCCCGGCCCGATCGCGTACCTCGACCGCAACCTCAAGTACACGTTCGTGAACCAGGCGTTCGCGAACTCCGTGTGCAAGCCGCAGGACGAGATCTACGGCAAGACGCCGTTCGAGGTCATGCCCTCGGACGTCGCGTCGTTCCTGCGGCCCATCCTCAAGCGCGCGCAGGCGGGCGAGCACGTCGAGTACGAGCGCATCGGCGCGACCATGCAGGGCGCGCGCCGCTGGCTGCACGGCCGCATCGCGCCCGACCTCGACGTCTCGGGGGCGGTGCGCGGCCTCTACACCACCGAGTACGACATCCACGACTTGAAGCTCACCGAGCAGGCGCTGGCCGCTCGCGAGGAGCAGCTTCGCCTCTTCAACGACAACATTCCGGAGCCCATCGTCTACCTGTCGGCGGATCGCCGCTACCAGTTCGTGAACGAGGCGTTCCTGAAGCTCGTGGGACAGGATCGCGACCAGGTCGTCGGCAAGACGACCAACGAGGTGCTGGGTCCCGATCTCGCCGGCATGATGGAGCCCGGGCGCAACCGCGTGTTCGCGGGCGAGGCGCTGACGTACGAGCGCTCCGTGATCGACGCGAGCGGCCGCGAGCGCTGGATACGCGCGCGCTGCGTGCCCGACCTCCACTTCGACGGCACGGTGAAGGGCGAGTACGTCGTCGGCCACGACATCACCGACTTGAAGCAGGCGCAGGATGCCCTCGCCGCGCGCGAAGGCCAGCTACGCGCGATCATGGACGGCGTGCCCGCGCCGGTGGCGTACATCGACCGCGACGAGCGCTGCCACTACGTCAACCGCACGTTCCTGCAATTCTTCGGGCTCACGCCCGAGCAGGTCTCGGTGATGCGCCTGCGCGACGTCGTCGGCCACGGCATCTACCAGAGCGCGCAGGCGATGCTCACTCGCGCCATGGAGGGCGAGTCCACCGCCTTTGACCGCCTGGTGCCCGGCGCCAACGGCGTGCGCCGCTGGATGACCATCCGCGTGGTGCCGGACGCGTCGCCTTCGGGGGAGGTGCACGGCGCGTTCGTGCTCATGAACGACATCCACGGGTTGAAGCAGGCGCAGGAGGCCTTGCGCGACTCCGAGGCCGCGCTGCGCCTCATCATGGACAACGTGCCCGCGCGCGTGTCCTACATCGACCGCGAGTACCGCTACCGCTTCCTCAACCGCCACAACGAGGAGTGGCTGGGCGAGAGCCGCAAGGACCTCACGGGCCGCACGTTCGCGGAGGTCGTGGGCAACGAGCGCGCGAACCAGCTGGGGCCCCTGCTCGACCGCGTCCTGCAGGGCGAGACGGTGTCGACGGAAAAGCAGCTCGTCCAGCCCGAGGGCGACGAGCGCTGGGAGTCGGTTCACTACGCGCCGCATCGCGACGCCGAGGGCAACGTCGTCGGCATCTACGCCGTGCACGCCGACATCCACGACCAGAAGCGCAACGAGGACGAGCTCAAGCGCGCGAACTGGATGCTGTCGAGCCACATCAGCAACACGCCGCTCGCGGTGCTCGAGTGGGACCGCGATTTCCGCCTCGTCCGCTGGTCGCCGCAGGCGCAGAACATCTTCGGCTGGACGAGCGACGAGATCCTGGGCATTCCGCTCGCCGACAGCCCGCTCGTGCACGAGGGCGACCGCGAGGCGTTCGCGGGGCTGGTCGCGCGCCTCATGGGCGGCGAGGAGCCGCGCGCCACGGGCCTCACCCGCAATCACCGGCGCGACGGCGACACCATCTGGTGCGAGTGGTATCACTCCGCGCTGCTCGACGACCACGGCCAGATCGTGTCCATCCTGTCGTTCGTGCAGGACGTGTCGTCGCGCATCCAGGCGGAAGAGCGGCTGCAGTACCTCGCGACGCGCGACGCGCTCACCGGCCTGCCCAACCGGCTGCTGCTGCACGAGCGGCTTTCGCAGGCGATCGCGCAGGCGAAGCGCAACGGCCATCGCGTGGGCGTGCTGTTCATCGATCTCGACCGCTTCAAGAACGTCAACGACACGCTCGGCCATCGCATCGGAGACGAGCTCCTGAAGCGCGTCACGGCGTCGCTGTCGGGCGCGCTGCGCGAGACCGACCTCCTCGCGCGCCTCGGCGGCGACGAGTTCATGGTGATCGTGGAGGACTTCGACGACCCCTCCGTGCTCGGTCGCATCGCACAGAAGCTCCTCGACGCCATCGCGCAGCCCTTCGAGATCGAGGAGCACGACATCTACGTGACGTCGTCGATCGGCATCGCGGTGTATCCCGACGACTCGGACGACGCCGAGGAGCTCCTGAAGTACGCCGACGTCGCCATGTACCGGAGCAAGGATCTCGGTCGCAACACGTACCAGTTCCTCGACGCCAGCCTCGCGGAGGATCGCCTCCGCCAGCACACGCTCGAGACGGCGCTTCGCACGGCGCTGCAGGAGAACGCGCTGCGCCTGCACTACCAGCCGGTGGTCAAGGTGAGCGATCGCGCCATCGTCGGCGCGGAAGCGCTCCTGCGGTGGAACGATCCGGACCACGGCAACGTGCCGCCCCAGGTGTTCATCCCGCTCGCTGAAGAATCGGGCCTCATCCACGCGCTGGGCGAGTGGGTGCTGCGCTCGGCGGCGCGCCAGTGCGTCGCGTGGCGGCGGGCGGGACTTCGGATCAACGTCTCGGTGAATCTCTCGGCGCGGCAGTTCTATCGCGAGGACCTGGCGCAGCGCATCTCCGACATCGTGAAGTCCGAGCAATGCGATCCTTCGTGGATCGAGCTCGAGGTGACCGAGACGAGCCTCATGCACGACCTCGACGCGATACGCAAGGTGCTGCACCAGCTGCGCGACGAGGGCTTCACGGTGGCCATCGACGACTTCGGCACCGGCTACTCGTCGCTCACGCACCTCAAGCACTTCCCCATCGACACGCTCAAGATCGACATCTCGTTCATCGCCGACCTCGAGTCCGATCCGCAGGACGCGGCCATCACGGAGGCGATCATCGGCCTCGCGCGCGGGCTGGGGCTCAAGGTCGTCGCCGAAGGCGTGGGCACGCGCGAGCAGCTCGAGTTCCTCGACGTGCGCGGCTGCGATTGCTTCCAGGGGTTCTGGGCGAGCAAGCCGCTGCCCGCCGACGCGTTCTTCGAGTTCGTGCGCAAGAAGACGCAGGCGGCTTGATGCGCGCGCCGCGCTGACGCCGCATTGCGCGCGCTCACGGGCGCCGACTAAGCCTCCCCGATTACGCTAGCGCGATTCGATCCACGTGGCGATCGCCTGCGCGGCACCCTTCCAGCTCGGCTCGAGCATCAGCATGTGCCCCATGCCGGGGAGGATCGTCGCGTCGACGCGATGATGCTGGGCCGTCGCGCGCACGTCCGCCGGAATCGCGATCCGGTCGTCCTGCGCGCCAAGGACGAAGACGGGCGAGTTGGCCTTGGGCTCGATCCAGTGCAGGCGCAGCGAGAGCTCGAAGAGCGCGCGCGGCGACTCGCCGTTGAGGTGTCCCATGGCCTGTTTCAGGATCGCGGGGTCGACGTCGGGGCTGAAGTAGAACGGCCGCAGCACGGTGAGCGTGTCGGCGGAGAGCCGCGTGGGGTCGAGGCCCATCATGTGGGTCATGTAGCCGGGATGGGCAGTGGCGAGGCGCGCGGCGACGGGGAGGAGGCCCGTCGGGGGCACCGGCGCGATGAGGACGCCGGCATGGATCGGTCGCGCGGCCATCATGCGCTCGACGATCGCCGCGCCCATCGAGTGCCCGATCAGGATCGGCTCCGTGCCGAGCGACCGCACGACCTCCTCGACGTCGGCCACGTAGTCTTCGAGGCCGGCGATGAAGAGCGTGTCGGCGCCGCCGCTCGTGCCGTGCCCGCGCAGCGAGAGGGCATGGGCGGGCCAGCCCTTGGAGGCGAACCACGGCAGGAAGAACGGCTCCCAGCACCACGCGTCGCAATAACCGCCGTGGATGAAGAGGAGGGGCGGCTTGCGCGTATTGCTGGTGGGGCGGCGCGAGCGGAGCTCGAGGTCGGGCATGGAAAAATTCGGGAAAGAGTGTCGCTTCGGAAGGGGTGGACGGGGGCGCCGGCATTCGCGCGAAGCGCACGATTGCGGCGGCGGCCGGGAGCCCCCAGATATGATGATCGCGCTTGCCCGTCGTGCCGCCGCATTCTACTGGCTTCGCGCGACGTTCACCCGACTTCCGATGCCCGATACCTCCGCCCTGGTCTACGACGAAGCGTGCCGCCGCTGCGGGCGGCTCGCGGGCTTCCTCGCCGAAGTCCACGCGGCGCATCCGACGTACTGGTGCAAGCCGGTGCCGCCCTTCGGCGAGAGCGCCGCGCGGCTCGTCATCGTGGGCCTGGCCCCCGGCATGCACGGCGCCAACGCGAGCGGCCGCCCCTTCACCGGCGACTACGCGGGCATCCTGCTGTACGAGACCCTGCACCGGCACGGCTACGCGACGCGCCCGCTCGCGCAATCGCGCGGCGACGGGCTGCGGCTCGTCGGCTGCCGCATCACCAACGCGGTCAAGTGCCTGCCGCCCGAGAACAAGCCCACGCCGGCCGAGGTGCGCACCTGCAACGACTACCTCGCCGCAGACCTTCGCAACGTGCCGGAGGGCGGCGTCGTCCTCGCGCTGGGGCGCATCGCGCACGACGCGACGCTGCGAGCGCTCGGCCTCCGCGCGGCGGCGCACCCGTTCGCGCATGGCTCGACGCACCCGCTCGCCGGCGGCAGGCTCATGATCGACAGCTATCATTGCAGCCGCTACAACACCAATACCGGCAGGCTGACCGCGGCGATGTTCGATGCCGTGTTCGACCGCGTCGACGCGCACCTGTCGTGAGCAAGGTCCCCCGACTGTCGAAAGTGACGAGCCCCTCGCCGGACGGCGAGGCGCCGGCCACGTCGTTCGACGCCACCGAGCTCCTGAAGTCGCTGCCGCATCGGCCGGGCGTCTATCGCATGTTCGACGCGAAGGGCGACGTGCTGTACGTGGGCAAGGCGCGCGACCTCAAGAAGCGCGTCTCGAACTACTTCCAGAAGT
Organism: Casimicrobiaceae bacterium; assembly: GCA_044225355.1. Lineage (GTDB taxonomy): Bacteria > Pseudomonadota > Gammaproteobacteria > Burkholderiales > Casimicrobiaceae > VBCG01. The sequence continues at coordinate 392 of JBGAIS010000014.1, read as the reverse complement.
CGGACCACGAGTACCGCATCGCGGCCATGATCGGGCACGTCACGCGCGTGGAGACCACGGTGACGCGCTCCGAGGGCGAGGCGCTGCTGCTCGAGAACAATTTCATCAAGGCTCACGAGCCGCGCTACAACATCCTGTATCGCGACGACAAGAGCTATCCGTACGTCTGCATCAGCGGCGACGCCTTCCCGCAGCTTCGCTTCCACCGCGGCGCGCTCGACAAGCGCAATCGCTACTTCGGGCCGTTCCCCGGCGCGGGCGCGGTGCGCGAGGGCATCGCGACGCTGCAGAAGGTGTTCCTGTTGCGCACCTGCGAGAACACGGTGTTCGCCAATCGCTCGCGCCCGTGCATGCTGCACCAGATCCAGCGATGCACCGCGCCGTGCGTCGGG
>JBGAIS010000013.1:0-36106 GCA_044225355.1 Casimicrobiaceae bacterium | reverse complement strand
ATGGGCGAGCTCGCGAAGCTCGCGCGCGACGGCAAGCTCAAGCCCGACCAGATGCAGGGCGGCACGTTCACCATCAGCAGCCTGGGCGGCATCGGCGGCACGTACTTCACGCCGATCATCAACGCGCCCGAGGTGGCGATCATGGGCGTGTGCCGCTCGTTCTGGAAGCAGGTCTCGGCGGATGGCAAGACCTCGTCGTGGCGCTACATCCTGCCGCTGTCGCTGTCGTGGGATCACCGCGTCATCGACGGCGCCGCGGCCGCGCGCTTCAACTCGCACTTCGGATCATTGCTCGCGGACATGCGCCGCGTCGTCATCTAGAACACAAGGAAATCGAAGAATGCCCACGATCGACGTCAAGGTTCCCGACATCGGCGATTTCAAGGACGTGCCCGTCATCGAGGTGCTCGTCAAGCCCGGCGACACCGTCGCCAAGGAAGCGTCGCTCGTCACGCTCGAGTCGGACAAGGCGACGATGGACGTGCCTTCGCCGGTCGACGGCGTGGTGAAGGAGATCAAGGTCAAGGTGGGCGACAGGGTTGGGGAGGGGTCGCTCATCGTCACGATGGAGTCGGCTGCGGCTGCGGCGCCCTCGACCCAGCCTCCTGCCGCGAGCGGGACCGGCAGCAGCGCCGCCGTGCCGCCTGCGGCGCCCTCACGCGAGCCCTCTCCCGCGAGCGGGAAGGGCGGTGCCGCGCAAGCGAGCGCCGGCCCCGCGCCGAAGACGTTTTCGGGCAAGGCCGACATCGAGTGCGAGGTCCTCGTGCTCGGCGCGGGTCCGGGCGGCTACTCCGCCGCGTTTCGCAGCGCGGACCTCGGCATGAAGACCGTCATCGTCGAGCGCTACGCGACGCTCGGCGGGGTCTGCCTCAACGTGGGCTGCATTCCGTCGAAGGCGCTGCTGCATACCGCGGCCGCGATGGACGAGGTGGCGGCGCTCGCGGCGCACGGCATCGGATTCGGAGAGCCGCGCATCGACCTCGCGAAGCTTCGCACCTTCAAGGAAGGCGTCGTGAAGAAGCTCACCGGCGGCCTCGCCGGCATGGCCAAGATGCGCAAGGTCGACGTCGTGCGCGGCGTCGGCCGCTTCCTCGACCCGCATCACGTCGAGGTCTCGCTCACCACGGGCGACGGCCAGGCGACGTCCGGCGAGAAGAAGGTCGTGAAGTTCGGCAAGGCCATCATCGCGGCCGGCAGCCAGGCGATCAGGCTTCCGTTCATGCCCGACGACCCGCGCGTCGTCGATTCCACCGGCGCGTTGCTCCTCTCGACCGTGCCCAAGCGCATGCTCGTCGTGGGCGCGGGCATCATCGGCCTCGAGATGGCCACCGTGTACTCCGCGCTCGGCGCGCGCATCGACGTCGTGGAGATGCTCGACGGCATGATGGCCGGCGCCGACCGCGACCTCGTCAAGGTGTGGGAGAAGGTGAACGCCAGGCGCTTCGACAAGGTCATGCTCAAGACGAAGACCGTATCGGCGAAGGCGACCAAGGCGGGCATCGAGGTGGGGTTCGAGGGCGAGAACGCGCCGCCCGGCCCCCAGACCTACGACCTCGTGCTCGTCGCCGTGGGCCGCAGCCCCAACGGCAAGCCCATCGAGGCGACGAGCGCGGGCGTGATCGTCACCGACCGCGGATTCATCCCCGTCGACAAGCAGATGCGCACGAACGTGCCGCACATCTTTGCCATCGGCGACATCGTCGGCCAGCCGATGCTCGCGCACAAGGCCGTGCACGAGGGCCACGTCGCCGCGGAAGTCGCGAAGGGCGAGAAGTCGTACTTCGATGCGCGCCAGATTCCCTCGGTGGCGTATACCGATCCCGAGGTCGCCTGGGCGGGCCTGACCGAGGACGAGTGCAGGAAGCAGGGCATCAAGTACGGCAAGGCCGTGTTCCCGTGGGCGGCGTCCGGACGCGCCATCGCCAACGGCCGCGACGAGGGCTTCACCAAGCTCCTGTTCGACGAGGAGACGCATCGCTGCATCGGGGGCGCCATCGTGGGCACGCACGCGGGCGATCTCATCGGCGAAGTGTGCCTCGCGGTGGAGATGGGTTGCGATCCCACCGACATCGGCAAGACCATCCATCCGCATCCCACGCTCGCGGAATCGGTGGGCATGGCGGCGGAGCTCTTCGAGGGCGTCTGCACCGACCTGCCGCCCGTGAAGAAGAAATAGCGAGGAGGAAAGACGAGATGGCCTCGGAAGAGCAGCTGCGCATCGACGCGCTCGAGTATCACGAGTTCCCCACGCCGGGAAAGATCTCGATCGCGCCCACCAAGACGCTCGCCAACCAGCGCGACCTCTCGCTCGCCTACTCGCCGGGCGTCGCGTACGCGTGCACCGCGATCCAGAAGGACCCGTCGCTCGCCGCGCGCTACACCGCGAGGGCGAACCTGGTCGCGGTCATCACCAACGGCAGCGCGGTGCTGGGTCTCGGCAACATCGGCGCGCTCGCGGGCAAGCCCGTCATGGAGGGCAAGGGCTGCCTCTTCAAGAAGTTCGCAGGCATCGACGTGTTCGACATCGAGGTCGGCGAGTCCGACCCCGACCGCATCGTCGACGTGGTGGCCGCGCTGGAGCCCACGTTCGGCGGCATCAACCTCGAGGACATCAAGGCGCCCGAGTGCTTCTACATCGAGAAGAAGCTCCGGGAGCGCATGAAGATCCCGGTCTTCCACGATGACCAGCACGGAACGGCCATCGTCGCGGCCGCCGCGATGCTCAACGGCCTCAAGATCGTCGGCAAGGACCTCTCGAAGGTGAAGCTCGTGTGCTCGGGCGCGGGTGCCGCGGCCATCGCGTGCCTCGACCTGCAGGTGAGCCTGGGCCTCGACCGCAGCAACGTGTGGCTCCTCGACAGCAAGGGCGTGGTGAGCAAGGGCCGCACCGACAAGGTCGACCCCGACAAGATGCGCTACGCGCAGGATACGCAGGCGCGCACGCTCGACGACGTGATCGCCGGCTGCGACGTGTTCATGGGCCTGTCCGCCGGCGGCGTGCTCACGCAATCGATGGTGAAGAAGATGGCGCCGCGGCCCATCATCCTCGCCATGGCCAACCCGGAGCCCGAGATCCGTCCCGAGCTCGCGAAGGAAGCGCGCCCGGACTGCCTCATCGGCACCGGCCGCTCCGACTACCCGAACCAGGTCAACAACTCGCTCTGCTTCCCGTTCATGTTCCGTGGCGCGCTCGATTGCGGCGCGACCACCATCAACGAGGCGATGAAGCTGGCCGCGACGCGCGCGCTCGCGGATCTCGCGCGCGCCGAGCCCTCCGACATCGTCGCGCAGGCTTACGGCGAGCCCACGCCGCCCTTCGGGCCCGATTACCTCATTCCACGCGCGTTCGACCCGCGCCTCATCACGAGCATGGCGCCCGCGGTCGCGAAGGCCGCGATGGACTCGGGCGTGGCGACGCGCCCCATCGCCGACTTCGATGCGTACCGCGACCACCTCGCGCGCCTCGTGCACGAGTCCGGCGCGACCATGGAGCCCGTGTTCGCCGCGGCCAAGAAATCGCCCCGGCGCGTGGCCTTCGCCGAGGGTGAGGACGAGCGCGTGCTGCGCGCCGCGCAGGCCGCCGTGGACGAGGGCCTCGCGCGCCCCGTGCTCGTCGGCCGCACCGACATCATCGCGAGCCGCATCGAGAAGCTCGGGCTGCGCCTCACGCTCGGCAAGGACTGCGACGGCGTCAACATCCTCGACGATCCCCGCTTCCGGGACTACTGGTCCGAGTACTATCGCCTCGCGCGGCGCAAGGGCGTCACGCGCCGCCAGGCGCAGGAGGACATGCGCACGCGTCCCACGCTCGTCGCCGCCATGCTCGTCCATCGCGGCGACGCCGACGCCATGCTGTGCGGCACCGGCAGCAACTCGCAGGCGCACCTTCGCTACATCCGGCAGGTGATCGGGCTGCGCGAGGGCGCGAGGACCATGGCGGTGATGCAGATGCTGATCCTGCCCGACCGCCAGCTCTTCATCTGCGACACGCACGTCAACCGCGATCCCACGGCGGCCGAGATCGCCGAGATGACGCTCCTCGCCGCGGAGGAGGTCCAGCGCTTCGGCGTGAAGCCCAGCGTCGCGCTCCTGTCGCACTCGAGCTTCGGAAGCTCGGACGCGCCGTCGGCCTCCAAGATGCGCGAGGCGCTCGAGATGATCCTCGACCGCGCGCCCGGCCTCGCGGTGGAGGGCGAGATGCGCGCCGACTCGGCGCTCGACAAATCGATCCGCGACAAGGAGTTCCCCGACTCGTCGCTCAGCGAGAACGCGAACCTCCTCGTCATGCCGAACGTCGACGCGGCCAACATCACCTACAACGCGCTGCGCGTCACCGCCGGCGGAGGGATCACCGTCGGCGGCATCCTGCTCGGCGCCGCGCGCGCCGTGCACATCATGACGCCGTCGTCGACGGTGCGGCGCATCGTGAACATGACCGCGGTCGCGGTGGCCGACGCCGGCGCGCAGCGGGGCAAGCAATGGACGCTCGATTGATGCAGGGAAGCTGAGGTAGACGGGCGCGGCCGGTCACCGGGAGCGGCTTTAGTCGTGCTCGCGGCGATGCTCGCGAGCGGTGGGTCACGTCCCCGTCGCGGGGCTCGCGCTCATCCTCGGCATCGATCGCTTCATGTCGGAGGCGCGCTCACGAACCTCGTCGGCAACGGTGTCGCCACCCTCGTCGTGGGCAAGTGGTGCGGCGAGCTCGATGCCTCGCGCATGGCCAAGGTGGTGGACGGCGAGACCGACGACGAGGCGGAGGAGACCGAGAAAGTGCTCGACGTCACCGAGGAGCACATGGCCACCGCCAAACCGGCCCAGGTCCTATTGGCGGAGCCCGTCGACGACGCGCGCGAGCCCGTCCGTGAATTTCTGCCAGCCGTACGATGCGCCCCGATAGTTGGCCTCTTCCTCGCGGCGGAAGCCCGACTGCTCCATGCGCACGATCGTTCCGCTCGCGGTGGGCGTGAGCGTGAAGGTGACCACGGTGCGGAGGCCGATCGAGTTGGCCGGGCCCGAGGTGGTCCACGTGTAGGAGAGGCGCGAAGGCGCGTCGACCTCAAGTACCTCGCAGTCGACGACGCCATTCCAGTGCGGCATCGGCGCCGTGCGGAAGCTGAAGCGGCGGCCCGCGACGGGCGCGAAATCGTTGCTCATGAGCCATTCCTGGATGAGCTCGCTCTGGGTGAGCGCGCGCCAAACGCGCTCGGGCGGGTGCGCGAGCTCGCGCTCGACGACCAGCGTGCGGGTGTCTTCATCGTGCGTGTTCATGTGTCCATCCTTGAAAGAAGCGCCTCGAGACGATCGAAGCGGTCGTCCCAGAACGTGGCGTACACGCTCATCCAGGTCACGAGCGGACGGAGCGCGCGCGACTGTGCGCGGTAGTGCGTCTGCCGGCCCTCGGGCCGGTCGCGCACGAGCCCCGCGCGCTTCAGCACGCCGAGGTGCTTCGATACCGCCGGCTGCGATACGCCCGCGCGCTCGGTGATCGCGTGCACCGTCTGCTCGCCGTCGCGGACGAGGCGCTCGAAGATCGCGCGGCGCGTCGGATCGGCGAGCGCACGGAAAACGGGGTCGGGAGCGCGCATGCCTTAATCATAACCAAATAGTTATGAATGGTCACCTTCCGTGGTGCCGCGCACGGAACTTGCATGGCGGGGTGCCGGGCGCGATGCCCATCAGACCCACGCCAGGAGAAAGCCGATGTCGCATTCCTACTCTCGCCGCGCTTTCCTCGCGGGCGCCGCGGCCTGTGTGGCGCTCGCTGCCAGGCCCCTCGCGGCCGCCGCCGAAATCCAGGACTGGCTCACCGGAAGCCCGCGCACGACGCTCCCCGTCAAGGCGTGGCCCAACGGCAAGAAGGTCGCGGTGTGCTTCGTGCTCTACGTCGAGGAGTGGGGCCAGGGTCGCGGCCCGAACCTGCGGCCCGACATGGTCTCGCGCGATCGGACGTGGTGGACGAGTCGTTCAGGCGCTACGCCATCGACTGGGGCGTGCCGCGCGTGGGGCGCCTTTTCGCCGAGCAGAAGCTGCCGCTGTCCGTCGCGCTCAATGCATTACTTCCCTTCGCGACACGCCGCCGCATGGAAGTCGTTCCGCGAGGCGATGCCCGCCGCGGCCATCGGCGGGCACGGCCTCAACAACACGAGCGAGCTCCTTCCGCTCGCGCGCGGCCGCGACGCGCAGGTCGCGTACATCCGGAAGACGCTCGACCTCATCGAGAAGGACACCGGCGTGCGGCCCAAGGGATGGTCGAGCCCCAGCGTCTTCCCGAACGGCGACACGTTCGCCGCGTCGGCCGCGGCCGGCATCACGTACACGCTCGATTCGATGGACTCGGACGTGCTGTCGCGACTCGACACGAGCGCGGGGCCGCTGGTCCTGATCCCGTATCCCGCGGTCACGGTGGACATGGGCCATTACCTCGAGCGCAACCAGCAGCCCGGCGATCTCGCGCGGCTTTGGATCGATTACATCGGCGAGCTGTCGCGGGAAGCGGCGATGTACCCGGACCGCGACGCGACGGTCGTCGCCATCGGCGTGCATCCGTTCGTCGTGGGCACGCCGGACGGCGCCGCGGCCCTGCGACGCGTGCTCGAGCACGCGAAGGGCCTCGGAAACGTGTGGATCGCGGACACCGACGCCGTCATGGCGGCGGCGCCGCGCTGACGCGTCAGGCGGGCGCTACCGGGGCCGTCTTCGCGAACGACGGCCGCGACGACATCCGGTCGTACCACGCGGACAGCGTGGGCCACAATCCCGGCGCGCGCGTCTCGGGGATGCGCACCGGCAGGTACCCCAGCGCCGCGGCCGCGCCGACGAGACCCATGTCGAGCTTGTCGCCGAACGACGCGCCGTCGCGCTCCAGCGCCGCCATGCCGCTCGTGATCTTGATGAGGTTGCGCTCGACGAACGCCTGCGATTGCTCCTGGGGCGGGCGCAGCCGCTCCTGACGCACGAGGAGCGCGGCGTCGAGGATGCCGTCGGCCAGCGCGGCGCGCATCAGCACGTCGTAGCGCGCGCGGCCCGACGCGGGCAGCAGGCGGCCGCCGCCGAATTCGGCGTCGAGGTACTCGCAGATCACCGCCGAGTCGTACATGGTGCGTCCGTCGTCCAGCACCAGCGCGGGGACCTTGCCGAGCGGGTTGAACGGCATGACCTCGTTGCGCGCCTCCTGCGTGCTCGCGGGCGTGAGCTTGATGCGATCGGCCACGCCGGCCTCGTGCGCGACGATCATCACCTTGCGCACGTAGGGCGACATTGCGCTCCACTTGAGTTCCACGTTGGTGCCTCCGGTTGACGGCGGCCTTGCGACCGCTCGTGATGTGTCGACGTGCTGGCGGCGCGCGCGGCCGCCGCGCTCTGACGCGGCGCGGCGGATGGGCCCGATGCCGGCGTGGCGCGAGCCGTCCGCGATCCCGCCCCGCTACGACTTGGTGGCGCAGCCCTCGTACGTGCTCTTGCCGTTCTCCTGCAGGAACGCCGTGTTGCCCTTGTTCCAGAACACCACGGTCTCCTTGGCGTTGGCATAGCGCGCGCCGTCGGCGGACATCGCCTGCGGGAGCGTCATCTTGCGGCCGTCGGAGAGCGCGAGGCGCACGCTGCTCTTGGCGCCGTTGACGAAGGTGGCGTCGATGGTCTTGCCGCCGGTGCACGCGAACATCGCCTTGATCGTGTTGGCGGGCGCCGCCGCGCGCGCCTCGCGCGTGCACGAGCCGTTGAAGTAGGCCCACGAGCCGCACGTCTTGCCGTTGGGGAACGCGCACGTGCCGCGCTCGCGCGGCGTGTTGCTCTCGGCGGTCACGGTGTACGAGCCGCCCGTGATCGCGCAATAGCGTGCCGCGCGGTTCACGTATCCCGTGACCTTGATGCCGCCGGTCGGGCACTCGCCGCGCATCATGGCCCACTCCTCGCACTGCAGGTTGTCGGGGAAGAGGCAAACGCCGTATTGCGCGCCCTTGCCGTTCTTCTCGATGACGACCTTGCCGCCCTTGGCCGCGCAATTCTGCGAGGCGGGATTGGCGAGCGTCGTCCCTTGCGCCTGGGCGGCGGGGGAAGCAGCGAGGCAAAGCGCGAGCGCGGCGACGGCGCCGGCAAAAGTGGTGCGGATGCGTGCGATCAAGGGGAGTCTCCGAGCCGAAAGGGCGAGAGTATCGCCTTACCGGCGCCGCGCGTCGAGATGCGCGCGACAACGAAGGCGCCCATCGCGCCGGGCAGGAAGGCTCCCGCCCGGGCTACCCCGCGTGCGCCTGCAGCCTCTCCACCGCGCGTCGCGCGGGGTCGCGCAGGCCTTCGCCGCCCGCGGCCACGTGCTCCGCGATGCGCGCGCGCATGCGAGGCTCCCAGAAGCGGCGCAGGTGATCGGCGATGCCGGCGACGGTCTCCTCGTCGGAGGGTCGCGATTCGAAGAAGAGGCTGATCTGGTTCGCCATCGTGACGAGGCGGTCGGCGTTCATCGCGTCGTCTCCGCGAGTAGGGGCGCGCCCACGCGCGCGCCATGCGTGTAGACCGTCATGCCGCGCTCCCGCAGCCACGCGACGAGCGTGACGCCCGCGTCCTCCGCGATGCGGATCGCGAGATCGGTGGGTGCGGACACCGCGGCGACCATCGGCACGCCGAGCGTCGCGGCCTTCTGGACCATCTCGCTGCTCGCGCGGCTCGTGAGGAGCGCCACGCCGTCGCTCATGTCGGTGCGCTGGCGGGCCAGCGCGCCCAGCAGCTTGTCGAGCGCGTTGTGCCGTCCGATGTCCTCGCGCACGAGCGCCACCGTGCCGTCGGCGAGGCCCCAGCCCGCGGCGTGCACGGCGCCCGTCTCGTCGCGGAGCGGCTGGCGTTGCGCGAGGGCCGCCGCCATCGCCGGCAGCATGCGCGCGTCGAGGCGGAACGCCGACTGCACCACGGGGAGCGCTCGCAGAACCTGCTCGAGGGCTCTCCGCGCCGCAGAGCCCGCAGCCCGTGCGGCCGGCCAGGTTGCGGCGGCGCTCCTTGAGCCGCGCGAACGCGTCGCTCGCGATCGTGAGGTCGATGGTGACGCCGCGCTCGTCGGTGCTCGCTTCGACGTCGCGAATGCCGGCGAGCGACGGGACGATGCCCTCCGACAGCGTGAAGCCGATGCCGAAATCCTCGAGATCGGCGGGTGTAGCGAGCATCACCGCGTGCGAGATGCCGTTGTAGGCGATGGTGCACCGGCACCTCGAGCGCGACAGCCTCGCGCGAGGGCGTGACGCCCTCGACCGACCAGCGCTCCACCGAGTGGACGCGCGAGCCGCTCATCTCGCGACGTCCGCCGGTTGCGACGCGAGCGCCACCTGCTGCGCCGAGAATCGCTTGAACTGCTTCTGCCATTCGGAAGGCTGCGAGACGCGCACGACCTGCACTGCGGTGACCTTGTACTCGGGGCAGTTGGTCGCCCAGTCGGAGTTCTCGGTGGTGATGACGTTCGCCCCCGATTCCGGGAAGTGGAACGTCGTGTACACGACGCCGGGCTGCACGCGCTCGGAGAGGGTCGCGCGCTGGACCGTCTCGCCCGCGCGGCTCGTGATGCCCACCCAGTCGCCCTCGCGGATGCCGCGCTCCTCGGCGTCGTGCGGGTGGATCTCGAGGCGGTCCTCGGCGTGCCACGCGACGTTGGCGGTGCGGCGCGTCTGCGCGCCGACGTTGTACTGCGACAGGATGCGGCCGGTGGTGAGGAGCATCGGGTAGCGCTTCGTCACCTTTTCCTCGGTGGGGATGTACTCCGTCACCACGAAGCGGCCCTTGCCGCGCACGAACTCGTCGATGTGCATCGTCGGCGTGCCTTCGGGCGCCTTGTCGTTGCAGGGCCACTGGATGCTGCCGAGCCTGTCGATCTTGGCGTACGTGACGCCGGTGAACGTGGGCGTGAGCCGCGCGATCTCGTCCATGATCTCGGACGGGTGCGCGTAGGTCATCGGGTAGCCCAGCTTGTTCGACAGGGCCATGGTCACCTCCCAGTCGGCCAGTCCGGGCAGCGGCGGCATGACCTTGCGCACGCGCGAGATGCGGCGCTCGGCGTTGGTGAACGTGCCGTCCTTCTCGAGGAACGTGGTGCCGGGCAGGAAGACGTGCGCGAACTTGGCGGTCTCGTTGAGGAAGATGTCCTGCACGATGAGGCACTCGAGCGACGTCAGCGACGCCGTGACGTGCTGCGTGTTGGGATCCGACTGCGCGATGTCCTCGCCCTCCACGTACAGGCCCTTGAACGTGCCCTCGATGGCGGAATCGAACATGTTGGGAATGCGCAGGCCGGGCTCGGTGGCGAGCGCGACGCCCCAGGCCTCCTCGAACAGCGTGCGCGTGACGCTGTCGCTGATGTGGCGGTAGCCCGGGAGCTCGTGCGGGAAGCTTCCCATGTCGCACGAGCCCTGCACGTTGTTCTGGCCGCGCAGCGGATTGACGCCCACGCCGCGGCGGCCGATGTTGCCGGTGGCCATCGCGAGGTTGGCGATGCCCATCACCATGGTCGAGCCCTGGCTGTGCTCGGTCACGCCGAGGCCGTAGTAGATGGCGCCGTTGCCGCCGGACGCGTACAGCCGCGCCGCGCCGCGCACGAGATGCGCCGGCACGCCCGTCTCTTCCTCGAGCGCCTCGGGCGAGTTGCGAGGCTCGAGCACGAACTTGCGCCAGACGTCGAACTCCTTCATGTCGCAGCGAAGCGCCACGAAGGCCTCGTCGATCAGGCCCTCGCTCGCGATGACGTGGGCGAGCGCGTTGACGATGGCCACGTTGGTGCCCGGACGAAGCTTGAGGTGGTAGTCCGCCTTGACGTGCGGGCCGTCGACGAGGTCGATGGTTCGCGGATCCACGACGACGAGCCGCGCGCCCTCGCGCAGGCGATGCTTCATGTGCGAGGCGAACACCGGGTGGGCGTCGGTGGGGTTGGCGCCGATGATCATGATGACGTCCGACTCGTCCACCGAGTCGAAGTCCTGCGTGCCGGCCGACTCGCCCAGCGTCGTCTTGAGGCCGTAGCCCGTGGGTGAATGGCACACGCGGGCGCAGGTGTCGACGTTGTTGTTGCCGAACGCCGCGCGGATCATCTTCTGGACGAGATACGTCTCCTCGTTGGTGCAGCGCGACGACGTGATGCCGCCGATCGAATCATGGCCGTACTTGGCCTGGATGCGCCGAAGCTCCGAGGCCGCGTAGGTGAGCGCCTCGTCCCACGACACTTCCTTCCACGGGTCGGTGATCCTCGAGCGGATCATCGGCTTCGTGATGCGCTCCTTGTGCGTCGCGTAGCCCCAGGCGAAGCGGCCTTTCACGCACGAGTGCCCGTGATTGGCGTGGCCGTCCTTGTTGGGGACCATGCGAACCACCTCGTTGCCTTTCATCTCGGCGCGGAACGAGCAGCCGACGCCGCAATACGCGCAGGTGGTGACCACCGAGCGCTCCGGCTGGCCCATCTCGATGACGGTCTTCTCCATCAGGGTCGCGGTGGGGCAGGCCTGCACGCAGGCGCCGCACGACACGCATTCCGAGTCGAGGAAGCTCTCGCCCATGCCGGCAGACACCACCGACGCGAAGCCCTTGCCGTCGATGGTGAGCGCGAACGTGCCTTGCGTTTCCTCGCATGCGCGCACGCAGCGCGAGCACACGATGCACTTGGAGGCGTCGAACGTGAAGTACGGGTTGGAGGTGTCCTTGGCCGCGCCCAGGTGATTCTCCCCGCCGTAGCCGTAGCGCACTTCGCGCAACCCGACGACGCCCGCCATGTCCTGCAGCTCGCAGTTGCCGTTCGCGCTGCACGTGAGGCAGTCGAGCGGATGGTCGGAGATGTAGAGCTCCATCACGCCGCGCCGGATGTCCGCGAGCTTGCGCGATTGCGTGTGCACCTTCATGCCGTTCTCGGCCGGCGTGGTGCACGAGGCGGGGAAGCCCTTGCGTCCTTCGATCTCCACGAGGCAGAGGCGGCAGGAGCCGAAGGGCTCGAGGCTGTCGGTGGCGCACAGCTTGGGCACCTTGACGCCGGCGTCCATCGCGGCGCGCATGAGCGACGTGCCGGCGGGCACGGTGACCGACTCGCCGTCGATCTCGAGCGTAACCATCTGCGTGGCCTTGCTGGCCGGCGTGCCGAAGTCGACGGGCTGGATGGCGTTCATCGGGCGAGCTCCTTGACGGGGACGACGCGATGCGTGGGACGCGGCGCGCGGTGGAAATCTTCGGGGAAATGGTCGAGTGCCGAGAGCACGGGGAACGGCGCCATGCCGCCCAGCGCGCACAGCGAGCCGCCGAGCATGGTGTCGCACAGGTCGCGCAGCAGCACTTCGTTGGCGGCGCGATCCTCGCCCGCGACGATGCGGTCGATCACCTCGACGCCGCGCGTCGAGCCGATGCGGCACGGCGTGCACTTGCCGCAGGATTCGATGGCGCAGAACTCCATCGCGTAGCGGGCCATGTGCGCCATGTCGACCGTGTCGTCGAACACCACGATGCCGCCGTGGCCGATCATCGCGCCCTTGGCGGCGAACGCCTCGTAGTCGAGCGGCATGTCGAAACGCGATTCCGGGATGTAGGCGCCGAGCGGGCCGCCCACCTGCACGGCGCGGATGGGCCGGCCGCTGGCCGTGCCGCCGCCGATGTCGTAGAGCATCTCGCGCAGCGTGAGGCCGAACGCCTTCTCGACGAGGCCGCCGCGCTTCACGTTGCCCGCGAGCTGGAAAGCGAGCGTGCCCTTGGAGCGCCCCATGCCGAAGTCGGCGTAGAACTGCGCGCCGCGGTCGAGGATGATGGGCACGCTCGCGAACGAGATCACGTTGTTGATGACCGTGGGCTTGCCGAACAGGCCCTCGATGGCCGGCAGCGGCGGCTTGAAGCGCACCACGCCGCGCTTGCCCTCGAGGCTCTCGAGGAGCGAGGTCTCCTCGCCGCAGATGTAGGCGCCCGCGCCGCGGCGAACCTCGAGCTCGAACGTGGCGTCGGTGCCGAGGAGGTGCGTGCCGAGGAGCCCGCCGGCCTTCGCGACCTCGATCGCCGCCTTGAGCGCGGCTTCCGCGTGCGGATACTCGGAGCGGACGTAGACGTACCCTTGAGTCGCGCCGGTGGCGACGCCCGCGATCGCCATGCCCTCGATCAGCGTGAGCGGGTCGCCCTCCATGAGCATGCGGTCGGAGAACGTGCCGGAGTCGCCTTCGTCGGCGTTGCACACGACATACTTCTGCGCCGACTTGGCGGCGGCGGCCGTCTTCCACTTGATGCCGGTGGGGAACGCGGCGCCGCCGCGGCCACGCAGGCCGGACTTCAGCACTTCGTCGACCGTTGCTTCCGGGCCGATCTCGAGCGCGCGTGCGAGGCCGCGACCACCGCCGTGCGCGCGATAGTCCTCGATCGACAGCGGGTCGGTGACGCCCACGCGCGCGAACGTCAGGCGCTCCTGTCCCTTGAGGTACGCGATGTCGTCCGTCGGTCCCTGGTGAAGGCGATGCGCCGCACCCTCGAGGAAGCGCGCGTCGAAGAGGCCATTCACGTCGCCGGGCGTGACGGGGCCGTACGCGACGCGGCCGGAGGGCGTCGCGACCTCGACCAGCGGCTCGAGCCAGAACATGCCGCGCGACCCGTTGCGGACGATACGGACGTCGGCGTTGCGGCGCGAGGCTTCTTCGGCGATCGCGTGCGCGACCTTGTCGGCGCCGAGGGAGAGGGCCGTAGCGTCGCGCGGAACGAAGATCGTGGTGGTCATGGCGCGGCGCTCCTGCATTGCGCGACGATGGCGTCGAACGCGGCGTCGTCGACGCGGGCGCGGAGGTCGGTGCCGTCGACCATCACCGCGGGCGAGCATGCGCAGTTGCCGAGGCAGTAGACGGGCTCGAGCGTGATCGCGCCGTCGGCGGTGGTCTCGTGCATCCCGATGCCCAGCGATTCGCACGCGTGCGCGGCGAGCTTCGCGGCGCCCATCGACTGGCAGGCTTCCGCCTGGCACACCTGCACCACGTGGCGACCCGGCCGTTCGCGCCGGAAATGCGGATAGAACGTCACCACGCCGTGCACCTCGGCGCGCGAGAGGTTGAGCGCGCGGCCGATCACCGGCAGGGCATCGTTCGGGATGTGCCCAAGCGCGTCCTGGATGTCGTGCAGGATGGGCAACAACGGGCCGGCGCGATGCTTGCCGGCGGCGAGGATGGATTCAACGGTGGCGGCAGCTGCCTGATCCACGGGGACCTCCGAAGGGGCTTGCGCTTAATATGCGCAATGTTGCATATTTGGCATCTGGGAGTGCCTTGGTGCCTTGCAAGGTAGCACCGGCCCCCGGGAAAACAAATATGAGGTAGGCTGCCTAACTACACCGGAAAGCCGGCCGCGGCGAAATGGTGCCAGGCCTGTAATGGGGTCTGACCCCATTTCCGATTGCGGCGGGAGCCGGCCGCGGCGAAATGGTGCCAGGTCTGTAATGGGGTCTGACCCCATTTCCGGGAGTCCGCCGGCCGCTTGCAGGCGCCGGCGCCCGGCGGCGACGCCGCGGCCCGTTCCTGGAGCCTGCGGTCCCGCACAGGGCAGTAGGTGGCGAGCACCATGCGAGCGCCGGCATCGTAGGTCGACGGATCAGCCGACTGGATGTCCTGCGTCTCGCGCCGGATCTCGGTGCCGCCGAGGTCGTAGGAGATGCGCTGCGTGATCACGGCATAGGCGGGCGCGCAGTTGAAGGTGTAGTTGATGCGCTGCGACTTGGCGAGGCACCCGCGCGGAGGCGAGCAATCGAACGACATCCCCGGGTCGTACAGGACCCAGACGGACGTCGCGCCCGGATACGCTGGAGAAGGCCCGAGAGAGCTGGTGTCGATGGTGAGTCCGTACGCGGAGACGATTTGCGCGACGGCGGCGCCGGACGCCGACAGGACGGCGATGGCGACGAGGCGCAAAGCGAGCGCGTGCACATGCCGATGGATATCGATGATGAGCCTCCCCCCGACTCGGTTTGATCGCGTCCGCGCGGCGAGCGGACCCTGGCAGCATACGCGCATTCGGCATGGGCACGCGTGCGTGCCATGGGCCACGTGCGTCGACGCGGGCGGCGATGCGCGCGGCGATGCGCGCGCCCCTCGGCAAAAGCCGAAGCCGGCACGAATTGCACATGCTGCCCTCGCGTACCACGCGCGGCGCGACGCTTCAAGCGCGAGGCCGCGATGAGCCGCATCGTCATCAAGCCCGCATGGGTGCTCTCCTCGGACGCCGGCGATCACTTCGAGCCGCAGCTCTTCCGCTTGCTGCGCGCGATCCACGATGCCGGCAAGCTCACCGAGGCCGCGAGGTCGGTGGGGCTGTCGTACCGGCACGCGTGGGATCTCCTCGGCAAGTGGAACGGCATCTTCGGCAGCGAGCTCGTCGTGCTCGAGCGCGGTCGCGGCGCGCGCCTGTCGCCGCTGGGCGAGAAGCTCCTCTGGGTCGAGCAGCGCACCGAGGCCGGGCTGTTCCCGCAGCTCGAGAACCTCGCCAACGAGCTCAACGTCGCCATCCGCAACGCGCGCGAGCGCGCGGCGCCGGTGCTGCGCATCCACGCGAGCCACGGCTACGCGATCGAGAAGATCCCCGACCTCGTGCGCGAGCTTGGCAGCGTCGAGGTCGACCTCAAGTACATGAGCAGCGTCGACGCCATCGCCTCGCTTGCGCACGGCGACTGCGACCTCGCCGGCTTCCACGTGCCCGAAGGTGACCTCGGGCCCGTGCTGTGGGCGCAATACGCCCCGTGGTTCAAGCCTCGCCAGCAGAGGATCGTGCGCATGGTGTGGCGCACGCAGGGGCTCATGGTGGCGAAGGGCAACCCGTGCAGGATCCGCTCCATTCGCGACCTCGCGCGAGCGGGCGTGCGCTTCGTGAATCGGCAGCCGGGCTCCGGCACGCGCGTCCTGCTCGACGCCCTGCTGGCCGCGAAGCACGTCGATCCTTCGCGCATCGCGGGCTACGACACCGGCGAGTTCACGCATGCCGCCGTCGCCGCGTTCGTCGCGAGCGGCATGGCCGACGTCGCGATCGGCATCGAGCCCGCCGCGGCGCAGTTCGGGCTCGACTTCGTGCCGGTGGTGCGCGAGCGCTACATGCTCACCGGGCGCAACGCAACGCTTGCGAGCGCGCCGGTGGTGGAGTTGTGCGCGCTTTTGCGCGGAGCGGAGTTCGGCAAGAGAATGGCGCCGGTGGCGGGATACGAGCCGGACGAACCCGGCCACATCGTCCGGGCCGGGGAGCTCTTCGAGTGGGTGGGGAAGTGAGGCGCGGCCGGCGCGCTGCCGAGGGCTCGCGGAGGGCGGCAACCGCGACGCCGCCCGATCCCTCGGGCGAGTCCTTCGCCGCCTATTGCTTCTCGATCCCCACCTTCTTGATCTGCTCCGCCCAGTACGCCGTCTCCTTCGCCGTGAACGCGCCGAGCTCCTCGGGGGTCGTCGGGAAAGGCGCCGCCCCGATGCTCTCGATGTAGGCGACCTCTTCCTTGTCCGTGACGATCTGCACGATGGCCGCGTTGAGCTTGTCGATGATGGGCTTCGGCGTGCGCGCGGGTGCGAACGCGGCAACCCAGGTGACGATGCGAAGCGACGGGAGCCCGACTTCCTCCATCGTCGGCACCTTCGGCAGCGCCGCTAGCCTGGGGCCGGCGACGGCGAGCGCCTTGATCTTGCCGCCCTGGATCGATGCGAGCGAGCCCGCGCCCTCGACGAAGTAGAGGTCGAGCCGTCCCGCCATGAGGTCGGTGAGGACCTGCGGCGTTCCCTTGTACGGGACCTCGAGCACGTCGACGCCCGTGAGCGACTTGAAGGTGGCGTTGCCGACGATGCTCGACGTGTTGCCGCTGCCGAACTTGAGCGGCTGGCTCGCGGCCTTGCCGACCTTGATGACGCCCGCGACGTCGTCGGCCGGGAAGTCGGCGCGCGCGGTGAGGATGAGCGCGTTGGTGATGATGCCGGAGATGGGCGCAAAGTCCTTCTGCGGATCGTAGGGCAGCGACTTGTACAGGCTCACGTTCGTGGCCTGCGTCGAGATCGTGCTGATGAAGATCGTGTAGCCATCGGGCTCGGCGGTGGCCACGGCTTGCGCGGCAATGATGCCGTTGGCGCCCACCTTGTTGTCGATGACGAAGGGCTGCTTCAGCAGGCGCTGAAGCTTCTCCGCGATGCGTCGCGCGATTACGTCGGTGCCGCTGCCCGGCGGGAATGGCACGACGACGCGCACTGGCCGCGTGGGGTAATCCTGCGCAAGCGCCGGGACGCTCGCGATCGCCGCGAGCATCGCGACCGCGGCCAGCAGGAACCTCGTCTTCATGCGTTCTCCTCCACGCGCCATTCAGGCGCCGGTGTCAGCACGGCCTCGTCCGGACCGCTGGTTGCAATGCGATGCGCGTCCGCGAAAAGCGCGAGCCGCGCCGTGCCGTGCCGCCGTTCAATACGCCGACACGCCCTCCGACAATGCCTGCTCCTTGCTCGCTGCATCCGCGCCTGCATACCCGACGTCGGACGTCGTGACGCGCGTCAGGTCCCGCGGGTACGACTCGTCGAAGGGGCGCGCGCGATGCATCGTGCATCGGTTGTCCCAGATGACGAGGTCGCCGACGCGCCACTGGTGCCGGTAGACGAACTCCCGCTCCGTCGCCGCCTCCATCAGCTCGCGCAGGAAGATGCGGCCGTCGGGGACGGGCCAGTCGACGACGTCCTTCGCGTGCGCGGCGAGGTAGAGCGTCGTGCGCCCGGACGTGGGATGCACCTGCACGAGCTTGTGCCTCACCGGCGGGAACGCGGCGATTTCCTGCGGCGTGTGGTTGGTCACCCCGAGCATGACGCGTCCGAAAGTGCGGTCGTGCTCGATCCACAGCGAATCCGCCTGGCGCTTGATGTCGGGCGGAAGGGCATCGTAGGCGGCACGCATGTCCGCGAACTCGGTGTCGCCGCCGCTCGGGGGAATCCTTCGCGCATAGAGCATCGACAGGGCGCCACGCACGGCGCGGAACGAGCTGTCCGTGTGCCACAGGCGGTTGCCGAGGTTGTACACGCGCCGCCGGTCGTCGCTGCTCTGGAGGTTGTCGTTCTCGTCGACGTTCGCGATGTCGACGATCTCCGGATGCGGCGTCCGGTGCCTGTTGTCGGCGCGCGTGCGCATCGTCGCGCCCTCGAGCGGCCCGAAGCGCCGGGCGAAGGCGATCTGCGCTTCCACCGTGAGGCTCTGGTCGCGGAACACGACGACCGCGAACTCGTCGATGACCTTCTCGATGGCTCGCACGGCCAGGCTGTCGAGATCCTTCGAGATGTCGATGCCGGTGACGGCGGCGGCGAAGAGCGGATGGAGCGGCGTGGTCTTCATGGCGGCTTCACGTCCCGGCGGAGGCGAAGCCTTCGCAGCCGGACGCGTCCTCGATGAAATCAGTTGCATACGCTATCATGCACAGGATGCATGATCTACATAAGAAATAGTGATGCAATGGAATCGCGGCCCAGAGATGGGCACCCCGTGAAGTCCGCTGTCGACCTCTGGTCACTGCGTGTATTCACGGCCGTGTGCGAGTCCGGGTCGATGACGGACGCTGCGCGCAAGCTCGATCTCACCCAGCCCGCCGTGTCGCGGATCATCCGGCAGATCGAGGAGACGGTGGGCCTCCCTCTGATGGATCGCGACCTGCGCCCCATCCGCCTCACCAACGCGGGGGAGGCGCTGCGCAAGAAGGCGGAGCGCGTGCTTCGCGAGGCGGACGAGCTCGTGCCGACGGTACGCGAAGCGGTCAACGGCAAGCTCGTGCTCCTGCGCATCGGCCTCATCGAGTCGGTGGCGAGCCTGCTCGTGCCGCTCCTGACCGGCGAGATCGCCAAGCTCGCGACGACGCTCATGGTGTGGGAAGGTCACTCCGAGCAGCACAAGGACGCGCTCAGGTCCCGCGATCTCGACCTGGCCGTGACCTCGAACACGCACGACGGCGACGCGCTGCAAAGGATCAAGCTCGTCACCGAGCCGTGCATCCTCGTGGTCCCGGCATCGCTTCCCGCGAAAGCGTCACGCAGCCTCGACACGCTGGCGGCGGCGCTGCCCTTCCTTCGCTACTCGGCGCGTACGTACACGGGCGCGCTCGTCGATCGCCACTTGAGGCGCCTCGACATCCGGCTCGAGCGCAGGCTCGAGTTCGACAGCACGCGCCTGCTTGTGTCGATGGTGTCGGCAGGCCGAGGCTGGGGCATCGTCACCCCCACGTCGCTGCTGGGCGCGACTTTCGACGCGCGGAAGGTGCGGCCCTTACCCTTGCCCATCGCGCCGCTCGTGCGCGAGACGGTGATCGTCAGCCGGAAGGGCGAGCTTGCGAGCCTGCCTCAGCGGCTCGCGGAATCGGCGGCCGCGCTGCTGCGCGCGTCCTACCTCGCGGACGCGCTACGGCGCATGCCCTGGCTGGAAGGCCAGCTCGCGATCCACGGCAACGCCCCAGGCGTGAGCGGCGTTCAGCGCTCGCGGCGTCAATCCGTCACCGGCCAGTAGATGTCCCACGAATAGAATCCGGTCGACGTGTGCTGCGGAGGCACGATGCGGAAATACGGCTTGACGCAAGATGCCGAGAAGCTGTCGCCGTAGTGCTTCCTGAAAAGATCGTGCGCGCCGAGAGGCAGGCAGCCGATGACGACGGGTCCGACGGCGATGGGAACGCACGCCTGGTCCCCGTCTCCCCATGCCATGCCGAAATTGATCGAGCACTGCGTCGAGTCATACCAGCCCGGCTGGCCGGGAGCTTTCACTCCCACCTCGAAGGTCATCTTGGCCGTGAAGTAGTAGCCGTCCTCCTTGCACGGACGATCCGTGAACGGGCCCGAGAAGGCGATGACGAGTTGATTGTCGGCCTTGTTCGGAAGGAACCGGTAGTCGTAGTTCTCCGTGTTGCAGGTCCACTCGAGTCCGCCCAGCGTGCCGAACACGAATTGCCCGGCGCCCTGCTCGTTGTGAAGCCGGATGTAGAGGTTGTGCGTGCCGGAGGCGAAGGCCTCGCCGACGGACATGACGAGCGCGCACGAGAGGAAGAGGCAGCGAAGGAGGCTCATGGCTTCTCCGGGCGAAGCGGTCAGTTCGAGACTTCGGGGACGCACTGCGGACAGGGCCCCACGGTCCAGGTATACGCGTCCCGCTGGCCCACGACGTACCATCCCTGGCGCGCCACGCATGCCATGGAGCCGATCGTCTTCCCGTAGTGGCGCTTGATGCCGTAGATCGGCTCGCCCCACCCCATCGCGAAAGGAATCGTGCATACGCCGTACGGTGCGTTGATGTTCTCGATCGAGAACCGGAGGGTGCCCGTGAAATAGAACCCCTCGTCGAGGAACGGGTACTTCGTGCAGGGTCGATCGGTGAAGGGGCCGGAGAACGCGATGGTGAGCTGCGAGTTGGGATAGGGTGTGTACGAATAGTCCACGGTGTACTTCTGTGGATTGCAGTCGAAGGTCACCGACCAGAGCAGGAGGTTCGAGTTGCTGGCGTAGTCGTTGAACGTGTCCTGGATGTACAGGTTATGGGTTCCCGCCGCCTGTGCGCCGCCCGCACCGAGCAGGCTCATGCCAAGCGCGACGACAAGGGCATGGAGCGTCTTCATGGGTCGTCTGACTCCGTGGAAGTGGATGGCGTCGATCGCGGCGCGTCGTCGAAGGCGCGCGCCGCAGCGCCGGGCGATATTAGGGCCATTGGCGAGCGGCGCGCAACGCCGTGCAGCGGCGGCTCGCAGCGCCCGCGGTCGCGACCGGCTCGCGCGGTGCGTTTGATAACATGCTGGAACGACGACGGCGTGGAGGACGCCCGAAGATGCTTACGCACTCCGACAGGCAACAACTCGACGAGCTCGGCTATCTCGTTCTGCCAAGCTTCGTGCCCCCGGCCCTGCTCGATGAGCTTCGCGACCGATGCGAGGCGCTGTGGGCCGAGGAAGGCGACGACGCGGGGTCGGAGTTCCGTGCGGAGCCGGGCACGCGGCGCCTCGCGAACCTCGTCGACAAGGGCGAGGTCTTCGCGCGCATCGTCTCGATGCCGCAGATCCTCGAGTGCATGGAGCACGTGATCGGCAGCGGGTACAAGCTCAGCAGCCTCAATGCGCGCTCGACCAATCCGCACAACGGCGACGCGCAGCCGTGGCACGCCGACACGGGGGCTATCGCGGACGATCGCGGTTACTGGGTCTGCAACTCGGTCTGGATGCTCGACGATTTCACGGAGGAGAACGGCGCGACGCGCATGGTCCCGCGCTCGCATACATGGAACCGCCTGCCCGAGCCCGGCAACACGGGATCGCTCCCCGGCGAGGCGCTCGTCACCGGCAAGGCGGGCACCGTCGTCATCATGAACGCGCACATGTGGCATGGCGGCACGGCGAATCGCACGGATCGTCACCGTCGCGCGCTGCACGCCTTCTACACGCGGGACGACAAGCCGCAGCAGCAATATCAAAAGGGCATGCTGCGTCCCGAGACCGTCGCGGCGCTGACGCCCATGCAGCGTCGCGTGCTCGCCATCGACGACGCCGAGAACGACCGGCTGAGCACGGCGACGACCCGGATGAGCGGGTTCCTGAAGTAGGGGCGGGATGGTTTGACGAGAGCGATCGCGGTGGCGCCGACGATTCCATTTGGGAGGCGCTCCGCACGCCTGCAGTGAGCGGGTCTCCGAGGCCCAAGGAAGCGATCGGCGCCGCGGAAATGGTGCCAGGTCTGTAAGGGGGTCTGACCCCATTTCCGGGGACTCCAGGCAGCGATCGGCGAAGCGGAAATGGTGCCAGGTCTGTAAGGGGGTCTGACCCCATTCCCGGGGACTAGGCCTGTTATGGGGTCTGACCCCATTTCCGGGGACTCCAGGCAGCGACCGACGCCGCGGAAATGGTGCCAGGCCTGTAATGGGGTCTGACCCCATTTCCGGGCGGGCTGCGCCGGCGTCGGTCGACCGCCTCAGCGCAGCGGGAGCGGCGCGGCGGCTCCGATGAACAGCATGAGCGCGTAGACCGTGAGCGCGGCACCGGCGGCGACGTAGACCGCGAACGCCATCCAGAATGCGAGCGGCTGCTCCTCGCGCCGAGGCTCGAAGCGGCCGGCGAGTCCTCGCGTTCCGAACGGGAGCCAACCGCGCCCGATGCCCCGCCAGGCCATGATGGAAAGGCCGATCCCGAAGAAGAGGAAGAAGAACGCCTGGAAGATCCGCATGGGTCCGGTCGCCTGCGACGCGCGTCAGCTCACTCGCGCGCGTCCGCCCTCCGTCACATCACCACGCCGCGCCGTCACGCCTGCCATACGCCGTACCCGCCTTCGCGAAGGTCGATCGCGAGCTCGACTTCCATTGCGCGCGCCTCGTCGTAGGACATCGGGTTGTACGCCTCGTAGATGTCGGGGAGGAGCCGCAATCCGAATCGCTGGACGTAGCGGTTGGCCTGGATGCCCGCTTTGTGCTTATCGAAGCGGACGTCGGGATCGATGCCTGTCATGCCGACGTACACGCATGGCTTGCCGGCCTTGTACTCGCGATTGGCCTTCACGAAGCGCGGCTCGTCGAGGACGCCCTTCGCGAGCTCCACGACGTAGACATGATAGTGCGGCCTGCGCGCCATCGCGCCCGCGCTACTTCGGCTTGACGAAGCGCAGCACGAACTTGTCGGTCATCACCTGTCCGTCGCCGGACGAGACGTCGCGCGTATCGGCCGCGTTGCGCAGGAACTGTCCCTGCGCGTCGAGCACGAAGCCCGCCTGCGTGACCTCGCTCACCACCACCGCTTCGTCGATGCGGTGGAGCGACTTGGTGGCGCTGGTGCCGGAGCCCGCCTTGGCGGCGTGATCGACGATGACGAGTCGCCCGCCGGGCTTGAGCGCCGCGTAGAGTCGTTGCGCCATCCTGACGCGATCGACCGGCAGGTTGGCGACGTCGTGATAGTTGTTCACGAACGTGATGAGGTCGAGCTTGGGCGTGTCGGGCGGGACGGGGTCCTCGAAGGGCCGGTACACGACGATGATGTCGGCCTGCGGATGGTCGGAGAGACGCTTCGTGAGCGCCGCGCCGGGCTGCTCGCGCTGTGCGTAGACCTTGCCGCCCGGCGCCACGGAGAGCGCGAGGAGCTGCGTCGTATAGCCCGCGCCCGCGGACAGGTCGAGCACCGTCATGCCGG
Organism: Casimicrobiaceae bacterium; assembly: GCA_044225355.1. Taxonomy (GTDB): domain Bacteria; phylum Pseudomonadota; class Gammaproteobacteria; order Burkholderiales; family Casimicrobiaceae; genus VBCG01. The sequence continues at coordinate 13,014 of JBGAIS010000013.1, read as the reverse complement.
GGCTCACGCCGGTGAACGGCAGGAACAGGGCGGGCTTGCGCGACGCGTCCATGCGGCGGTCCTGGTCGGTGCGCACGGGGTCGTCGATGGCGGCTTTCGCACGTGCTTCCGCCGACGGCCCCGGCGCCGGTGTCGCGCAACCTCCGAGCGCGGCGGCCAGCGCAAGGCCGATCGCGATGGTGCGCCACGCGTGCATGCTCGTCATGTCGTCTCCGGTCCCGTGGAGCTCAAGTCTGCGGAAGATGCGGCACACGGTAGCGGATTCGTACGCGGAGGACAAGGAGAGGCGCACGCGAGTCGACTCACGACCTCGCTTGAGCCATCAGCAGTACGCCGGCGACGGCCAGCATCGCGACGGGAGCGTATCGGCGCGTTGCGTCGCTCGCGACGCCGCGAAGGCGAGCGAGGCTTCGGCACACGCCGGCGGCCGCGATCCACGCGGTGGTGAGCATCGCCGCGGTGTGAACCGCGAGCGCCGCGACGCCGGCGGCGAGCGCCGCGGCGGCCGAAGCGCCGGCGGTCGCGCCCGCCGACACGCACAGCGATCCCATCGCGGGCCCCAGCATGAGCCCCGCGCCTGGCGCGCTCGACGACACGAAGCACCATGCGCCGAGGCCGGCAAGTCGGAAATGCCCGGGTGGGGACGCCTCCCGATCGCTTCGCAACGCGCGCAGCGCCGCGACGATGACGAGCGCCATGCCGGCGACGAGTTGAGCGAGGCCGCGGTCCAGCGCCACGCCGACCGCGAATGCTCCCGCGGTTGCGCCGATGGCCGCGAGGTGGCCGGTGGCAACGGGCAGCAGCGCGCGCCGGGCCGCGGTCCCCTCCCCGTCACGCACTTCGTTCGCTGCCGCAAGGACCCAGCCGCTCGACGGGCCGAGCCCGTGGAGTGCGCCGAGTCCCGCGACGGCCAGCCACGTCGCGAGGCCGTCCATGCGCCTTCCGCCGCGTGCGAGTGCGCTCAGCGATGTCCGCAACAGGAGGCCGTCGCCGCGCTCGCCACCGGCGCGTCCTCGTACCGGTCGTGATGACGGACCCACTCCATCTTGTGCGGAACGTCGCGCTCGTCGCGACCCGTGGGCGTGAGGTCGAGAAGCGCGTACGTGCCCATCATCACCTCCACCCCTCGGCCGTACGTCGCGTAAGTGTGGAACACGCGGCCCGCGTCGTCCTTGGCGAACACGCTCACGCCGGGCGCCTCCTGCCGGGGGAACGCTTGCATCTCGTAGTTGTAGTACGCCTCGCCGCGCGCGATCTCCTCGGCCGAGAACGTGACGCCGAAGTCGCGGTTGAAGTCGTTGCCGTTCGACGACACCCACGTGAAGCGCCATCCCATGCGCTGGCGGAAGGGCTCGATGTCGGCGAGCGCCGCGCGCGAGACCGCCACGAACGTCGCGTCGCGATGCGCGAGGTGCACGCGCATGCCGTCGGCGTGATCCGCCATGAACGAGCAGCTCGCGCATCCTTGCTCCCATCCCGGGCCGAACATGAAGTGCTGCACGACGAGCTGGCGACGACCGTCGAAGAGGTCGGCGAGCGAGCGCTTGCCTTCGAGCGTATCGAAGACGTAGTCCTTGTCGACCTGCACCCACGACAGGGCGCGGCGCTCGCGTGCGATCTCGTCGCGCAGGAGCGTGAGCGCCTTCTCGCGCGCCAGGAGCTTCTTGCGTTCGACGATCCACTGGTCGCGCGACACGACGGCATGGCCCTTCGGGGCCGTTGATGCCAAGGAGCTGATCATGATCGTTTCCTCTGTGTGATGACGGGTTCGTTCAGGAGCGCTTCGTGCGACGCACGACGCGGACCTTGCCGCTGTTGCCGCCTCCGCAATACATGAGATCGCCGCCGTCGGACTCGAGGCCGCTGACGCCCGTGCCCTTGGGCATCCGCAAGCGCTCCATCACGACCCCGCTGTCGGGATCGATCCTCTGGATCTCGCTCTCGTCGTCCTCCCAGGTGCCGTGCCACAGCTCGCCATCGACCCACGTGACGCCGGTGACGAAACGGTTCGACTCAATGGTGCGCAGGATGGCGCCCGTCGCGGGATCGATGCGATGGATCCTGCGGTCGCGGTACTGGCCGACCCACAGGCTTCCTTCCGCCCACGCGAGCCCCGAGTCCCTGCCTTGGCCCGGTGCCGGAATCGACGCCACGACGTTGCCGGTCGACGGGTCGATCTTGTCGATGCGGGCCTCCGCGATCTGGTACAGGTACTTGCCGTCGAACGCCGTGCCCGCGTCGCTCGCGCGGTCGAGCGTGCGCGTGACCTCCCCGCTGGCGGGGTCGAACGCGACCAGCTTGTCGCCCGTCGCGGCCCACACGCGCGCGCCGTCGAACGTCACGCCCGCCACGTCGCCTTTGCCGGGAAACGGGCCGTACTCACGCACGACCTCCGCGTCGCGTACCGCGGGTGCCGGCTTGCTTTCGCTTCTCTTCATGGCCTGCCTTTCCTTCGGCGCTGCCGATGTCGGCGCCGTGGAACGAACTCTACTCAGGCCTTGGGCGCTGCGGGGAGTAACAAGATCGTCGTGAATCCCGCGAGCGTCGGGGCGAGCCAGCGGCGCGCGCGCGCGTGGCCGATCGAGCGCACGCCGCCTTCGGCCTCGAGCTCGGACAGCGCGCGCTGGACGGTGCGCTGGCTCGCATCGAGGGCGAGCGAGAGCGCCGACGTCGACCACGCGGCGCCGTCGGCGAGAAGGGCGAGGGCGAAGCCTGGTCGCCTTCGATGGGCGGCGCCAGCAGCACCACGGCGCGACCGTCGAGGGGACGCAGCGCGAAGCCGCGCGGCGTCGCGTCGAGCGTCGCGAGCGGCAGATGAGCGCCCGCAGGCGGCCCATCTCGACGCGCAGCCGCGCGCGGTGCGTCTCGTCGGGCCGTCGCGTGCGGAACGCGTCCGCGATGAGCGCGTTGCGATCGACGTCGCCGGGCCACGCGTGCGCCAGCGAGCGCGCGAGCGCGAGCAGCACGGGCCGTCGCGCGAGCGACGTCCACGCGTCGCCCGCCCGCACCCCGCGACGGCACGCGTCGACCACGATCGCATCGGAGCGCAGCAGCGCGGCGACGTCGGACAGGCGCAGCGTCTCCTCCGCTCCCGTCGAGAGGCGCCGTGCGGCGGGGCGCTCGAGCATCGCCTGCGCTTCGGCGACCTCGGCCAGGAGTGCGGGCAGTTGCGCGGCGCCGGCCGCTTTGCGCGCACGATCGAGCGCGCGGCGCGCGTCGTCGATGCGAAGCGATCGCATGGCGAGCTCGGCGTCCGCCAGCGCGACCACCGCGGCAAGCGGCGCCGGAATGGACGCGTCGTCGATGCGGGCACGCTCGGTCGCGGCGTCGCCGACGCGTCCGAGGAGCAGGAGCCGTCGCAGGGCGATCGCGCGCGCCTGCATCGCGTTCGCGTGATCGGCGTGCGACGAGAGCACGTCCGCCGCGGCGGACAGCGCGCGCGGCGGGCCCGCGAAGTCGCGCATCGCGAGCGCCACCTCGGCCTCGGCGACTACGCAACGGGCGCGCGCGACGGCCTCGCCCGTGCCGAAGCGGCGCCAGGCCGTCCGGAGCAGGGCGCGGGCGCGCGTGAACTCGCCGAGCTGGGCCATCGCGATGCCGCGCAGCGCGAGCGCCGGTGGGTCGTCGCGCAAGGACACGCTCTTGAGCGCGCGCAGCGCATCGCCTTGCGCCAGCGCCCGCGCGGCGGAGGCGATCAGCGAATCCAAGGGACGGGGCCGGGCGATGGCATCATGCCGAAGCATAGTCCGTCCCGCATCCGGCGGCGCGGAAGGCGGCGCCCCGTGTCGAATTGCGCCGTCGTCGTTCGTCGCAGGGATGAGGGCTGTCCTCTTACTCCAGGAAACCGTCATGGCCACAGGCACCGTCAGGCTTCACCGCGTCATCCGCGCCACCCCCGAGCGCGTCTACCGCGCCTTCGTCGATCCCGATGCATGGCAGAAGTGGCTGCCGCCTCACGGCTTCACCGCGAAGGTTCACCTCCTGGAGCCCAAGGTGGGCGGCAAGTGGCGGATGTCGTTCACCAATTTCACGACCGGCCAGGCGCATTCGTTCGGCGGCGAGTATGTCGAGCTCGTGCCGAACGCGCGACTGCGCTACACGGCGACGTTCGACGATCCCAACCTTCCCGGCAAGATGCAGACGACGGTCGACATCAAGCCGTGCTTCTGCGGCGTCGAGCTCGACATCGTGCAGGAGGGGATCCCCGACGTCATCCCGTTGCAGGGCTGTTACCTCGGGTGGCAGGAGTCGCTCCTGCTGCTCGCGCAGCTCGCCGAGCCGGAGATCCGCCAGTAGCGCACGTTGCCGCGGCGCCCGGCGGAGTGACATCCGCCGGGACGCGGCCTTCGCGGGCCCTTACGGCTTCGCGCGCGCGAAGGCGGCGGCCATCGCCCCTGCAGGCTTCGCGGGCTCGCGCTTGGGGACGGGCGCGCGCGGAGGGCGCGGCGTCCCGGACCCGCGCGTGTCCGGCGGGTCGCGACGGGCGGCGGGGATGTCCTCGCCGAGGCGCATGGTGAGCGCGATGCGCTTGCGGGCGATGTCGACCTCCATCACCTTCACCTTCACGACGTCGCCGGCCTTCACGACGTCGTGCGGGTCCTTGACGAACCTGTCCGACAGCGCGGAGATGTGCACGAGGCCGTCCTGGTGCACGCCCACGTCGACGAACGCGCCGAAATTGGTGACGTTGGTGACGACGCCTTCGAGGCGCATCCCCGGCTTCAGGTCGGCCAGGTCCTCGACGCCGTCGGCGAACGACGCCGTCTTGAACTGCGGCCGGGGATCGCGACCGGGCTTCTCGAGCTCTTCCAGGATGTCCTGCACGGTGGGCAGCCCGATGCCGTCGCGGGCGTAGCGCGCGGCATCCACCGAGCGAAGACGGGCGGCGTCGCCGATCACGTCGCGCAGCGCCTTGCCCATGTCGGCGAGGATGCGCTCGACGAGGATACGATTCCGGATGCACGCCCGACGCGTCGAGCGGGCTCTCGCCGTCGCGGATGCGCAGGAATCCCGCGGCTTGCTCGAACGTCTTGTCGCCGAGTCGCGGCACCTTGCGGAGCTGCGCACGGCTTGGTGAACGGGCCATGCGCATCGCGATAGCCGACGATCGCGGCGGCGAGCGAAGGGTTGAGTCGAGACGTGCGTGAGCGCGCCACGGACGCCGTGTTCACGTCGACGCCCACGTTGTTCACGCAGTCTTCGACCACGGCGTCGAGCGTGCGTCCCAGCTTCACCTGGTCGACGTCGTGCTGGTACTGGCCGACGCCGATGCTCTTCGGGTCGATCTTCACGAGCTCGGCCAGCGGATCCTGCAGGCGGCGCGCGATGGACGCCGCGCCGCGCAGGCTCACGTCGACCAGCGGCAGCTCCTTCGACGCGAGCTCGGAGGCCGAGTACACCGACGCCCCCGCTTCCGACACGACGATGCGTGAAAGCTCGAGCTCCGGGACGGCTCATGAGGTCGCTCGCGAGCTTGTCCGTCTCGCGTGCTGCCGTACCGTTGCCGATGGCGACGAGCTCGACGCCGTGCTTGCGCGCGAGCTCGCGCAGCGTGGCGAGTCTCGATCGCGGCGCGGCTCGTGCGGGAAGATCGTCGCGGTATCGACGAGCTTCCCGGTGCGGTCGACCACGGCCACCTTCACGCCGGTGCGTATGCCCGGGTCGAGGCCGAGCGTCACGCGCGGGCCCGCGGGCGCGGCGAGCAGGAGATCGTGCAGGTTGCGCGCGAATACGCGGATCGCCTCGTCCTCGGCGCGCACGCGAAGCGCGGCCATCAGCTCGGCCTCGAGGTGCAGCGAGAGGCGCGTGGTCCACGTCCAGCGTGCGGTCTCGACGAGCCACTTGTCCGCCGCGCGCCCGCGATCGGACACGCCGACGTGAGCGGCGACCATGCCGATGCACGGCGAGGGCCGCGGAGGGTCGGCGAGCTCCTGCGCGGTGCGAAGCTCGAGGCGCAGGACGTTCTCGTTGCGCCCGCGCAGCATCGCGAGCGCCCGGTGCGACGGCACGCTCTTCCAGGGCTCGCGGAAATCGAACCAGTCGCGGATCTTGGCGCCTTCGGCCTCCTTGCCCTCGGCCATCGTCGATACGACCAGCACGTGGTCGGCGAGGTGGCGGCGAAGGCCGTCGATGAGCGCCGCATCCTCGGAGAAGCGCTCGATCAGGATCTGGCGAGCGCCGTCCAGCGCGGCCTTGACGTCGGGAACGTGCTTCTCCGCGGGCTCCTTGTCCGCGCGCACGAATCGCGCCGCCTCGACCTCGGGGACGAGTGCGGGGTCGCGCAGCAGCGCGTCGGCGAGCGGCTCGAGACCTGCCTCGCGGGCGACCTGCGCGCGCGTGCGGCGCTTGGGCTTGTACGGAAGGTAGAGGTCCTCGAGGCGCTGCTTCGTATTCGTCCTCGATCTCCGCGCGCAGGGCGGGCGTCATCTTGCCCTGCAGGTCGTCGCTCGCGAGCACCGCCGCACGCCGCTCCTCGAGCTCGCGCAGGTACACGAGCCGCTCGGCGAGCGCGCGGAGCTGCGTGTCGTCGAGCTCGCCGGTCGCTTCCTTGCGATAGCGCGCGATGAAGGGAACGGTCGCGCCTTCGTCCAGGAGGCGGATGGTGGCGGCGACCTGCGGGGCGCGCACGCCGAGCTCGGCGGCGATGCGGGATTCGATGGAGGGCAGCATGAGGCGAAGCGTGGTGCGAAGGGCACGCACTGTACGTTCGGCCGACGCGCGCGACAAGTCTTGACGCCGCGGCGCGACCTCGCTTAGGAAACGCCTGCCCTACGTGTCCGTGGAGTCGGCGCGGGACGCGACGGCGGCGCCATGCCTATTGCAGCCGTATCGGCAAAGGCGTGGTCAGGCGGCCGCATCGGGAGTGGCCCTCGCGGCGACCGCGCTAGCGGCGGCAAAGGAGCGTCGCGCAGCGGGCTGCCCGGGCGTGCGACCTCACGGATAAACGCAACGTGCTTCAGGCGACGGCGACGCGTATCGGCAACGTCCTCGCGCGAAGCTGCCCGCAGCCCGCGTCGACGTCCTGGCCCGCGGAGTCGCGGAGCTTCGTCAGGATGCCGCGCCGGTTGAGCGCGGCGGTCATCGCCTGCGCGTGCTCGGGCGACGGCCGTGAGAACGGCGTTCCTCCACCGTGTTGTACGCGATGAGGTTCATCACCGCGTACTTGCCGCGCAAGGCGCACGATGCCGTCGACCTCGTCCTCGCCGTCGTTGACGTCGCGCAGGAGCGTCCACTGGTACTGGATGGGATAGTGCGTCGCGCGCGCGCGTAGCGCTCGCCGGACTCCACGAGCTCCCGCGGCTCGATGCGCGGCGCGCGAGGAAGCAGTCGCTGGCGCAGGTCGCCGCGCGTCGAGTGCAGCGAGAGCGCAAGGCCGGGTTTCACTCGACCGGCCGGCAGCCTCTCGAACACGCGGCGGTCGCCGACGGTGGAGAGCACGAGGTTCTTGTGCGCGATGTCGCCCTCGGTGCCGAGGAGATCGATGGCGTCGAGGACGGCGTCGAGGTTGTGCGCGGGCTCGCCCATGCCCATGAAGACGACCTTGGCGACCTTGCGCTCGGCGCGCGCGAGCGCCACCTGCGCGACGATCTCCGCGCTGCCGAGATGACGCTGCAGGCCGTCGCGCCCCGTCATGCAGAACCGGCACCCGACGGCGCATCCGACTTGCGTCGACACGCACACGCCGTCGCGCGGCAGCAGCACGGTCTCGACCGCCTGGCCGTCATGCAGGTCGACCAGCAGGCGAATCGCGCCGTCCGACGCGACGTGCCGCGAGCGTACGCGGGCAACGTCGGAAAAGGCCTGCGTGAGCGCCGGCAGCTCGTTGCGAACGCGAAGCGGCAGGAAATCGGCGGCGAGGCGCGGCCCGCTGTCGAGAGGCTGCGCGCGCGTCCATGCGCGAAGCACGAGCCTTTCGTGGCACGCCTTGGCGCCGTGCGAGCGGAGGCGATCGCGAAGATCGGCGAGGTGCATGCGGTGCGAAACGTCGCGTCAGCCGCGGCCCGGCGCGGGCTTCGTCATGTGCGCGAGGGTGACGATGTCGGAGTGCCGCGTGCTCGAGGTCAGGACGTAGCCGTGGCGCTCGTAGAAGGGGACGTTGCCCTCCATGACGGTATTGGTGGTGAGGTCGAATCGCTCGACGCCCGTGTGCAAGCGCTCGAGCGCCAGGAGGAGCTGCGATCCGATGCCTCGTCCCTGGCACGAGGGGTCGACGGCCAGCGCGCGAATGGTGCAGACGCCGCCCTCGACCACTCCGCGTATCGAGCCCACGATCGCGCCGTCGCTTCGCGCCGTGATCGCGCTCTGGTGACGGATGTGGTCGACGATGTCGGACAGCGGCTCGAGCAGCGGACGGATCTGTCGCGTGCCGCTGCGCCGGGCTTCCTCCGCGAACGCGCGCTGCTGCAGGTCGTGCATCGCCTGCGCGTCGTCGACGGTCGCCTGCGCGATGACGATCATCTCGCCTTGCGCAGGCGCTTCGCGTTGGCGACGGCGCGCCGGTGCACCGGGACGAGGCCGGCACCGAGGACATCCTGCATCGTGCGCACGCCGTGCGCGCGAAGGCGTGCCGCGGCGCGGGCGGGCGTCACCGCCCACCACCACGGCGACCACGCTAGGCGCATGCTCGCGCGCATCGCCTCGAGCCACATCGCGGTCCACGACTCGTTGAATGCGGCGATTTTTTCGGCGGTCATGGCAAAAGCCTCGTCGCGATCGCGCTTCGAGGGGTGCGGGCCCGCGAGCCACATGCGCAGCGTCCTGCGCGCGATCACTTCCGGCGCCGCGAGCGCCAATGCCACGGAGCGGCGGGCGGTGGCCGATGTCCTTCGACGCTGTCTCATGTCACCTCCGGGCGGGCCGCACGCGCGGCCTGTACGAGCATCCACGCGCCCATCGCCGCGATGGCGGCGTAGAGCGCGATCCAGGCGCAAGTGTGCCATGCGTGCCAGTCGACGCGGCGTAGAGGGGCGTCGGCCCAGGCGAGCGCGGCGATGGGAAGAAGCCCCCACGCGACCTGCGTCGCGCCGAGCGTGATCCAGTCGGCGCGCGCGGCGGCGCGGCGCAAGGTGAGCGCTCCGGCCGCGGGCGTGAGGAACACGACGCTGTACACCTGCGCGTGGAAGACGTCGACCTTCCACGGCCACGGCGACGCCGCGACGTCCGGCGCCGCCAGCAGTGCGACGCCGTACGCGCCCAGCACCAGCGCCTGCGCGAGGAGGAGGCCACGTGCGAGCGGCGTGGGGCGCGAGCCTGCTGGTGTCGCGTCGCGATACCAGCCGAGATGCACGCCGGCGTTGACGCACACGCCGACGTAGAGGACGAACCACACCCATACCTCCACCTTTCGTGGATCGAAGCGCGACGCATGGACGAGGGAGCATGCCGTCACCACCAGCGTGAAGACGAAGATCATCGTCGTTACCGTGCGCGCGGGCGACCATCGCGCGTAGAGGCATTGCAGGAGCGCCGCGACCAGCGCCGCCACGTAGACGGCGCCCAGGAAGCGCAGGTTGAAGGGCGCGAGCGTCCACGGCCACGCGCCCGCGACGGCCGGGCTCGCCACGAGGAGCCCGCCGCCGGCCACGACGAGCACCGCCACCTCGAGCCACGTCACGCCGAGGAGCAGCGGCGTAATGCGGGGATCGACGCTCGCGGCCGTCGGCCGCGTCACCCGGCGCCCCGCAGGCGTGTCCACAGCGTGCGCAGGCGGCGGGCGCGATCCTCCAGCAGGAAGGACCCCGCCAAAGCAAGGAGTGCCGAGACGAGGCCGGTGAGGAGCGCCTCGCCGTACTCGAGGCCGAAGCGCCCGGGGTGCGACCACGCGTCCGCGATGGCCGTGAGGATGCCGACCAAGAGCGCGTTGCCGTAGCGATGGGCGAACAGCCGGCCCAAGGGCGTGAGCGTGATGAGCACGGCGAGGAGGCCCGTGCCCACGCCCGTGGTGAGCGCGATCTTCCAGTGGATGGCGCTGATGACGTTGGCGAACGTCGGGGCGCTCATGCACGTCATGCACGCGAACGTGGGCTGCCACAGGCGCTCGACGAAGACGCGCAGGCGAAGCTTCCAGCCCAAGCCTTGCATGGAACGACCTCCTGTCGCCGGATGGTCGGACGGGGATGGGCGGATCTTACAGGGGTGGGGAGGAGCGAACTGAGACGGCCACCGAAGCGGCCATTCAAGGAGCAACTAAGGCGAGCCGTCGCTGTCGAAGCCCGAGCCTGGCCCGGTGTCCCGCCGATGACGAAAGGCCATCCGCCGACCCAGGTCGCCCGCGAAGTTGGGTAAGCTCGCGTCTGGCGGTCCGCCGGCGCCGCTTCCTTTCCTCGCGACCCTTTCCGCAGCGCGTAGACTCGACACGATGGGATTCGTCTGGCCCGAGATGTTGTGGCTCCTGGCCCTGGCGCCGGCGCTGGTCGTCGCCTACGTCTGGGCGCTCCGCCGGCGCAAGAAGGCGGCGGTGCGCTACGCGAGCGTGGACCTCGTGCGCCAGGCCATAGGCCGAAGCTCCCGTATTCGCAGGCACGTGCCGCCCGCGCTGCTGTTGCTCGCCGTCGTCGCGGCCATCGTCGCGGTGGCGCGGCCGCAGGCGCGGGTCACGCTGCCGTCCATGCACCAGACGGTCATCCTCGCGGTCGACGTCTCGCTCAGCATGGCGGCCGACGATGTCGACCCCAACCGCCTCACGGCGGCGCAGATCGCTGCACGGACGTTCATCGAGGAGCGGCCCGCCGACGTCCGCGTGGGCCTCGTCGCGTTCGGCGCCAACGCGGTGGTCGTGCAGCCGCCGACGTCCGACCGCGAGGAGCTCCTGGCCGCGATCGACCGCTTCCAGCTCCAGCGCGGCACGGCCACGGGCAGCGCGCTTTACACGGCGCTCGCCACGCTCATGCCCGACGCGGGCATCGACCTGCAGTCGCTCGATTTCAAGTGGGAGAACGTGAGCAACATGCGCGACCCGCGGCAGTTCACGCTGAAGCCGCCGCCGGCGAGCAACGTCGCGCCCGTGCCCCCGGGCTCGTTCGATACCGGCGCCATCATCCTCATGAGCGACGGCAAGAGCATGATCGGCCCGTCGCCCATCGATGCGGCGCGCATGGTCGCGGACCGCGGGGTGCGTGTCTTCACCGTCGGCTTCGGTACCAAGGAGGGCGCCATGGTGCGCGGCGACGGCTGGTCCGTGTTCGTACGCCTGGACGAGGAGACGCTGCAGTCCATCGCCGACATCACGAAGGGCGCGTATTTCCAGGCGAGCACCGCCGCGGAGCTCAAGAAGATCTACCGCGACCTCAACAGCCGGCTCGTCCTCGAGCGCAAGGACGTCGAGATATCGTCGCTGTTCGCCGGCGCCGCGGCGGTGCTGCTGCTCGCGGCGCTCCTGCTGTCGCTCGCGTGGTCGGGGCCGGTGATGCGCGCGGCGTGACCGTTGCCGCCGCGCGTCTGCGCCGTGGCGTCAGCGTCCGATGCCGCCCGGGGTCGTGATGATGCCCTGGTCGATGCACACCGCCACGTTCACCCGGCCCGCGAGCGGCTTCGCGACCTGCGTCGCGAGATCGGTGTACTGGAGCTGCGTGAACAGCGTCGAGCCGAAGTCGGTGGTCACGACGAGCTGCGAGCCGTACGTGTACGGCCCCGCCGTGGTGCCGTCGGCGTCCTTGTAGTAGCTGTCGATGCTGGGATACGCCGCCGTGGCGGCGACGACGTACGACGCGGGCATGTTGAGGATGCGCGAGTTCGCGACGCACCCGATGGGAAGCATGCCGTTGCCGAACGGCGGGTTCACGAGCTCGCCTCCCTGGAACTCGTAGACGTTGGGGTCGACGCTGCGCACGCACAATCCGTTGGCGCCCGTGACGCCGCCGCGGCTCGTGAGCTTCGGATCGTAGAAGCCGCCGCTCATGATCACCTTCGACACGAACTCTCCCGCGCGCGTAGGCACGTTCACGCCGCGCGTCTGCTTGCGGTTCCAGACGTTGCTCGTGAAGTCGCCGGCGGCGAAGCTGCCGAGCGACACGTAGCGCCCGATGCCGCATTCGAGCGTGGGCAGCGTCGTCCATTTCCCTTCCGGGTAGGGCAGGAGCGAGCGCCACACGCCACCCTCGGTCACCACGCGAGTGTCGCCGGTGAGCGCGTTGGTGCACGTGTCCGTTCCCGGCACGTAGTTGAACGACGCGCCGAAGAGCGAGCAGACCCTCACGTATTCGACGGGCTCCGCGGCCGTGGAGGCGGCGAAGAGCGCGGTTGCGATGCTGAGCGAGACGAGCGATTTCTTCACGACGAACTCCCGGACGGTGGTTGAAGGACGCGATTTGTCGCGTACAAGGACGGGCGTCCGGACACGCGAGCGGCCGGGCGATTCTGCGACCATCGGCATGCCGGGTCAATCGCCGCGCTTCGCTTTCATGCGCGCAGCAGCGGCGCGACCGCGCGATTTCCACATCGCGACCTCGCGCTGCCGGTCGAGCGCGGTGAAGGACTCGCGCCGCGTCTCGCGCTGCAGCTTGTGGTAATTGCGAAGGCGATCGGCGTCGACGTGCTCGCGAACCGCGCACCCCGGCTCCGCCTCGTGACGGCAATCGCGGAAGCGGCATTGCAGCGCAAGCGACGCCACGTCGTCGAACGCGCCCGCGACGGCCGCGCTGCTGTCGGGCTGCAGCGTGCGCACGCCGGGCGTGTCGATGACGCACGCGCCGCTCGCGAGGAGATGCAGCGATCGCGCCGTGGTCGTGTGCTTGCCGCGGCCGTCGTGCTCGCGCGCCGCGCCCGTGTCCTGCACGGCCTCGCGGAGGAGGGTGTTGGTGAGCGTCGACTTGCCGGCGCCCGACGAGCCCAGCATCACGAGCGTCGTGCCGCGGCCGAGGTACGGCGCGAGGACGTCGGCCGCGGACGCGTGCGTTGCGTCCACGGCGACGATGTCGACGGTGGGCGGCACGCGGTCGAGCAGCGCGTCGAGCCGCGCGTCGAGGAGCGCTTGCGTCGGCGCGGCCACGTCGCGCTTCGTGAGCACCGCGACGGGCG
>JBGAIS010000252.1:0-4218 GCA_044225355.1 Casimicrobiaceae bacterium | reverse complement strand
CGCACGCCGAGGCGATCGACGACCTCGCCCACGAGGAGCGCGCGGCCGTCGCCCAGTTGCGGCGAGAAGCCGCCAAACTGGTGTCCCGCGTACGCCTGCGCGATGGGCTGCGCACCCGCAGGCAGCGCGTTGCCCGAGAAGAGCTGCGCGAGCGCCTCCTCGTCGAGCGACGAGACGTCGAGGCCGATCTCGACGGCCAGCGTCCGGTCGACGAAGACGAGGCGCGGGGAGGGCGCGGTCGCGGGCTTCCACGGCACGTAGAAGCCCTCGAGGTCGCGGACGTAGGTGTTGTCGAAGGCGATCGGGGACATCGGCCGTAGTGTGACATGGCCGTGGGCGAGGCCCCCCGATGCGGGACCCGCCATGCGGTCGCGGCGGCCCCGCAGGTCGTCTTGCGCCGGGCGGGAGCGCGGCGAATTCGCGGGACCTCTCGATTCCCCCAGTAAGGATGCGTATAATAATGAGAAGCACTCGCATTTAGGAAATGACCGAACACGCTGCGACGCCCTCGACGAAACCGGTGCGCCGGCGCTTTGCCCCCTTTCCCGTGCCAACACCGACAAACATGGACCTGCCCTCGACGCTCATGCCGCCGTCCCGCCCGCTCGCCCGCCACCGACCGCCCCAGCGCATCTCCCGTTTGCGCCTTCCCGCGCTCCTCCTTGCCCTCGGCGCCGCCCTTTCCTTCGAGGCCGCGGCTGCCGACCCGCCCGCGACCGACGCGGACTCGAAGGCGAAGGAGCAAAAGCAGGACACCGTGACGCTCGACCCCGTCAGCGTGAGCGGCCGGCGCGAGGACAACTACAGCGTGCGCTCGACCTCGTCGGCCACCAAGCTCGACCTGTCGCCGCGCGAGACGCCGCAGTCCGTCACCATCATCACGCGCCAGCGCATGGACGACCAGGACCTGTGGTCGGTGCGCCAGGTGCTCGACAACATCGCGGGCATCTACTCGAACGCGTACGACAGCGAGCGCGTGCTCTTCTACTCGCGCGGCTTCCTCGTCGACTCGCTCATGTACGACGGCGTACCGGCGATCTCGAGCTTCAACACGGGTTCCATCGACGAGACGCTCGACACGGCCCCTTACCAGCGCATCGAGGTCGTGCGCGGCGCGACCGGCCTCATGACGGGCACGGGCAGCCCCGCGGCGTCGATCAACCTCATCCGCAAGCACGCCGAGAGCCGCTCGCCGGTCGTGACCTTCGACCTTTCCGCCGGATCGTGGCAGCAGGCGCGCGCGGTGGTCGACGCGTCGGCGCCGCTCAACGACGCCGGCAGCGTCCGCGCGAGGTTCGTGGGCGTCGCGTCCGATACCGAGTCCTACCAGAACCTCTATCACAAGAAGACGTACGTGCTGTACGGCATCGTCGACGCGGACCTCGGCCCGAAGACGCGCTTGTCCGTGGGCTACGACTACCAGGACAACCAGCCGCGCTCCAACACGTGGGGTTCGTTCCCGCTGTTCCTGTCCAACGGGCAGCTCGCCGACTGGCCGCGATCGGTCACCACCGCGACGGACTGGAGCTTCTGGAACCGCAAGACGCAGACCGCCTTCGCGGAGCTGAGCCACACGTTCGACAACGGATGGATCGCGCGCGGCACGCTGAGCCGCCGCCAGTACGAGGAGAACCTCGCGCTGTTCTACGTGTACGGCTTCCCCGACCCCGTCACGGGCGAGGGCCTCGAGCCCTACGCGTACGCCGGCGACGGCAAGATCACGGAAACGTCGCTCGACGTGTACGCCACGGGGCCGTTCGAGCTCTTCGGCCGGCGCCATTCGCTGGTCGTCGGCGCCAACGGATCGCGCGCGAAGAACATCGGCAACGCGGCCGATCCCGAGTATCCGCTGCCTCCCACCGGCAATTTCTTCGAGTGGAACGGGAGCTATCCGCGTCCGACGTTCCTCCCGTCGTACCAGATCGCCGACATCAAGACGGACCAGGACGCGGTGTACGCGGCCGCGCGCTTCTCGGTGGCCGATCCGCTGCACGTCATCGTCGGGGGCCGCTATGCGCGCTGGAAAGTGGACTCCATCTACGCCTACGACACGCCCGTCAACTCGAACTACGACTTCTCCCGCTTCATCCCCTATGCCGGCATCGTGTGGGACTTCTCGCGCCAGTTCTCGGCCTACGCGAGCTACACCGGCACCTTCAAGCCGCAGAACGCGCGCGACATCACCGGACACTACCTCGACCCCGTCGACGGCAACAGCTACGAGATCGGCATCAAGGGCGAGCACATGGACGGCCTCCTGACGACGTCGCTCACGCTCTTCGACACCGAGCAGAACAACGTCGCGGCGCCCGTGCTCGACCCCGAGACGGGGCAGCCGATCCTGCTGCCCGACGGCTCGA
Organism: Casimicrobiaceae bacterium; assembly: GCA_044225355.1. Classification (GTDB taxonomy): domain Bacteria; phylum Pseudomonadota; class Gammaproteobacteria; order Burkholderiales; family Casimicrobiaceae; genus VBCG01. The sequence goes on along the minus strand of JBGAIS010000252.1, from coordinate 1,858 downwards.
GCGTGTCGATCGGCGTCGACGGCATCCGCACGCGCGGCTTCGAGGTCGATCTCGCGGGGCGGATCACGAACAATATCCAGGCGACGCTCGGATGGACGTACTACCGGATGACGGACCGGTCGGGACAGTCGTTCCGCACGTTCATACCCAACCAGCTCGTGCGCGCGTTCGCCACCTGGCAGCCTCGCGAGTACGTCCCCAACCTCACCCTGGGCGCGGGGGTAAACTGGCAATCGGCCACCAGCACGATCGTGGGCTCGCCCGATGGCCCCACGAACTTCCAGCAGGACGCGGTGACGCTCGTGTCGCTGATGGCGCGCTACCAGTTCACGCCGCGTGCCTCGCTGCAATTCAACGCCAACAACGTGTTCGACAGGAAATACTTCGTGCTCGACCAGTACGACAACAGCTACTACGGCCCGCCCGTCAATTTCGCGGTCTCGTTCAGGATGACGTTCGATTGAGCGCGGCGGCGGGAGCCGTCGTCGCGGCGCGAAAGGGCCGCCCGACGCCGGCGCGACGGCGGGCGGAGGCCCTCGCCAGGGCCGGCGCCGCGGTGGCGGGCGGCTTGCTCTTCGTCTGGGGCGTCGTCACGCTCGCCATCGCTCTCCTCGTCCGGAGCGGCGTGTCGTATGCGGACGCCCGCACGTTCGCCTATCTCGTCGCGTTCCTCGTATACGTCGCGGCCTTCTGCTGGGCCTTCGCGGCGGCGAGCGCGATGCGCGCGTGGATCGTCCTCGCGGGCGGCGGCGCCGCGATGACCGGCCTCGCGTGGTGCCTCACGCGCGGCCTCGCGTAGCTCACCGCCATGCTCGGCACGTTCCGACTGTCGATGGCCTGGGTCCACACGTGGTTCGGCCTCGTGCTGGGCTTCGTGCTCATGGTCTGCTTCTTCTTCGGCGCGCTCTCGGTGTTCGACCGCGAGTTCGACCGCTGGGCGATCCCGGGCACGCGCTTCGCGGCGCAGCCCATGCCGTCGTACGACCGCGTGCTGGCGCCCGTGTTCGCGCAGCTTCGGGCGCATCCGCGCGACATGGCCGCCACGGCATCTCGCGTGCACGGACCCATCGCGCATCCCGACACCCTGCCGCTCACCTCGCTCTACGCCTACACGACGCACCGCGACCCGGTGCTCGACATCGGCGGCGAATTCGCGATCGACAACAAGCCCAAGGATGCGGGCGACGACCACATGCACGTGCACGGCTGGGCCACGGTGGACCCGCGCACGGGCCGCGTGCTCCCGGAGGGCCAGTGGAAGCTCGGCAGCGAGTTCTTCTACCCCATGCACTACAGCCTGCACATCGACTGGAACGAGCTCGGCTACTGGATCGTCGGCTTCGCCGCGCTCGTCATGCTCGTGGCGCTGGTCACTGGCGTGGTGATGCATCGCAAGATCTTCCGCGAGCTCTTCACGTTCCGGCCGCGCGCCCGCACGCAGCGCGGCGTGCTCGACCTCCACAACCTCACCGGCATCGCGGCGCTGCCCTTCCACTTCTTCTTTCCGCTGACGGGACTCGTGGTGTTCGCGGCGACGTACCTTCCCGTCAGCGAGACGATGTACCGGCCGCTGGCCAAGCGGCACGAGGCCGTCGAGGCCGCGCGCACGGGCCTTCCGCACGAGCCCGCGGGTGTCGCTGCGCCCATGGCGTCGGTCGACGCGATGGTGACCGAGGCGAAACGGCGATGGGCGCTTCGCGGCATGCCGGGCGAGGTGGGGCTCCTCACCATCGAGCACGTGGGCGATCGCAATGCGTACGTGAGCGTCTTTCGCGCCGGCAGCGATCAGGTCGCGCTGGTGGGGCAGGGCGTGCACTTCGAGGCGGCGACCGGGCGCGTCATTCGCGAGGACCCGCGC
>JBGAIS010000251.1:0-4223 GCA_044225355.1 Casimicrobiaceae bacterium | reverse complement strand
GCGCGCGTCGCCTCGGGATTGCGGTAGTAGCCCGGCGTGACGCAGTACGCCTTCACCTGGATCTCGCCCGTCTCCCCCGCCGGCAGCGGCAGGTTCGTCGCGGGATCGGCGATGCGCACCTCGATGTCGGGCAGCGGGCGACCTTGCGTGTGCAGCCGCACCTCGATGGGATCGTCCCAGAACGTCCGCGTCACGGCGCTCGACGTCTCCGTCATGCCGTAGCTCGCGATCATGCCGCGCATGCCGAGCTTGTTGATCGCGGTGTCGAGGATCGCGGGGTCGCTGGTGGCGACGATGCCCGTGCGCAGGCGCGACAAGTCGGTGCTCGCGAAGTCCGGGTGGCGCACGATCTGGTCGACCATGAGCGGCAGGAGGTACGCGGCCGTGCAGCCCTCGCGCTCGAGGTCGCGCAGCATCGTCGCCGCGTCGAAGCGCTCCTCGATCACGACGCTCGATCCGCGGGACCAGAACGTGAGCACGCCATTCACGTTGGCGAGGACCGTGAAGAGCGGGATGCAGATGTAGACGCGGTCGTCCTGCGTCTGCGCGAAGCGGCTGCCGTGGTCGAAGGCCTTGCGCCACACGCAGTGCGTGAGCTGCACGGCCTTCGGCAGCGCCGTGGTGCCCGAGGTATAGATGATCTGCGCGGGCCGCGACGGGTCGGTGGCGTCGGGCGGCACGCGGGTCTGCGCCGCGGGCTCGCGCGCCCAGGGCGTCACGCCGGCGTAGTGCGCCGACGCGGGATCGACGCACACCACGCTGCGCAACGCCGGCAGCCTCGCGCAGGTGAGCGCATCGGGGTCGCCCGACGCGATCTCGGGGCATAGCGTCGAGAGGTCGGCCAGGAAATCGCGATAGGCGCCGCTGCCCGGAATGACGACCGCGCGCGCTTCGCAATGCTCGAGCTGGTACGCGATCTCGTCGGGCTTGAGGCGCGTGTTGAGAAGCGCGGCCACGAGGCCACGACGCGCGGCGGCGAGCCAGATCCACAGGAACTCGGGACGGTTCGTGAGCCACAGCGCGATGGTGTCGCCGGGCGAGAGGGGGAGATCGGCCAGGCGGCGCCCCGCGCGCTCGATCTCGTCGCGCACGTCGCGGAAGCGCCACGTGCGGTCGCGAAAGCGCAGCGCGACGCGATCGCCGTAGCGCGCCGCGAGGTCGTCGAGCGCCTGGCCGTAGGTCTTGTCGACGAACGGATTCATGCGGTCGTGCCTTCGCGCTGGCCGCGCAGGATAGGGTTGACGGTCGCGGCGCCCTCGTACTGGACCCAGTGGCCGGCGCCCGGCACCACGTGCGTCGCGACATGGGGGAAGCGGCGCACCACGGTATCGCGGCATCCGTAGACGTTCGGGTGAACGTAGACGTCGCGCTCGCCGAACACGATGACGACGCGCGTCGACGGATGCAGCGTGGGCAGCGCGTCGAGCACGACCTCGGTGTACGAGATGACGTCGCCGCGAAGCCGCCGGTCCTGGTCGAGGAGCTTGCGCTGCACCGCCGCCGCCCGCGCGTCGACGTGCGCGGGGTCCGCGATCATCGTGAGCACGAGGCTCTCCCGCGCGCGGTCGAGGAGCTCGGCGTCGGTCATGTCGGGGCGCCGCCTCGCGGGACGCGCCGGAGTGTTCTGCCACATGGCGCCCATGCCGCTCGGCCCGCACAGCACGAGCCTGCGAACGCGCGCGCCCAGCATCGCCGCGAGCGGCGTGCTGATGGCGCCGCCGAGGGAGAATCCCGCGATCGTCAGCGGCTCGTCCTCGCCCATGGCGGTGTCGATACCCGAGCGCAAGAGCTCCGCGATGGCCTCCGCAGTGTGCGGCTTGGGCGCCTCGCTCGAGTCGCCGAGCCCGGGCAGGTCCACCGCCACCACGCGGTGATCGCGCGCGAGATCCTCGATGTTGGCGATCCAGTGCAGCCACGAGCCGACGCCTCCGTGCACGAGGAGAAGCGGCGGGCCTTCGCCCCACGAGCGCCACACGATGCTGCCGCCCGGAATCGGCGTCGCGACGACGCGCGCGGCCGCGTCGAGGCGATCGACGGCCGGGTCCTGCGTGCCGGTAGCGACGGTCTCCATGCGGCGCTCGCCCGTCACTGTGCCCGCGTCGCGTGCGACTCGTGACCGAGCTTCGTCTCCCACTCGATGTAGCGCAGCATCTCATCGCGGCCCTTGTGATACGGCGGCTCGATCACGTCGTTGGCCTCGGCTTCGCCCGCAAGGCCGGTCGCGACCGGCTGTCCCGCGCGCTTCCACGCGTTCATGCTCGCGTCGAGGTAGACGACGTCCCCGTAGCCCATCGCGGCCAGCGTGGCGGCGGCGAAGCACGCCTGCTGCGCGTCGCTCGCGCACACGGCCACCGGTTTCGAAGGCGGCGCGACGTCGCCGGCGCGCGCCTCGATCCATCCGCGCGGCAGCCAGCGCGCGCCCGGCACGTGCGCCGCAGAGAACTGGCGGCTCGTGCCGACGTCGATGAGCGCGGCCTCGGGGTGATCTCGGCGCCACGCCGCGAACGCGTCGATCGACAGGCCCTTCGTGGCAGCGCGCGCCGCGTCGATGCCGAGCGGGTCGCGATGCCCTCGTCCGGTCGCCACCGGGCGCCCCTCGCGCTGCCACTGCGCGAGCCCGCCGCGAAGGACGCACACGTCGCGGAAACCCATGCGCTTGAACCAGTACGCGGTGACGAGCGAGCGCGCCTCGCTCTCGTCGACGAGCACGATGCGCGCGGAGTGCACGGCGACGAAGTCGTCGGTACGCTGGCACGCCTGGCCGCCGGTCACGCAGATCGCGCCGGGAACGTGGCCCGCGGCGTACTCGTCCACGGGGCGCACGTCGAAGACATAGGTGGTCTCTTTGCCGCCGGCGTCCATCCACTGCGCGAGCTGCGCCGCGTCGACGCGCGGGATCGAGTGCTCGCGCGCGAGCTTGTCGGCGGCCTCTTCACCCGCGGCCTTCTGCGTCGCGTCGGGCGCGGGAAGGCGCCGCTCCGCGCCGCGCTCGAGCGTCATGCCCGCCAGCACCCATCCCATCGTGCCGTTCTCGAGCGCGTACACGCGATCGAGCCCCAGGACCTGCAGGGTCGCGGTGCCGATGATGCTGCGCGTGCGTCCCGCGCAGTTGACCACCACCGTGTCGTATTCCTTCGCGAGTCGCGCGTACTGCAGCGTGAGGTCGAAGCTCGGCTCGCCGTACGCCCCGGGGATGGTCGCGAGCTTGTACTCGCCGGGCGTGCGCGAGTCGCAGACGACGATCGACTCGCCCGCCGCGACCTTGCGCGCGACGTCCTCGGCCGTGAGGTACGGGATGCGCTGCTCGACGAGCACACGCTCGCCGAAGTGCTTGCTCGGCACGTTCGATCCCGTGACGACCTCGTGGCCCGCGGCCCGCCACGCGGGAAAGCCGCCGTCGAGCACGCGGACGTCGGTGTAGCCCAGCGCCGCCAGCGTGCGCGCCGCGAGCGACGCGCGATCGTCGGCGCCGCCGTACAACACGATGGGCGTCGCGCGCACGGGCACGAGCTCGGCGATCCGGAACTCGATCTGGCGTCGCGGCAGGAACGTCGCGTCGGGAACGTGGCCGCGCTCGGCCTCGCCCGCTTCGCGAATGTCGAAAAGCGCGAAAGGACGATGCGGAAAGCGACCGCCATCGGATAGCATCGCGGCAAGCTCGGGAACGGTCAGCGTTTTCATGGGCGCTCGATTCGGCGAGTGTTTCACTCGAAAATGAAAGGATGGAACGCGTGGACGGCAAGCGAAATGGACGGAGCTACGAGACCGACGTGCTCGTCGTGGGCTACGGTGCGGCGGGCGCGGCGGCGGCCATCGAGGCGCGCGCGTGCGGGCTTCGCGTGCTGCTGGTCGAGAAGATGGCGGACCCCGGCGGGCTGTCGATCGTCTCCGCGGGCGGCATACGCATCGCGTTCGACGAGAGCGACGCGCTCGCGTATCTCACCGCGACGTGCGGCGATCGAACGCCGCAGGCGGTGCTGCGCGCCCTGGCGCGCGGCATGACGGAAGTCTCCGCGTGGATCGAGTCGCTGGCCGCGACCGTCGACGCGCGCGTCACCGTGACGCGCGCCGTCGGCAACTACCCGTACCCGGGATTCGAGTCCCTGGGCTATTGCGAGGTCGCGCAGGTGCCGCGCCTCGAGGGACTGCGCGAGCTGCACGCGTCGTCCGTGGTCAACGGCGGCGCGCGGCTCTTCGACGTGCTCGACGCCAACGTCCGCGCG